>DASPJL010000141.1:0-71945 GCA_035628645.1 Cytophagales bacterium | reverse complement strand
CATTCTGTGAAGTTTATAATGGACAAATCTGAACCGGAGAATATACAATTGACGAAAGTGCAATTTTCATATTCTCCAATGGGCAGCTTATCTTTTGAAAAGTTTATTCCTTTAAAATTCTTGTTATAAATGTAGGCTTTGCTCATTTTTTAGGTTAGGGCACTTAAGGTTTATTTTTTTTAATATCTTCAATTAACCTCAAAATTAAAGATATTAAATTCAGTTTAATCCATCTTTTTACGGCTTTACTTTCTGTTCACCTCTTTACTAATTATTTTTCAACCTCCCTAACTCCAAACCAGTAAGCCCATAAAATCAACACCAATTGAAATGGAATTCTGTACCATAAGTAAGAAAGCCCAGGGCCGTCATTTGTACCCGTTTGATAATCAAGATGATGCAGAGTGGCATTGATGTTGGCTGGCAAAATGATTATGAAGAAAACAATCAACAGTATGCCAGTAAGTCTTCTTGTTTTCTTAACCAATAAACCTATGGCCGCCATAATTTCTATAACACCTGTCAGGTAGATCAATTCTATTTTATAAGGGATAAAATCAGGGATCATTAATGCCATTCCTTCCGGAAATTTAAAATGCCCAATGGCTGCAAAAAGAAGCATTACACTTAAAGCAATCCTGCCACTTAAATCGACTTTGGCTTGTTTAAAATAAAGTCTTGTAACCAGAAGATTTAAAAGAAAGCCTATTGTCAACACCATAAAAACAATCATAGAAATATATTTTTTAAGCAAACATTGTGATTATTATCCATAATTAAATTTTGTATTAGACGAAACGTTAATAAATCCGTCCGAAACGTTAATAAAACCTACAGCGATTCATGTTTTTCAGACTATCTATATCCCCTTTAAAAACTTTGCGTTTTTAAGTAGATTACACAACCTTAATAATTCAAAAATGGAAAAAGCAGAAAAACCTATGAGATCCCGACGGGAGTTTCTTAAGGCAGGCGCCATTGCTGCTGCCGGAAGCTTCTTTATCGTTCCGCGCCATGTATTGGGCAAAGGATTTATCGCACCCAGCGACAAACTGAATATCGCAGGAATTGGTGTAGCGGGAAAAGGATTTTCAGATGTAAACAACGCATTTAATGATGGTACAAATAACATTGTAGCGTTATGTGATGTAGACTGGGAGCTTGCAAAAGATCAGTTTGCCAAGCATCCAAAAGCCAAGAGGTACAAAGATTTCCGCGAGATGCTGGAAAAGGAAGGAAAAAATATTGATGCCGTCACCATATCTACCGCAGATCATACCCATACAGTAGCGGCTATTGCAGCGATGCAAATGGGAAAACATATTTACCTGCAAAAACCGCTTACTCACAGCATTTATGAAGCACGGTATTTAACTGAGGCAGCCCGAAAATACAAGGTGGTTACTCAAATGGGAAACCAGGGCGCATCAAACCCTGCCCAAAAACAAATGATGAAGTGGTACAACGATGGCATAATTGGCGATGTTCACACAGTACACGTCTGGACTAACCGTCCGGTATGGCCCCAAGGCATTCCTGTTCCCAAACCAGCGCCGAAAGTTCCCGATACCCTGGATTGGGATTTGTGGATAGGACCGGCAACCAAAGTTGGTTATACTCCTGCTTATCATCCTTTTAAATGGCGCGGCTGGTGGAACTTTGGTACCGGAGCATTGGGTGATATGGGTTGTCATTTAATAGATCCGCCTTTCCGTGTTCTTGGATTGGGTTATCCCACAGAAGTAGAAGCAAGCGTAGGCGCTGTTTTCCTTAAGGACTGGACCCCTGAATATATTCCGGAAGGCTGCCCTCCCTCCTCTCATGCACAGTTAAAATTTCCCGCTTCCGAAAAAAACAAGTCAGAAATAACAATGACCTGGTCCGATGGTGGTATTCGTCCCTTCCGGCCGGATGTAGTCCCACCCGATGCTGAACTTAGCGAAAAAGACGGCGCTAATGGGGTATTTATGGTTGGAACAAAAGGTGTGATGAACTGTGGCACTTACGGCGTAAACCCTAAAGTATTCCTTAACAATGGAGAAGTATTGACCTACAAAAATGAAGAACTTACCGTACCTGAATTTGGTCATAATCTGGCCTGGCAGGAAGCATGCAAAGCAGGATTCAACAGCGACAAACACAAAGCCCTGACTTCCTCCTTTGATTATGCAGGACCTTTGACAGAAACTGTTCTTATGGGAAATGTAGCCATCCGCAGTTATATGTTAAGGCAACCTACCGCGGATGGAAAAGGATTTGTTTATCCCGGACGTAAAAAGCTTCTATGGGACGGAGCAAACACCAGAATTACCAACTTTGAGGAAGCTAACCAATTCGTAAAACGTGAATATCAAAATGGCTGGAAACTGGTGTAAACAGGTTTTGTAAAGCTATTCCAACCTCAAAAAAGCAGTAGGGACGCATTTAATTCCGTCCCTCTGCTTTCTAATTAAATAATTTATTTTCCCATCTTTTTAATTAAAAAGAAAGTAGGCAACAACCAATGTTATTAAAATATTAAAAGTCTGGGCAATTGTGAATGCATAAAGAGGCCTCTTACTATTTTCTTTAAACAAATCTGAGAAGTTAGTCTCCAACCCTATGCTAGTAAATGCCAATGCAAACCATAAGCCCTGAAGGTTTTTCAGGCTTCCTTTTACCTGTGAAACTGTTTCAGGGGAAAGAAAAAAAGAAAAAAGCAGAGAAGCGCCTATAAAACCCAACACAAACTTTGGAAATCTTTCCCATATCACCCCCAATGTTGGCTTTGATTCCTTGTCCTTTCCAGCCGGATGGTTGGTGTAGGTCCAATAAATGGAAATAACAAATGCGGCTAATCCCAATAGAACATTCTGCGAAAATTTAACTATTGTACTGATCTTTAATGCCGTATCGCCTACCAAAGTACCTGAAGCTACCACCGCACCTGTCGTATCTATACTTCCCCCCAGCCAGGCTCCTGTAACTTCTTGTTTCAGTTCCAGATAATTGGCAATATAGGGCATGAAGATCATCATAGGTATAGCAGTGATCAAAACCATTGAAATCACGTAGGAAAGCTTTTTCGAATCTCCCTTTATTGCGCCGGAAGTAGCGATTGCTGCCGAAACCCCGCAAATGGAAACCGCACTGGAAATCATCATCGTCAATTCGTCGTCTACCTTTAGTTTTTTGCAAACCCAATAAGCAAAATACCAAACAGACAATACCACAACCAGCGCCTGAATGAGTCCCAGTGAACCTGCTTTAAGAATATCCGAAAAAATAACTTTAGTTCCTAAAAGCACCAGACCGATTTTAACAAACAATTCCGTGGAAAGTGTATCTTTTAACCAACCCGGTAATTTGAATAGATTGCCAATGGCCAATCCAATGGAAAGACTAAAAATTACTGCTTCCAGATTCAGCGCTTTTACGCTTGCATTTCCGGCCATAATCAACGCAATGATCGTGAGAAAATAAACGATGGCAAAGCCTGGTAAAAAAGTCTTCAGAGGTTTGCCTACTAAGAACGCTCCCAGGGCGGCCACCAAAAGAACAAAAAGAAACTGCAAACCGATAATTCCCAAATTATCAGTAGTAAACACTTTAGAGATCAGTTCCCCAAGGTTTTCCCAACCAAAAGCCGGAACAGGAAGGAGTATTCCTCCAAGAGCTAATATAATAATTAAGAACCCAAGCACCACGACCGTCCAATCCTCATTAATTATAGGCTTAATGATTTTTTTTGACATATATAAATAAGCGTTATTAGTTTGGTTAGATAAATAAAATTATTCATTTCCATCTCCTATAGATGAAAACTTAATTTTTAAATCTAATCCATTTCCATTAAAGAGAAAAGCGATTGCGGGAAAACTGCTGATGCTCTTAATAGTGGCATTCTTGCAATTTACTATTATAACAAACCTGAAGCAGGCATTTGATCAGTCCTGATTTCTGAGAAAATGTAATCTCTGTTTAAAATAGGCTGGTCTGAATAGAAAAGTCCGGTTGGAAGGTTTAGGAAACACAGAATCGAGCAAGTATGAAACAAAGTAATTTCAGTCTCGGGGCAAATCGATAACTTAGGAAAGTACAAGATACATCTACATTGGACCTACAGCGAACCTCCATCGAACCTACACCGAAGGAAGATAATGCAAGGAAAGTGGACTAAATATTAGAATAATCCAAAAAACTTTATTTTAGTCAGAAAAAAACTGCAAGCGCTGGTCGCCCCCAGTTCTTATCGATTCATTACCCATTGTATCATACACAACACGTCCCTAAGGAAAGAATTATATTATTCATTAAAACTTATCGGTGGTCTTCTTTCCGGGGTCTTATAATCAGCCTTAGTGTCGGGTCATTGGTAATAAAGGACCAGAACCAGCTAAAAGCTAATTTTACTTTATTGCGGAATCCTGCTATTGGAATCAGGTGAATGAATAGCCAGATCATCCAGGCAAAAAATCCTTTAAAGAAGAGTTTGGGTAAATCTGCTACAGCCTTGTATTTTGCAATAATGGCCAAACTTCCTTTATCATTATAGCTAAAAGACTTTAACGGTTCATTTTTCACCATTCTTCTAAAATTGGTTGCCAAAAGATCTCCCTGCTGGATTGCCACCTGGGCCAATTGAGGATGTCCGTTAGGAAAGTTTTTGTCAGTTATCTGATAACAAATATCTCCGATGGCAAAAATATTAGAAATTCCCTTCACCCTATTGAATTCATCTACCTGTATTCTTCTTCCGCGGGCTATTACTTCAGCAGGTAACCCTGGCACTTCCCTTCCTGTAACGCCCGATGCCCATATCAACACATTAGTCGGAATGGAATTTCCTGTTGCCAACAACACCTTTCCGTCCACATAATCTTTTACAGCAGTATTCAGTTTTATTTTTACACCCAACTTCCGCAAGACGTCCGTTGCTTCATTCTGCGCCTTTTTACTCATGGGTCCAAGAAGTACGGGACCGGCATCTATCAAATGAATGTGGGCTTGCAAATCTTTAATTTCGGGATATTCCTTAACAGCAATATTTTGTCCCATTTCTGCAAGCATACCCGCCACTTCTACGCCCGTGGGGCCGCCGCCGGCAATAACAATATTAAGCAATCGCTCCTTTTCCTCTATTTCAGGCGTCCTTACCGCTTTTTCCATGTTTAGCAATATATGATTACGGAGGTTTAACGCATCATTAATTGTTTTCATGGGCAAGGCATTTTTCTTTACGTTCTCCATCCCAAAATAATTGGTTTCCGTGCCTAATGCCAGGACCAAATAATCATAGGTTAATGTGCCCGTATCGGTTTCTATACTGTTCGTTTCAGGATTGACTTTAGTGAGACAACCTAAATGGAAGCGAAGGTTATTTTTTTGCTGAAACATCCTTCTGAAAGGATAGCTAATGTTGGAAGGCTCAATAAAGGCGGTGGCTACCTGATAGAGCAAAGGTGGAAAAAAATGATAATTATTGACGTCTACAAGGGAAATATGAAAATGATTGTCATTGGCCAAACTTTTAATCAAATTAATACCGGCAAAACCACCACCTACTATCACTACTTTTTTGACTTCTTTTTCCATATAAATTATTTAAATACAACTGTTTATATCACCAACTCCTATTTCTATAAATTTTCACCTTTCTTGCCTTTAGGCAATGTAAAAAATATTTATCCCCTCTCAAAAGCGACTAAACGGAAAGTCTTCTTCAACAGTTAATACTTAAAAAAATCATCATTGCAAATTACTAGTTATCAATATGTTATATTCACTAAATTGACAGCTATTTACTTTTTTTTATTTGAGTAAGGAAGAAACCTCGGACATTTTCTAACGGACGGGAGGAGAAGGGAAGTTTTGAAAAAATTTATAAATTCCGAATGGTTTATCTTCGCGACCAACTTTTGAGGAATATACCCCTTCCAAGTTAACTATGACGATTTGAATAAAATTGGCAAAAACCCAACCTACTTTTTTTTCTTCTTTTTCTTGTCCTCTTCACCTTCGGAATTTTTCATTAGTTTACGCCAGTCGGACCCAGTATTGTCTGTTAAATCCAACGTTTCTTCATACTCAGATCTGGTAATTTCCAATTCACGTATTTCCTTCCCCAAAAACGCTTGTATAGACTCAAGCATCTCTTCTTCCTCAGGACTGCAAAAAGATATAGCAAAACCTTTCTGAACCCCTCGTCCTGTTCTTCCCACCCTGTGAACATAATTTTCAGCGACATCAGGAAGATCATAATTGACGACATAATCTACACTAGGAATGTGGATCCCACGCGCATTTACATCTGTTGTTACCAACACTTTTATTTTACCGGATTTGAACTGCTGCATTACGCCCAACCTGTCTTCCTGCTCCTTCCCTCCATGCATACTTAAAGATTCGATCCCTACCCTTTCCATTGCTTTTACAACCCGTTCGGCACGCACTTTCGTCCTGACGAAAACAAGGATCTTGCTTTCAGCCTTGTCCTTTATAAAACGTTCAAGAAAAAAACGTTTGTCATCCATACCAATGAAAGCCACTGTGTGATCAATATTTTTCGACACAGGATCTTTTGGAGAGATCTGAATCCGAATGGGATTTTTTACCAAAACGTAAGCAAGGTCTTTGATTTTAGTATTGATCGTTGCCGAGAAAAACAACGTCTGATGTTTTTTAGGAAGGAATTTTTTAACATCATGAATGTCTTTATTAAATCCCAGATCCAACATATGGTCGGCTTCGTCAAGAATCAAGATTTGAACTTTGGTAATTTTAATATGACGCTGGTAGATAAGGTCAAACATTCTGCCCGGAGTCGAAACAAGCACGTCTGCTCCTTTTTTCAATTCGTCTACCTGTTTCTGCTGATCTACCCCGCCGTAAACACAAACCGTTCTTACGTTGGTATACTTGCCCAATTCCTGAAATACCGCAGTTATTTGAATGGCTAGCTCGCGGGTTGGCACCATTACAAGACATTTTATAGGATTTTCCACATCATCCGGGATAGACTGAATAAGGTGTAATACCGGTATTACAAAAGCAGCCGTTTTCCCCGTACCTGTTTGTGCGATAGCCATCACATCCTCTCCATTTAAAATAGAAGGAATTGCTTTAAACTGAATATCAGTAGGTTTTCTAAAGCCGGATTCTGCAAGGCTTTTCTTTATCGCAGGCGATATGGGATAATTTTCAAATTTCATAGAAAGCCAAAGTTACTATATCCGAATTGAATGTATCAATAAGTCTGAAGTTGGAAGCGGGAAGATGGAAATAAAACAGCTTCCATCTTCCTATTTCCTGCTTCTAACTTTTATAAAATATGAAAAACTTTTTTGCAAAACTTAGAGTAAAAGTATTACCCTTAAACAATATGATAAAATACGTAATCTTTGATTTTGATGGCACAATAGTAGATTCAGCAGAATTCTCTATCACCCTGTTTAACCAACTTGCTGAAAAACATAAATTTAAAAAGGTAGAAGAAGATGATGTAGACCTTTTGAAAAGAATGTCCATAATAGAAAGGTGCAAATACCTCAAGGTACCGGTTTATAAAATTCCAAGACTGGCAACCGAGTTATATAGCTTGTATCATAATTCCATTGAAAAAGTAATTCCAGTGGATGGCATGAAAGACCTGTTTACTGAATTGAAACAAAAAGGGTATAAGCTGGCCATAATTTCTTCCAACTCTGAAAAAAACATCCGCACTTTTCTGAAAAGACATCAGATCGAAGACATTACTGACATCCTGGATTCAAACAATATTTTTGGAAAAGACCGGGTCATAAAAAAATTCCTTAATACTTATAACCTAAAAACCAAGGAAGTGATCTATGTCGGCGACGAAAGAAGGGACATTATAGCTTCCAAAAAAAGTGGTGTCAAGATCATTTGGGTAGGCTGGGGATTTGATGCTGTAGAAATGGCCGTTAAGCAATATCCAGATTACATCGTTAATAAGCCGAAGGAAATTTTAGCCTGTTTATAAAAATCTTATTCCCCAAAAAATAAGGAGCGAACACAAGCAATCTTTCTGTGACTTGGTACACCGGCTATACTCTCCAAGTCCGTCCTGCCCTTAGCCTTCCCTTAACGTGCTTTCCGTTCCTATCCGGGCTATGTTCATACGCTACAGCCATTTATGACTATTGCATAGAATCCTTGTCATTCAATCCAAAAAATTGAAGAGAACTCATAATTGGTATTAATCTTAGAAATCCCTCCAACCACGTTAACTTTTATGCAGTTCGATATTCATATGATTGATCTCATTATAGGTAGAAAGCATATTTATTGAAAGTGCGAGGTTCCTGTTAGCAAGGTAATTTTTAAGTATCTCAGTAAATGCAGCCTCCCATTTGAAAACTTTCCCCAGACAATACAAGTCCTCTATGAGACATTCAAAATAATCTTTTTGCTTATAGAGTACGCTATGTACTATCGGATCAGGATTATTTTTATTTACTTCCTTTATATAATTCCTTAACCGCTTGACAATTTCCTTAGTATCACCTGTATTAATTAAAGCATTAATACAATTTAATATCCTTTTTTCCACCCTGTTCTTTTCTAATGCATCCAAAATTTCAAGAGCGAAAGCTTCTTCTTCAACAGATAACATAATTTCTTATTTAAAGCCCTCTTGAACTACGAGAAAAAGATGAATGGAGTTAGGTAAAAAGAAAGAAAAATGTGTTTTTTATTTTATAATTATAAGTTATTGACAAACAATTAATTAAAATCAAGAGATATTACCTGATTAATTCCCTCCTTTCACATTCATTTTTAAAGTATAGATGGACTTGGAGGCAGTAATAAACAGAAGGTCTTTATTTTTCCCGCCAAAGGTAACATTCGCAGTCCAGTCTGCCGGTATATCAATATGTTCTATTTTTCTGCCTTCCGGATTATATACTGTTACACCTTTACCTGTCAGATAAATATTCCCCCGGTTATCAATAGTCATTCCGTCTGAACCTTGCTCAACATAGACTTTACGTTCTCCTAACGTGCCATCTGCATTGACAGGGTACTTGAAGGTTTTATTGTCTTTTATGTCTGCCACATATAAAAATTTCCCGTCAGGTGTGCCTATAATGCCATTGGGTCTTCCAAAGTTCCCGGCGACAATAACAGGAGTGCTTTCCCCTTTTTCCAGGTAATAAACCCTTTGTTCTTCAATTTCAGGAGTTTGTCTTTCCCAGTAGGGACGTTGGTAATACGGATCAGTAAAATAAATGCCGCCTTTTTTGTCTACCCAAAGATCATTCGGGCCATTTAATTTTTTCCCCTCAAAATTATCAATTAATACCTTCACCTCTCTATCAGGACTTATTGACCATAATTGATTTTTTTCGTCGGCACAGGCTAGTAGGTTTCCTTTTTTGTCGAAGTACAAACCATTGGATCTTCCTGCACTGTCCATAAAAAGGGTCAATTCCCCATCAACCCCATATTTCCATATCTTGTTGTTTGGCTGATCGGTAAAAAACACATTACCCTTTTTATCTGTTGCAGGTCCTTCAGTAAAGCTAAATTGACTGGATATCAATTCAGGTTTGGCTCCTTCAGCTATTATTCTGTCATCCTTTTGATTTCCTGTTTGTCTTTCCACAAAAGCAAAACATACCCAAAACATCAAAAAAGAGAGTATTAATACTTTACCTTTTCTAAGAATTACCTGGGTTGAAGGAAGAGATAGGCGGGCTTTATTCATTATAGTTGATTTTAACCACAAAAATAGACGATAAACGCCTTCCTCCAAAAAAGAAAAATACGTTGTCAGAAGGCTTTGATTTGATGAGTCAAAAATTATATACCGGAGTGGTTTTTTTTAATGAATTATTGACACCGCCTCTTAAAATTGAAATTGAAATATGCTGGGTGACAGTAACTGATTATTTTATTCGTTTTCAATTACTTCTACAATCTGTTTATAAAGTTCGGGAATCTTATTTATTATCACGTCCCACACGATTATGTAGTTTACTCCCATATAGTCATGAATTAATCTATCCCTCATTCCTGCCATATTTTTCCATTTTATTGAATTCCATTTTACTTTAAAATCTGCTGGTATTTTCTTTGTAGCTTCCCCAATAATCTCAAGGCTTCTAACAGTTGCTCTTTTTAATGTCTCATCATGTAAAAATTCCTCCCTCGATAAATCTGTTACTGACAAAATGTAGGAGCATTCAGCTTGAATATGTTTTAGGTATTCAATTGGGTCCTTAGACATACCTTACTTCGTTTAAAATCATCGGGCCTATATAAGGACTTAAGCCGTTTTTAGTTACGATTTCGACTCTTTCATTTTCAAATAGTTCTTCGAAAAAGTCGTAGACTGCCATATAATTATCATAATTCTCTTTGTCCGGCTCAAAATCAATCAAGATATCAATATCACTTTTTTCTGACTGCTCATTTCGAAGATAAGAGCCAAACAATCCGACTTCCCTAATTCCTAATTTCATAAGTTTTGACTTATGGAATTTAATTGTAGCCAAGATAGATTCTTTACTTCTCATAGTAATCAGTTTTCATAAAAAGATAAAATTGTTACTGCCTCCTTAAAATTACCGCCAATTCATAATTGATGCAACTAAAATATTCCTGTTAATTGATGTTTAGAACTAACAGGGTGGAATTACTGGCAAATTGACAAAAGTAAAAGTGTAAAAACAAGTACGGTCAAAATAATGGCATCAATCATCTTTTAATAGCCTGATTGATCTTCTTATTCCTATAAATCGTGGGGCTTATTGGATACATTTGCACTATAAAAATATTAACTATGATTCCTAAAGAAAGCAGATTATATAGCATAGTTCACTCCAAATGTCCACGTTGTCATGAAGGAGAAATTTTTATCTATAAAAACCCATATACAAAACTTGCCTTCAGAAGAATCCATGACACCTGCAGTGTCTGTGGTCAGCCATTTGAACCGGAGCCTGGCTTTTTTCAGGGGGCAATGTATGTAAGCTATGCGGTGAGCGTTGCGCTTTGTTTTGCCATCGGAGGAATCTTATTGCTTACGGACCTTACCCCGGAAACAATATTAATTATAATGAGCGTAATCCTTTTTCTTCTTTTGCCGGTGATTTTCAGGGTGTCCAGGCTTATCTGGCTCAACCTTTTTATAGGATATAAACCAAACGTAA
The DNA here is from genome assembly GCA_035628645.1 of Cytophagales bacterium. Taxonomy (GTDB): domain Bacteria; phylum Bacteroidota; class Bacteroidia; order Cytophagales; family Cyclobacteriaceae; genus DASPJL01. Next base: position 60,789 of record DASPJL010000141.1, on the reverse strand, counting down.
AAAAGGTTTGAAACATACGGTAGTTATAAACCGTGAGATAACCTGTAATGTAAAAGAGAAGTATTTCACCATCTATTTAATTGCTGTTAATACAAAATAATCCTGCCGGGAAGGTGGCTTGTTCTTGTAACCATCTTCTACTTTTCGCCAATAATTTCAAATTGTAATTCGGTTGTCAGTTTTCTTTTTATTCCAGATTACTTTCAATATCTTTCGATAATACCCCTTAACTCAATTTAATGGCCTACGAAAGAGAAGGAAACCTTTTCAAGCGTGAATTATCACTGGAGATCCTTAAGAAAGAAGTACGATGGGATATAATCGTTATAGGCGGAGGAGCAACAGGATTGGGAACGGCGTTGGATGCCGCTTCAAGGGGATTTAAAGTCTTATTGCTCGAACAATCTGATTTTGCAAAGGGCACCTCCAGCCGGAGTACAAAATTGATTCATGGCGGCGTTCGTTACCTCGCGCAGGGCAATATACGATTGGTATATGACGCATTAAAAGAAAGAGGGCGCTTGCTTCAAAATGCACCTCACCTTATCAAAAAGCTTGAATTTATTATCCCTTGTTATGACTGGTTTTCAATAATAAAATATTTTGCAGGTTTAAAAATTTACGATTGGCTCTCAGGAAAATGGAGCTTTGGTGATTCTGAATATCTATCTACTAGTCAGGTACTTAATTCGCTTCCGGCAATCAGGTCAAAAGGGCTCAAAGGTGGAATAAAGTATTACGACGGGCAGTTTGACGACGCACGACTGGCAATCGCCCTGGCTAAAACTGCTTCAGAAAAAGGCGCTACCCTGCTCAATTATTTTAAAGTGACCGGTCTTTCCAAAAAAGAAAATGGGATCGTAGATGGTGTATTGGCTATTGACACGGAAAGTCAAAAAGAATACCATCTTCATTCTAAAGTTGTAGTCAATGCTACCGGTGTTTTTGTGGATGAGGTTTTAAAAATGGATGATTTCGCCAAGCCATTAGTAAGGCCTAGCCAGGGAACTCATATTGTTTTAGATAGATCCTTCCTGAAAAGCACCACCGCCCTTATGATTCCTAAAACTCCTGACGGAAGGGTGCTTTTTGTTGTACCATGGAATAACCACCTTCTCTTGGGAACTACCGATACGCCTTTGAATGAAAGTGATCTTGAACCTCGTCCACTCGATAGTGAAATCGATTTTATAATTAAAACAGCCGGTCAATATTTAGGCCGGCCTCCTGAAAGAAAAGATATCTTAAGTATTTTTGCAGGATTACGCCCCCTGGCAGCTCCAAAGGAAAATACCAACAGTACGAAAGAAATTTCGCGTGACCATAAATTAATCACCTCCGTTTCACGGCTTATAACGATCACCGGTGGAAAGTGGACCACTTACCGTAAGATGGCTGAGGAGACTGTGGATAAAGCAATAAAGGTTGGCAACCTCTCACCTTCAGAGTGTATAACCAAAGACCTAAAAATTGATTTTGATCCTTTAGGGTTTAATGCAATTTACCAAATGAGTTTAGGTAAAATAATCGAGCAAAATCCAGAACTTGGCAACAAGCTTCATGAAAGATTCCCTTTTGTAAAAGCAAAAGTTATATGGGCAGTCCGAAATGAAATGGCAAGAACGGTGGAAGATATACTGGCGCGAAGATTAAGAGTCTTATTCCTCGATGCAAGAGCTGCCATTGAAATGGCACCAGTGGTAGCTTCACTTATGGCGAAGGAGCTTCGGTTAAATCAAGATTGGGAATCTGCACAGATAGAAAAGTTTGTTGGGTTGGCCAATCAGTATTTACCAAGGGTAGCGGGAAATGGAAGGATTTTTCTTCCAGTCTCAAACTAATTGAAATTTCAAAATGACAAATATTGAAGAAAGCGAAATTAATTTAAGCAGGAACCTGGGAGCTCAGAACTTCCATCTTCCCACTTCCAACTAAATCAAAACCCATGGGAAACTACATTATTTCATTTGATCAGGGTACTACAAGCTCTCGGGCGATTGTCTTTAACAAAAAAGGCGAGATCGTGTCCATAACCCAGAAAGAGTTTACACAAATCTTCCCCAAACCAGGATGGGTGGAACATGATCCTATAGAAATATGGTCCACCCAGGTTTCCGTAGCCGCCGAAGCAATATTGAAAGCCGGACTTACGGCAAAAGACATAGAAGCCATCGGAATTACCAACCAAAGAGAAACTACCGTGGTGTGGGACAGGCAAACAGGAGAACCGGTTTATAATGCAATTGTCTGGCAGGACAGGCGCACCTCAGGCTATTGCGACCAGCTCAATGCACAAGGATTGGGACAAAAAATCCAGGAGAAAACCGGGTTGATCATTGATGCCTATTTTTCAGCAACTAAAATCAAGTGGATCCTTGATAATGTAACCGGCGCCAAAGAAAAAGCAAAAGCAGGAAAACTTGTTTTCGGTACCATAGACTCCTGGCTCGTCTGGAGACTAACCGCCGGGAAGGTTCATGCGACCGACATCACCAATGCTTCCAGAACAATGCTTTTCAACATTCATAGCTTGGATTGGGATGATGAACTGCTACAATTGTTTGACATTCCTAAAAGCATGCTTCCGGAAGTAAAATCCTCCAGCGAGGTCTTTGGCCATACTTCCAATACTATATTTTCAGCCAATATCCCGATAGCAGGAATAGCTGGAGACCAGCAGGCTGCGTTATTCGGACAAATGTGTACGGAAAAGGGCATGGTAAAAAACACCTATGGCACAGGATGTTTTATGCTGATGAATATTGGGGATAAATCCACTATTTCTAAAAACAACCTTGTGACCACCATAGCCTGGAAAATAAATGGCAAAGTGCAATATGCCCTGGAAGGAAGCATTTTTATTGGCGGCGCAGTAGTTCAATGGCTGAGGGATGGACTTGGCATAATTTCCAAATCTTCTGACATAGAAGGGCTTGCTAAAAAAGTAACGGATACTGGAGGCGTTTTTATGGTTCCTGCTTTTGCTGGTCTGGGAGCTCCTCATTGGAACCAGGATGCAAGGGGAACAATTACCGGTATTACCCGCGGCACCACAAAAGCACATATTGCCAGGGCAGCGCTGGACAGTATTGCTTATCAGACCATGGATGTGCTCAAAGCAATGGAGGCTGACTCAGGATTGTCCATTCAGGAACTAAGGGTAGACGGCGGAGCAACAAGTAACAATTTATTAATGCAATTCCAGGCGGATATCCTGAAAACGAAAGTTGTTCGTCCGGAAATAACCGAAGTTACGGCACTGGGTGCAGCTTATCTCGCAGGATTGGCTACCGGATTTTGGTCAAGCATCGAAGACATTAGGGGACAATGGAAGATAAATCATTCCTTTGAACCGGAGGAGCTAACCAATTATGAAGAACTAATTAAAGGTTGGAATAAGGCGGTAAAAGCTGCCAAAGCGACAACTGAATAAAATGTTGAATTTTAAATTTTGAATGCTGAATTAATGCACTTAATCAACAAAAATCATTGCTTTTAACTTTTGGAAGGTTTAAAACCCTCCAAAAGTTTGTCCCCAAAATTATTACTATCTATATCCATGTTCCTTTCTTCATTTAAAATTTATAACTTATAATCCAAAATTTCGATCATGAGTGAATTTTCGGCCGAACTTATAGGCACTATGTTTTTAATTTTACTGGGAAATGGTGTTGTTGCCAACGTAGTATTAACAGGCACAAAAGGCAACAATGGCGGTTGGATTGTGATAACTACTGCTTGGGCTCTGGCGGTTTTTACCGGAGTTGTGATAGCCGGTCCATACAGCGGCGCCCATTTAAATCCTGCGGTAACCATTGGATTGGCAATAGCTGGAAAATTTAGCTGGGGTAAAGTACTTTCATTTGTTCTGGCACAACTTATCGGCGCAATGCTGGGATCCTTTCTGGTTTGGCTCATTTATAAAGATCATTTTGCCGCCACCCAAGATCCAAATTTAAAACTTGCTGCTTTCAGTACTTCCCCAGCCATAAAAAACAATTTTTCCAACCTTATCAGTGAGGTAGTAGGCACTTTTGTCCTAATATTTGTGATCTTCCATTTTACGGAAGGACAACTAGGGCCGGAAAAAACACCGATTGGACTTGGTTCATTGGGAGCAATACCCGTAACCTTTTTGGTTTGGGTAATAGGTTTGTCTTTAGGAGGCACTACCGGCTATGCCATAAATCCGGTAAGGGACTTGGGACCAAGAATTATGCATACAATATTACCGATTCCAGACAAAGGCAAAAGCAACTGGAGCTACGCGTGGGTTCCTATAGTTGGGCCAATAATAGGTGCGGCAATTGCAGCTTTTTTGTTTTTGTTTTTTTCTGTTTGATGTGAAAGGTGCACAGCAGCAGTCTTCAGGTAGGAACTTTGAAATAAAATACTTTTCTTACAACCAACAAAGTTAAACTTCAAAACATATGAATTATATTTTAGTCCTCTTATTTAATCTATCGACATTTTTGGACTTGCTCCCCACCCAATGATAATAAAGTTGATAGAATTGGAATCATAGGTCCTCTACAATTTAACAAAACCGAATTTAATTTAGCTTGGACAGACAAACCAAATAACAATTACTACATTCAGGAATATATCCCCCGAAATGAAAGCATAGAGTCATTTAATCAAATGCTGACAGTTCATCTTTTCGTTACTGAAATAAATGTTGATCAGGCTGTTAAACAAAAGTTAATGGAGCTTGAAGAACGAAAGAAAACAGATGGAACATGCAATTACATAGTGAATGAAAGCCCAGACGGGAATGAATTTATTGTTGATTTTATATTAGGAGAGAGTAAAAACGATAAGATGAATGTAGTTGAATTTAATGTTTACCGCTATAAGCAAATTGATTTAGGAAATTCAAGAAAGGGAATAATGATTTTTTCATTTACTAAAAGATGCTATGGAAAAAACATAAAGTCATTCTTCAAATCTCTTTCAAAAGATAGAATTGACTTCATTAATCAAATGATTTCTTATGAAATGCCCAAGATCAAACTAGTAGAGCAATAGTGATCTGTGGTGATTTAACCTACGTGTCAGTGCTTTTTTACCGAACCTCATACCCCAACCCATTTCGAATGACCGCTCTCGGATTAACTAATTTATTTTTAATCCTGTTTATAGAAGAAATTTAAGGCAGACAATGATGCAATTTCTACAAAACACAAAACAAAAACTTTTTACTTCCTTATTGATTTTTTTAAAAGCCGGTTCCACACCCCATAAACTTTCTGTTGCTTTAACCCTGGGAATAATAATTGGAATAATTCCGTTACTTGGAACCACTACCCTTCTTTGTGCAATTGCAGCATTTGTCTTTGGCTTAAATATGCCGGCTCTTCAATTGGTCAATTATCTGATATTTCCTTTGCAGCTTTTGTTATATATTCCATTCTTCTCTATAGGATCCAAAGTTTTCACTTCAGTGCCATTGCCTGGTTCGTTTGAGGAAGTAGGTCTAATGATGGACAAAGATGTATTGGGAACGATTCAGCATTTCTGGTTTGCCAATTTACAAGCCATTGGCGCGTGGCTGATTCTTTCTATTCCACTGTATTTTATACTCTATTTTTTGTTTTTGAGAATTATTCAAAAAATAAGTTTGAAAAGACAATTTGATAAACTATTCTATATTATTTAAGGATTAACTCTCTTATTTCTTTGTTTTCAAATTCTGGAACCATTCTTCCAGACTCCGGTTGTTCATATAACTGCTCTAATCTTGCAAAAATTCTTTCTATAAATTTTCTGGCTATCCTTGGTGAGTCATTTGAAATATAACTCTCAATATCTTCCAAATCAGCATAAGCGGTTTCAGTAATTTCTATTTTTCTTTGCTCCATTTATTCTCAAACCGTTTTTTTGCTTCCTCAATGGACATGGTTTTTCCTTCTGAAACATCCTTCATTCCTATTTCAACTTTCTCTATAAAAAGCAACTTTTCAATAAGTTCTTCTGTATTGAATTCTTCTGGAAGGCTATCAAGGGTTTCTATTACTCTACTCTTTCTCATAAGATTTGCTTTTTACTAAGATAAGTTTTTACTAAAAAGAGTAGGCAATTCTATTTGTTCTTATCAGCATAAAAACAGAAAAATAAGTTTTACGTCCCTACTCCTTGATCACTTTTGCCAATCTTAAAATATAATCAGGGGGTTCTGGATCTCCTTGAAAAAAATCTCCTTTTTTACCTGCGCTCAATGCCCACCTGTCCAACCATGAAATTCCCCTATTGGTAAACACTGTAATTGCAGTATTATATAAAGTATCTTTCAGTACTTCCTCCAAAGGTGCGAGTCGATAATCATTCTTCTGAAACATTTGAGCCAATTCTCCTACGTAATCAGCGTTTAAAGCATTTGCATGCAAAAGAAGAATATGATTGATATTCTTCTGAAAAAGCCTTGATGACTGAAGTTCGAAATAAAGGAGTTTCAATTCCATGTATTCAATATAATCCTCCCCTATCTTTCTCATCAATTCCTTATCCTCTATTGCCATAGCGCTGTCGTAGGCAAAAGCAAACAAATAATCAGAATTATCTATGGTTACCGGCGCTTCCAGATAATTATTTTGTTTTAAAAAATTCTGCAAAGAATCGTTTTTTTCTTTATTCTCTCCGGAATGCAAATAAGGGTGGCGAAAATATCTATAAGGAATATTATGCTTTTTTGACAACTGTTTTGATATATTTTCTCCCTTCAATATATCCTGAGAAAATAGGTCAAAAGTAATTTTATGATAAGAAGGATGCGAAAAAGTATGGTTTCCAAGCTCGTTGCCATATTCCAGCCACAATTCGAGTAATTCAACTTCTGCCGGATTTAGAGTATCATCGGTGTAGAGCTTATATTCATTAACAAAACCTATCGCAGGAAGATTGTTCGTTTTTAAAGTATTTAAAAGCTTAAGGGTAAACCCGTGTTTTTGTGAATTATGTCGATAAGAAACAAACGGCAAATCATCAAAAGTAAATGCCACCAGTTTTTCCTGTGCAAAAACACTTAAGGAAACTAAAAAGAAAACAGACAGAATGCTATACCTCATTCGTCCTAAAAAGTATATTTTAAAACTATTCCTTTCTGACTGGGGGCGTATCTAAAATTTAAACTGAGGTTATCCAGTTTATCTCTATACCTATTGACTTTATGGGTGCCAATAAGCCCTAGCACCAATCCTCCGGCTGTTATTGGTATTCCAAGGACGGCGCAAAGAATTCCCGTAACTACCCTGTCTTCATCAAACTTAGAAGAATTGTTATTATAATTTCTTTCTTCCTGAGCAATGATAGACACCCCCACCGCTGTAGTCACCACACCTATTCCAGTCATGATAAACCCTGTATTTTTCATTCTTTTATAGGACTCTACTTTCTTAAGGTATAAAAGCTTTTGTGAATCAATCTGTGCAAATGCCTCGGTTTGACTCATCAATAAAAACAGTCCGAAAACAATTAAAAAATTTCTCATGGGGTGATTGAAGGTTTGATCTTGTCTTTAACTCAAAGCAATAGCATAACAATATTAAAAAAAATCTTTGTTCTTATCCTTTTAATAAAAAAAGAGATTGATAGAATTTTGAATATTTATTTAAAAACCATAATTATTTATCCTAAGGTAAAAGCCAGTCAGAATGTTTGAAAGGCTCCCACTTTACTTTTGCCAGATCAACATTGGGGTTTATCAAAGGTCTGTAAGGTCCACCATTCAGACTTACACTTGAATTTGCATAAATCTCGACACCAGGCCTTCCTCTTTCAGCATAATAGTTTTTCAAAAATTGCGCACATTGCCAGGTCATATCCGGAAGCTTGGCAATTTCTATTGATTGGTCTACACTGAAATGCTCGCTGGGCTTTACCTTCCAAATTTCCCCGGTTTTTGGATCTTTTATTGTAAAATCAACAGATCCCCATTTGGAACGCAACATCATGTGCCAGGCCATTCGGTGTCCTTCTTCTGTCCAGTGGACATTCCCCTCAAACAGAAAATGGCGCAGCGGCAACAGTAGTTGAAAAAGAAAATATAAAGTCAAACCCAAGGTGATAAACCTTTTTTTGCCGCCATTTCCGGAGTTTAATAAAAACAGCAGCTCCTTTCCTATCGCAGGTTTGTTTTTAAAGAAAATGCGACGAATGGTTTCTGGCGGGAAAAAGAAAACCATAATGGCAATCATAAGATAAGGGAAGATGCCTATTTGAAAAACTATCGAATTAAAAATGTTAAACATTAACGCCAAAACCAATGCAAAAAGCCTGGTTCTTTTCCATAACAGCATCGGAATTATTAATAGATCGAATAGGATGGCCCCATAAACTACCGCCCACTTAAACCATTCTTTCCCTAGCAGCGGTCCTATAACCGGATAATGTGTTTTATAACTGAACCAAAGTCCAATCGGTTTTCCCTGCAGCCAGTCGGGATATAATTTTGCAGTTGAAGCATAGGTAAATACGATCCAAACCTGAAGAATAAATATAAGAAAGCACCATTTCGGGCATGTCATGGATTTAAGGGAAGGATTCCTTTTCACATCCCCGGAAAAATAGCGATGAGCAGGAACGATCAGCATAAAAAATGAAAGCAGAATAAGGAGATAATAGTGATTATTGTAATGAGACTTCTGCATCAGGTAACATCCCCACCACATAAATGTAAAAATAAGGGTCGCTAATTTATACCAGCTTCCGGTCATGATCATCAATCCAGCCACTGCCATTATCGCACAATAGAAATACATTCCATAACCTGGTAATGGTTGCAGCCATTCAAACCCAATAAAAGTAAGCGCGTGTTTCGGCTCTACAAATGTATCTTTAACCCATCCGGTAAAAATTGCACCTGCCGATTCTAAAAAAGCCAACAGCCCAAAAAATATCCTGAAAACAATTAAAGGACTGTTGTCTACTTCTTCAAAAAGGTGTTTATGCAGCGCTTTTTCCAAACCCATTAGAATATTATAAATCAGATTGGCGATGATCAAAAAAATGGTTTGGCAATGACATCCCTTGTTAAAATTTTCCAGATCTAAAACCTAAAAGGTAAGTCATCACCAGATTTTAATGGCAAAAGTAAAAACTTATCGCAGAAATAGTTAACTAAATTAAAAAGTTATAGAATTAACATTTGATTTGCCAGGTTTTAGCGATGACATCCTTTTTTAAAAAATTTCTTTTATAATATTATTAAACTTTCAAAAAGTTTTGAAAGTTTAATAATATTACTATATTTGGATCATGGAACTCAAAGAAGCTAAAGAACAATTTATACATGCATGGGGAACGTTAGGTTCAAATTGGGGAATTAATAAAACCATGGCACAGGTTCATGCCTTGTTGTTGGTTTCTCCCGACCCTTTAAGCGCTGAAGAGATCATGGCAGAATTAAACATCTCCAGGGGAAACGCCAATATGAATCTCAGGGACTTAATAGAATGGGGTATCGTAAATAAAATCCATAAATCAGGTGAAAGAAAAGAGTTTTTTTCTGCCGAAAAAGACATCTGGGAAGTAGCCAAACAAATCGCGAAGGAAAGAAAGAAAAGAGAGTTGGAGCCTGTAATGAAAGTATTAAACCAGCTTCAAAACGTAGAAGGAGACGTGAACGAAAAGGACCATAAAGCTTTTACGGAAACAATCAGCAATATTCAAAAATTTGCTAATAATGCCGATAGCACTATAGACAAACTGATTAAAGCAGACGAAAACTGGTTTTTAAGCTCTTTTATGAAATTGATCAGATAATTTTTGACCTCGAATTGGATGTTATCCTGCGGAGGGTAACGTGTAGTTAACGCGTAGTTATCGCATAGTTATCGAGTAGTTATCGCGTAGTTAGCCTATTTTTAAAGTTTGAGCACTCTAGAATATACAATTGACATGAAAACTAAAATAATAATTGCCGGAGGTTCAGGCGCTTTGGGAAGCGCAGTAATTAAAAATTTCAATTCCCCTGAGTACGAGGTAGTGGTATTAAGCAGGTCTCTTCACAGTCCGCATGAAAATGTTAGATATGTACAATGGGATGCAAGATCATTGGGTGACTGGACGAAAGAATTAGAGAATTCTTTGGCGGTAATTAATTTGGTTGGCAAATCCGTTAATTGCCGCTACAATGAAAAGAATAAAAAAGAGATCATGGAATCAAGGGTCAATTCAGCGAAAGCGCTAGGACAAGCAATAAGCAAAACTGTCAATCCTCCAAAAGTATGGATTAATGCGGGTTCTGCTGCAATATTTGGAAACGCAGGGGAAGAGGTTAAAACTGAAACTTCTTCAATTGGAGAAGGCTTTTCTGTTGAAGTTTGCAAAGCATGGGAAAAAGCTTTTTTTGAAACTGAAACACCTGTGACAAGAAAGGTGATGTTTAGAATAGGAATGGTTCTTCAGCCAAATGCCGGCGTTTTAAAGCCTCTTAAAAATGTAGTCAGAATTGGATTTGGCGGAAAAGTAGGCAATGGAAATCAATACATTACCTGGATACATGAGACAGATTTTATCAACCTCATCAATAGGGCAGTCTCCTCTGACGACTTAAGCGGCATTATCAATTGTGCCAGTCCGAATCCGGTGAGAAACAAAGATTTTATGAGAGAACTCAGGAAGGCAATGAAAATACCTTTTGGATTACCAACCCCTTCAATGCTTCTGAAAATAGGAGCTGTTGTCATAGGAACCGAACCTGAATTACTCTTAAGTGGAAGAAAGGTGGTATCTGAAGTTTTAACGAGAAAAGGTTATGAATTTAAATTTCCCACCTTCAGGGAAGCGGTTGCTGATATTTTTAAATAAAGGTCAGTTAAAACAGTTATGCTATGAAAAGTCCTGCTGTAAGTTCTCTCAAAAACAAGCTTGTTATTTACGACAGCAATTGCAAAGTTTGCGCCGGTCTTAAGGATATTCTTATTTTTCTGGCTCCCTGGATCAAAAACCAGGTGGTGGCTTATAAAAATTTATCCTCCGCTTTGGCCTCCAAAGTTGCCCTTGAAAGATTTAGGAATGAAATGGCCCTGATTGATTTAAATCAGGAAAAAACCCTGTACGGACCTGAAGGAATCGGATATATCTTTTCTTCAAAAAGCAAGTTTGTCGCATGGATCTTAAGGTCTGATCTTCTCAATTCTGCTTTCATCTTTTTATACAAAACCATTGCCCACAACAGATACATCATCGCGTCACCAAAAAGCAATTTCTCCTGCGATTGCTTCCCTGAAAAGATAGTAAAATACAGGCTTTCTTATATTGCCATTACTTTTGGTATTTCCATCCTGCTTACCGCGCTTTTCGGAGTTTCTTTAAAAGGCTTTTACCCTGATATTTCAACAGGCAAAGCTGCCATGGAAATGCTGTTGATGGCCGGAACAGGCTGGATATTTCAGCTATTTATGGCTTTAATTTTCTTACGCGACAAAAGCCTTGATTATATAGGACATTTGGGCAGCATAAGTGTTGTAGGATTACTGATCCTTGTTCCCTGGATGTTGTTTCATTTTATCACCGGTTTAGATTTTATTTTTCTACCTATCTTATCAGTGGCTTTGAGCAGTGGATATATGTTATTCCTGCACATTAAAAGAACAAAAACATTGGAAATAAACGGCGCCTGGACTTTAAGCTGGTTTCTGTTTCTCCAACTGGGCGCGTTCTTCTGGATATATGTTTTTCATCTTAATTAATACTACTATGAACTTCTTAAAAAAACTTCCCATAAAATACAAAGGAGAGCTGCATGACATCAAACTTGTCAATTTTTTGGTGGATATGGATGAAGTAAAACACTTAGTTCCACCTCTAATAAAGATCAGAGATTTTGGAGGAAAAGCAATGATTTCTATGGTAGATGTGAAACTTAAAAAGATGCATCCAACCTTTATTCCTTCTTTTCTTCATTTTGGATACCGTCATATCGCTTTCAGACTTCTGGTCGATGACGCTTATTTAAACAATGGCGAATGTAAAGGAATATTTTTCCTTAAAGCCTTTACAAACAAAGCACACATAGTATTTGGAGGAAAAATGCTTACAGAATACCGTTTGGAAAACGCGATTATTAAAGATGGTCTTGATTCAGTAGTAATTAAACAAGGTATTAATAAAATTGCTTACCAAAGAGATGATAAAACACCTGAAAATCCTATTGAATTCTCCAATTTAAAGGACATCATTGGTGCTTTAGACAGGGCTTATTCTGTGGTTGACGGGAAATTAAGAGTAACTCAAATCCAAAGAGAAAAATGGCCGATTGAACCGGTCGCCTGTGCTTTTTTTAAAAATAGCTTTTTCAAATCATCAGAATTGCAAGGCGTTTTCAGGGTGAAAGAAGTGATTTATTATTCATGGCTTCCTGCTGCTGTAGTTAAGGAAAGCAGCTCGAACAAAGTAAAAATACAAGTAATTACCACCTGATTTAGGTGTAAAATGTAATACCTAAGATATAAGACTTTTGACTAAAGACTTAATGCTCATGACTAAAGTACTCATATTAGGTGCATCGGGACAAATAGGAAGTTTCCTGTATAAAAAACTGCAAGGAAATGCAACAATAGAAGTTTTGGGAACTTCAAGGAACGAAGCGAATGAGTATTTAAAATTTGATCCTTTTAAAGACGATTGGAAAGTATTGGGAAAGAGGGATGTTTTGATCAACTGTGTGGGGCAGATCCAGGAAACTAAAGGTGCTGATTTCGCTAAGATTCATTTGGGTTTAACTAATATTATCCTTAAAAACAGAGAGATTATAGGCAATCCCCGGGTAATTCAGATTTCAGCTTTAGGAGCATCAACAGCACATCGCGTGGTTTTTTTGCAAACAAAAGGACAAGCCGATGAAATTTTACTGGAGGAAGAAAATACATTTATTGTAAGACCTTCTATTGTTTGTACGCCGGAAACAATGCTGGTAAGAAAACTTAAAATGCTTTCCAGAATCGCCAGGCTCACCAACAATTACCTCTTCGTACCCAAGGGATTTTTAAATCATAAAATTCAACCTATATTGATTGAAGACTTGTGCCAACTAATTGAGAATATAAGTTTGAGAGATGGATCAGCAAGAACAATAAACGCTGTCGGACCAATGGAAATATCCTATCATCAGCTAATCAATATTTTGGAAAAAGGCCGGACCAAAAACTTTAAAATCAAAGAGATCAACAAAGAAGTTGTTGGAGTTTTGGTAAAAAATATCATCTCTCCCCTATTTCCGGGTTTAATAAATTATCAACAATACCAACTGCTCTTTTCAGACAACGTCGCGTCTTTGGACGACACAGAAAGGATATTGGGAAGGAAACCAGCATCGACAATGGATTTTTGGGAAAAGGAATTGAGCCATTAAAACATAATATTACTATGCCAACTTTAACACTTACCACACCAATAAAGGCACCCATTGAAATATGCTTTGATCTGTCCAGAAGCATAGACCTTCACCAACTTTCTACTGCGCACACGAAAGAAAAGGCAATAGCGGGAGTGACCAAGGGCTTAATAGAAATGGGTGAACAAGTGACCTGGAGGGCAAAACACCTTGGCGTTTTCCAAACCTTGACTTCTAAAATCACGGCTTATGACTTTCCAATCTATTTTCAGGATACCATGCAAAAAGGGGCTTTTAAAAGCATGGTACACGACCATTGTTTCAGGCAAGAAGGAGAATTGACCATTATGGAGGACATCTTAAAATATGAATCTCCATTATGGACCTTAGGAAAACTTGCGGATTTCCTTTTCCTGAAAAATTACCTCTATAACCTAATTGAAATAAGGAATAAGATGATTAAGGGGGTAGCCGAAAACGGAGAATGGAAAAAGATTTTACAACTCAATTTTTAGAAACAAACAAAAATAATCTCTTAACCTTAATCAATACGCCTTATCACTTATGGATTTTTGAACTATACGATCTACCCAAACCTCGAAATGATCTACCTTATACTACTTTTAAAGGAAATCCCCATTCCTTTTTCGTGTCGTATTCTCCGGTTGTTAAATTTATATTTCTATCTTTGAGGGTTTTTTAAATGATGGATTTTACTGACAAAACGTTTCTTATAAAGTTTCTAAAATTTGCGCTGGTTGGGTCTTTAGGTGTTGTTGTAGATTTCGGAGTCACTTATTTATTCAAAGAAAAACTTAAATCCAGTAGGTATTTTGCAAACAGTATGGGCTTTATTGTAGCCTCTACCCACAATTATATTCTTAACCGCTGGTGGACATTCCACAATAACGATCCTAATGTACTGGAGCAATTTCTAAAATACATCTTCATTTGTACTATTGGATTAGGATTTAGCAATCTTCTTATTTACCTCTTTAACGAAAGGGGGAAAATGAATTTTTATTTAGCAAAAGCCTTCTCTATTTTGATTGTTTTCTTGTGGAATTTTGTTATAAATTATATTTTCACATTTCACAATTAATCGTCCCTTAAGATTTGTGCAAGACTCCATAGTCATTATTCCTACATACAATGAGATTGAAAACATCGATCTGATCATCAGAAAAATATTTTCATTAAGGAAACCCTTTGATATTCTTGTCATTGACGATAATTCTCCCGATGGTACTGCCAATATTGTAAAATCCTTACAAAAAGAATTTCCTGAAAGACTATTTCTTGAACAACGAGAAGGAAAACTTGGATTGGGTACTGCTTATATTCATGGTTTTAAATATGCGTTAGACAAAGGGTATGAGTATGTCTTCGAAATGGACGCAGATTTTTCCCACAATCCTGAAGATTTGGTTAATCTTTATAATGCCTGCCATGATGAAGGATATGATATGGCCATCGGCTCAAGGTATGTAATAGGGGTAAATGTGGTGAACTGGCCAATGAGCCGGGTGTTAATGTCTTATTGCGCAAGTTGGTACGTGAAGCTTATAACAGGTATTCCGATCAATGATACGACAGCAGGCTTTAAATGCTACACCAAAAGAGTGCTGGAAACTATTAACCTGGATGAAATCAAGTTCGTAGGTTATGCCTTCCAGATCGAAATGAAATTCCTGGCCTGGAAATATGGATTTAAAATAAAAGAAGTTCCGATCATATTCACCGACAGAACCAAAGGTCAGTCCAAAATGACAAAAGGCATATTTAAAGAAGCCATTTTCGGAGTATTACAAATGAAAATCAACAGCCTATTTAAGACCTACCAGGTGGATTAAAGAATTTGGTAATTTGATAGTGTGTTAATGTGCTGATGACTTCTCATTTGTCGTTCGTCATTCTAAATTCTTCATTGGTTAGTCAAACTTTATCGCTTTTACAGGGCTTATTTTTGTAACTAAGAAGGTAGGAATAATCAATACCAGGCTGATTACACCAAGCACTAACACATTAAGGAAAATGATAACGGGCCAGTCCCAAAGTATGGGCACGTATTTCATATAATAATTTTCGGGATCCAAAGCAATTAATCGAAAACGATCCTGCACAAAACCCAAGCCCAATCCCACAATATTTCCGAGCAATATTCCCTTCAACACCAATAGAAATCCATTGTAAAAAAAAATACCCCTGATTTGTTGTCCCGTAGCGCCTAAAGCCTTTAAAACCCCGATCATATTAGTTCTTTCCATAATCAGGATCAAAAGAATAGCGACCATATTCACACAAGCGACCAATAATATCAGTCCAAGGAAAATATTCACGTTTTGATTTAGCAGGGTAAGCCAATCAAAAATCTGCAAGTATTTATCACTGACTTTCTGCAGATAAAACTCATAAGTCAGTTCGTCAGCCAGTTCTTCCATGTCTTTGTCAATGGTTTCCAAATCGGATAGAAAAAGCTCATATCCTCCTACCTGACCCTCTTTCCAGCCATTCAGTTTTTGTATGACGGCCAGGTCGCCAATTATTACCTGCTTGTCAAACTCCTCCATGCTGGTTTCGAAAATTCCTTTTATATCGAATTTTCTATACCTCACCGGATTTTGAATGAAAAACATTATTACATCATCGCCAACTTTGAGATTTAGCTGGTCTGAAATGGTCTGACTGATCACAATATCATTGGAAGCCCCATCATCTTTAAACTCAATAAAAGCGCCTTCTCTGATATTTTCTTTAAAGACCTTCAGATTGAAGTCTTTACTCACTCCTTTTAACAAAACGCCCTGAACCTCTTTGTCTGTCTTAAGCAATCCTGGCTTATGCGCAAAAGCCTGAATGTGGGCTACATTTTCATGAGATAAAAGTGATTTCCTGTTTTCAGCCTTGTCTTCCATGGCAGCCTCTTCGTAGCTGTTGCTCATGGTATATTTTGTGATATTGATATGACCACTGAAACCATAAATTTTCTCTCTGATGGTGGTTTCAAATCCGCCCAATATCAGAAAGCTTATCAGCATTATAGCCAAGCCCAACGCAATGCTGGCAATGGCTATTTTATTGACTATAGATGAAAAAGAACCACGATCTGCCTTTACAATCTTTTTTGAAATAAATAGAGATAGATTCATTCAGTAATAGGTCCTTTTGTTTAAGAAGATTAATTTTAACGGAAGATAAAATGTAAAACTATCAATTTATCAAACTCAATAAAATAACTTTATTTTCTTTTATTATTAATATTGGACTTTCAGAATAAATTCAACAATAGTATTAGCGATTTATGATATATAATTTAATATTCCTTATTTCTTCTGTTCTTCTGGCTTGTACGGGTCAAAAGGCCCAGGTAACTGATTCTTCAGAAATGGTTTCTGCTCCGGATTCGGCAAAAATTGACAAAATCGTAACCGGCGCTGAACAGGTAAATAGTTATCTCCCCTTGTTAAAAGGGAAAAGAGTGGCAATGGTTGTAAATCAGACTTCAACCATAGGAGACACTCACCTGGTAGATTCCTTGCTTAGCTTAAATGTTAATATTGTTAAAATCCTTTCACCGGAACATGGCTTTCGGGGAGAAGCCGCCAATGGAGAGCTTGTAAAAAGCTCAATTGATCAAAAAACCAATCTTCCGTTAGTGTCTCTTTATGGAAAAAACCGGAAACCGACGCCCGAGCAATTAAGCGATGTAGATGTCGTCATTTTTGATGTTCAGGATGTAGGGGCAAGATTTTATACTTATATCAGCACAATGCACTATTTGATGGAAGCGTGTGCAGAAAACAACAAACAACTGATCATTTTCGATCGGCCCAATCCTCATGGAATGTATGTGGACGGTCCGATCATGCAGCCTCAATACAAATCTTTCATTGGAATGCATCCTATTCCGATTGTTCATGGACTTACCGTCGGTGAACTTGCCTTAATGATCAATGGTGAAAAGTGGCTGAAAAATGGTGTGCAATGTAAAGTCGAGATCGTTAAAAACAAGAATTATCAACATTCCGATAAATATCTGCTGCCAATAAAACCCTCTCCCAACCTTCCCAATAACCAATCCATAAGCTTATACCCATCGATCTGTCTGTTTGAAGGCACCACCCTTAGCCTTGGACGGGGAACAACTTATCCATTTCAGGTGGTTGGCGGACCTGATCCGGCCTATGGATCTTTTACTTTCACCCCTGTAAATATTCCGGGAATGACGATAAATCCTCCTTTGGAAAACAAACTTTGTTATGGCATTGATTTAAGAAACGTAGAACCAAAATATGAATTCACTTTAAAATACTTAATTGACTTTTATAATAAATCACCTAAAAAAGATTCCTTTTTCATTCCTTTTTTTGAAAAACTGGTGGGCACCAAAACTTTAAGAGAACAAATTATTAAAGGGATGACCGAAGAAGAAATCAAAGCTACCTGGAAGAAGGAGCTTGATGAATATCGCGCTATGAGAAAAAAATACCTGCTTTATGGGGAATGAGTAAATGATAGAATGAGTGAATGATAGAATGTGGAAATGTGGGAGTAACCAAAGATAACGAGCTGATGAGTGAAAAATTGAGAATAATTTTTATGGGGACACCGGAATTTGCCGTCCCGTCTTTAAAAATACTTTATGAGAATAATTATGATATTGTTGCCGTAATAACTGCGCCCGACAAACCTTCCGGACGGGGCTTAAAACTTACTGCTTCTCCTGTAAAGGAATATGCTGTTGCAAATGGTTTGAATATCCTTCAACCTACTAACCTTAAAAACCCTGAGTTCTTAGCCTATTTAAAAAGCTTAAATGCTAACCTTCAGATAGTCGTAGCTTTTCGTATGCTCCCCGAAGCAGTTTGGAGTATGCCAAAATTCGGCACTTTTAACCTGCATGCTTCCCTCCTTCCCCAATACCGCGGTGCAGCACCTATCAATTGGGCCATTATCAATGGCGAAAAGGAAACTGGCGCCACTACCTTTTTCCTTCAACATGAAATTGACACCGGAGATTTGATTTTCCAGGAAAAGGAGCCTATCCTGGAGCAAGACAATGTGGAAACCTTGTATGAAAGACTTAAAGAAAAGGGCGCAGGATTAGTTTTAAAAACTATACAAGGAATAGAAAAGGGAGAAATTCATACCATTCCTCAAAATATGACTCCTGAACTAAAGTCAGCGCCAAAAATCTTCAAAGAAACCTGCGAAATAAGCTGGAATAAAACAGGCAGGGAGATTTACAATTTTGTCAGAGGGCTATCTCCCTATCCTACTGCCTGGAGCACCCTTAATGGTAAGTTTTTCAAGATTTATAAAACATCCTTTATTCCTGGCAGTCATTCGAATAAGGCTCCTGGTGAAATAATTTCAGATGGAAAAACCTTTATTCATGTCGCTTGCCAGGATGGACTAATTTCACTGGAAGAGCTTCAAATGGAAGGGAAAAAGAAAATGATTATTACAGAATTTTTAAGAGGGAATAAGATATGATTGTATCCATTATAGTGGCAAGATCAAAAAATAACGTTATTGGCAGAAATAATGATTTGCCCTGGCATCTGACTGATGATTTAAAAAACTTCAGGAAAATCACCACAGGAAATCCAATTATCATGGGAAGAAAAACCTATGAAAGTATTGGCAAGCCCTTGCCCGGAAGAACAAACATTATCGTAACCCGACAAAAAGATTATAAGGTAGAAGGATGTGAAGTGGTAAATTCCCTTCCACAAGCCTTGCAAATAGCCAAAACAATAAACGCGAAAGAAGCTTTTATCATTGGTGGCGCTGAATTGATCAATCAATCTTTAGAAATCGTAAACAAAATGTATTTAACAGAAGTACATGCAGAGATTGAAGGAGATACCTTTCTTAAATCCATAGATTTATCCGATTGGAAGCTGATTGATAAAAAAGATTACGCTAAATCAGAAAAAGGCAATGAATATGATTTTTCAATAATTGAATACATTAAAAAATAATGTTGAATGTTATGTTGAATGTTGAATTATCTAACTTTCCAAAAGTTTAAAACTTTTGGAAAGTTAGATGGAGATTTTAATCATTTAAAATTCAACATTTCCACCTACCTAAGGATGTACATTTTACCAAATCCTTTTTGAAAACCTTTGTCTCCTCCAGTCTTTCTCTGATCCAACTTCTGGCCATTCTTTTTAACCGTTACTTTGTATAGGTAAACACCGTTTGCCAGTTTGTCGCCGTACTGATCTGTTCCATCCCAGTGAAAATCAGAAATGTTGTTTCCTATTTTTAAAGCGCCCAATTCATCTTGGTTTATCTCCCGGACGACCTTTCCTGAAATGGTCATAACCAATATCTTTATTTCATCTGGGATTTCTCTTCCGGTTAAAGTAAAAACAAACCGCGTTTTGGTAGAAAATGGATTTGGGTAAGGATAAAAGTTGGTAATGGTGGATTCATTTATCACCTCAAAACTCTTTTCAACCGGATTTATGCCTGACCTGTTACCCGAAGCGTCTTTTCCCTGAACTTGAAGATTATATCTGCCGTTCTCCAGGTTTGGCGGCTGATATTCAACCCTCAGCTTATTGGTTTCATCCCCGGGATACCATTTGAGATTTGGATTATTAAAGAAAATCTGCTCCACCAGGCATCCATCGCATTCTCTTTTCAGAAAAATCTCTAATCCTACCGTGTCTTTTTTAATCTTATATTGATTCTCGTCTTTTAATGTAATAGTAATTAAAGGGCTAGGAGAAACAATATCACCATCCATGATGTGAACGCCGTCAAACACCACATCCAAAATAGGATTGGCGTTATCCTTGTCTACATTTAAATATTTATTTAATGTAATTACATTGTTAAAATAATTTTCCTCCGGCTGAAGCCTTGGATTAACATAAGTTTGAAGAGAATTGACACCCACTTTTCCGAAAGTTGTCACCTGAACAGAAAAAGGAATTGAGTCATTTTTGAGCAGCGGTTTGTAATTATCTATGTTAACTGTTTTTTCTAAAGTAGTATTGTTAATGAAGGTAGCCTGCACTGCAATTGAGTCTGTAAAATCCTTGTCCGAAATATTCTTGAACACATATTTCACTTCCATTTCTTCCCCCTCCTGCAATTCAAGACCTTCAAGCTTCTGCCCGGGAGTAGCATACAACACACCTTCGGGGAACCCGGTATAATTCACTTGCCACCTTAAAAGCTGAGGTGGGGTGAGATCAACGGAATCTTTAAGATTGGCTCTTATTTTAATCCTTGGATATAATTTTTCGTCAATAAAGCTAAGGTCAAAGCTTTCCTCTGTGATTGCAGAAGCAAGAATTTGTTCACCATAAATGTCGCTTACACCTATCACATCATAGTTTATAAAATCATTAGAATTTGTAGATCTTGACTTCGTATAAAGCGTATTCCATTCCGAAGAAGGCCCAATAAACGAGGAAGTAATAGAACCCCTGTCCATTTGTCCCGATACTGTATAATTGAAGGTCAATGTCTCCGTAAGGGGTAACCCAGTCGGACCCAAATCCGGCAAAACTTCAACGGCTGTTCCCGTGGCAGCGCCTTTCTGTCCGAATACAATATAAGGATAACCATTTTTCAACTGGTTGAAGTTGGTTAGGTCAATCCCTAATTCCTGAAGCTTATCTTTGGTAGACAAGGGCCATGTTTCATAATTGATCTGACCGCTTGAAAAAAGTATGACAAAATCACCGTCAGGCACTCTGTTAATATAATCTTCCAACAGCAAACTGCCACCGGTTATCTGGGCATCAGTAAGGCGATTGGCTAATTCCCCAAATGTCCTTCCGCAATAATAGGCCGCCGGAAAATCTACTTTATTTAAAACAAGATAGGGCTCGGCAGTTATTTTATTAAATGCCACTGCAAGAAGTCTGTTATTTCCACACCTTCCATCGAAAACATGGCCAAAATCATTAAGTAAAAGCTGGGTACTCTTATAAGGATCCACACCAAAATCTTTACCATGTGTCTTTATGGACACTTGTGTTTTAACCTTATTAAATTCTGCTTTTCGTAAAGAAGTATTTAATGTAACATCAGCGGTCTTGTCTTTTAACAATTGTGGAAATGCACTTTGAGCCCATCCTTCCGCACCATTTTTTATATAAGTAAAAGAACTGGTAGCCCATGCATTATCAGGGTCATTATTGTTCAGCTTAACTCGCCAGTAAAATACCACCGTATCTTTAGGTATAGAAATGTTTACTTTCCATTCAGGAATGGTAACAGATGAAATGGTTTGTTGTTTTTTCCAGCCGCTGTTGTACAAATAGGAAGTGTCTATTTCAAAAAGATACTGTTGAGCGGCAGAAGATATTTCAGTATTCTGAGCAATAAGTTTTACTTCCTCTTTATTGACTATTGAAAATTCTTTGGGAGCAATAGCAACTACTTGATTTAATGGAATAAAATATTCCAAAATTCCAATGTTATTGGTTTCATCAGTTTCAGGAGCGATGTTTAAAGGATCAAGGATAACCTCGAATCTGTTTAATCCACTGCCTTCTTCTCCTGTTTGAATATTTACAAAAAGGGTATCCTCATAAAAAACTGGCAAAAATGTAGTGTCTAAAACAATTTGATCTCCGGAGCTTAATGATCTTTTGATTTGCAAATGCAACGAATCTGTACTGATCTTTCCTAAATTCCTAGCGATAATTCCAAGCGAAAATGAATCAGTAAGGGCTGTTATTGTCTTGCCATCAAAAGATTGGAGATATAAGAGATTATCATTGGTTTCATAATCCGGTTTATCAGATGGAAATAACTTATAAGCAGGATCACCCTGAAGCACCATTTCTGTAGCCTGTGAAGTATAAAGTTCTATAGGACTATACTTTTCCGTAAACCTTTTAACAGTCTCTTTATTTATTTCTCCAATGGTTTTATTGATAAAAACGGAATCTCCAAAAACCGTAGAATAAAACTCCTCTGCAAATCTTTTCAAAGGGCCTGCGTACGCAAGGTGACTATAGGCTAAAAAAGCAATTGCTCCTTTATCCGCCGCCATCATCCAATCTTCCCCTAAGGAATAACCGGTGCTGAAAATGTCTCCCGCATCGCAGCCATTTACAAAAAACATTGGATATTTCCCTTTGTTATTGTAACCATTTACAGGGTTAGTACATTTTCCTATTTCTATATCAGTAACGTCAGGTGCAGAGTGCCCAAAGAAAGTAACCATTAAAGCGCCTTTATTTATTTGCTCTGCGATGTTAATGAATTCAACCGTTAAGTTGGTGGTTTTACTGATCAGAGTAACGTCGCCCCCCAGATAAGCATCTTCGGCTATGTCCGCAAAACCTTGTGTGTAAGATTTGAAAAGTTCAACCTCGTTGGATTGCAATCCTCCACTTAAGTGAATAAGGTCTTTATGCCATAGATCATCGTATGAAAGCGCCTCCATCTCCTTTATCTTATTCAGATAATTTACCACTTCCTGTGGCGTGCGGGCAGCAATCCTGCCGGTAGGAATGGCGGGCTCACGTCCTGTGCCTTTCAGACCTGCCGTAAATAATACATCAGAACCCGGAAATCCCATTGTAGGTACAAGATCCCGATGAATATAATCTGCAGGATGGGCCGTTCGGTGATACTTTAAGGTAACATTCAATGCTTTACCTATAAGAAACAAAAATTTTGGATTTCCGATAGTAAGCATATAATCTGCAAACCTTCGGATGGCCAGGGGACTTACTTCTCCATATGTAAACTGATTATAGAGTTGGTCAACATTAATGCTAAGCGTATCGTAACTTCCTCCGGCAACAGAAGCTCTATATGAAGTATAAGCTTTTATCGGATCACCGACTGATTCTACAGGCTCATGCAATAACTTATTGGTTACGATAAGATAGTTGGCTGTACTGGAAAGATTTCTGAAAGCAATATTACTGAGTGCTGCTGCTTTATATTCATTATTCACCACAAGCAGTTTTCTTCCTGAAACCGTATTGGAAACCACCGTATTCCCAGTAGAACCGGAAATAAAATAATTTAGTCTCTTGACATTGTTTGGATCTGTGATATCATAGATAATAGTAGCAGGCGTGATGTTCGAGATTTCAACAAAGGACTTTCCCCCAGGATTAGGTGCTATGTTAAAAATTTTGCTTCCTCCAGTTAAACTAAACGACTGAGGATAGGTTAATTTGACATAAGAAACAGAAACATAATCGGTACTTTCATTGGGAAAACCGTTTACCAAAACCCTGGCGTTCAGGTCACCGGCATTACTAATATCAGCAAATTCAATAGTTTCATTGATTGTGGCAGAACTATAATAATCAAATTCCAAATCTTTTATACTCCTTAACGAAGAAATGGCTGGCCCGACAGTCAAGTTTACATTGTGCTTTCTATTGTTTCTTCCTACCAATACCAGTTCAAGCTTTGGTTTTGCACCTGAGGCAACAAGGCCGGTAATGCCTGAAACCTTAAAATCCCTGCTCTTGGTTTTTTGTATTCTTGCGCCTGTCCATCCTTCCCCGGTATCATAACTAGCGAGCAAGGTAGCGCCATTGCTACCTAAAGGATAATATTGCCCTTCAGAATATTGATCAACAAAAACAGTGAGGTTTTCCTCCAAATGATAAGTCTCTTTCGGCAGATTTGAAGAATTGAATTCTGCAGTCCTTGTTTCCATCCTTTTGCCGGTAACATTAGCAAAAGCATAGGTTATAAAAAATGCGGTAGTATCCGTGTAGAGATTATAATACTGATGAGGCTGTACTCCGGGAGATTTATATAAATAAGCATCCAAAAACCCGTCATTCTTCTTCCCATAAAATTCTATAACTTCATTGGAATTAAACGTTCCTGTCTGGGCGCCGGAAATGTAAATGGCCTGCTCCACTCCCCTGTGAAACATTTGAATTTTTCCTTTATTAAATCCTGGAGTATTCACCGGAAAGCCAGAGGTTACCAAATCCTGGTAAGTAATTCTATAAATGCCGTTTTCGGCCGTTTTTATTTTAAAATATTTCTGTCCCGTAACAATCCATTCATTCCCAAAATCCTGAGCAGGGACACCGAGAGATACCATGAAAAGGAAGGCAAAAACAAAAGTCCTTTTATTTAGAAAATCCATATCTTAAAGAAAAAACATGTGAGTATAAACTTTGAGATACATCTCCAACATCAGTCATAGCATAATCTATTTGAAAATCTTTGATCTTAACCCCTACACCAAAATTCGGTTCGTAAGTCGTTCTATTATCCACTTCCTGGATGTTTTTAACACCACCTCTTAAAAAAATAAATTTCTGATAGTCGACCTCTAGTCCCATTACTGGATCGGCGGAAACCACTTCTGATTTGAGTAACACATTTCGTTTTCCGTCAAAAGTCACATTAAAATCAACCGCAGGCAATATTCCAAATTTCCATACCTTAAATTCTTTACCTACACCAATTAAGAACTTGGGCAGTGTAACCTCAATTGAATTTTCGGGAATTACATTACCAGTGGCGGAGTATACGTCCTTTACCATTTCAGAATTGTGTGACCAGGCATTGAAGGTCCCCGTGATATCCCTTCCCATCACCCCTATCATCCATCCTTTAAACTCATATTGTGCGCCTACATCCAATCCGAAACCCCAGGCATTGGCAAAACTTCCCACTACACGATGGACCACTTTAAAGTTTGCTCCTAACTTAAGCCCCGGCAGCAACAAGTCCTTTTTTGCGTAAGAAATTAAAAAGGCATAATCTGCCGCTGAAAAAAAACTTATATTATCGTAATTAATTACACCATTGGCATCATACAAATATCTTGTATCGGGTATGTCGTCGACCCCAAACCTGATTATTGAAAAACCAATGTGACTTGTTGAATCTACAGGAGTGGCAAAACCAAGGTAGTCGTATTTGGCTATTCCTGCGAAATATTCTGCATGCATTGCCGCTACTTCGTACTTGTTTTTGATATTTAAAAGACCTGCCGGATTCCAATACCCAGCCGTTACATCTTTTACTATTCCCACCTGTGTCCCTCCCATGCCCAGTGACCTGGCTCCTATTCCAAGGTTCAAAAATTCGTTGCTGTATTTTGGAGAAGTGGCCTGTGAATTGGCTTCCTTTACAACAAAAAATAACGAAACAATAAAAAGAATCCGCTTTAGCATACGAAGGGAAGAGGAGTGAAATTTATAATCCGCGAAATTCACTAAAATTAGTTAAAATACAATACCACTTAATAAGTAAAAATGACAAATTACTTCAATTTTTTTTCTCTTAAATAATCATATTGTTACATCTGTGTGATATGCGAAAAAGTACCTAATGTAAAATCCTCATTTATCTAAAAATCAGGATCAAAAGGGAGAGTTTTAGAATAGCAATTAAATTCTCGGCTTCTATGAATTAGGATATGTTTTAAACGGATCAAAATAAATAGCTCATATAATAATAACTAAGTAAGTAGTAAGCCGGGATTGCTAATAAATTAATTTTCAATATATTTGTTTAATAAGCAACAGTGAATCTTTCTATTCTGTATTGTAAATATTTTTTACATCTCAGCTCAATTATCTCACTTTTACTTCGGATGTTCTAACATTTAAATCTTAAAATTATGAAGATCTTTGTGGGAAATTTAAGCCAGAATATGGATGAAAAAACACTTAATAATATTTTTGAAGAATTTGGGTTAGTAAAATCAGTAACCCTTGTAAAAGATTTTTATACAAACAGATCAAGGGGATTTGCATTTGTAGAAATGTTTTCCAGTCAGGATGCGTTAGCAGCAATAGAAAGTTTAAATAATAAGACCTTTTTAGGAAAAAGAATTGTAGTAAATAAAAGAGAGAGAGTATAATTAATAATAAAAAACAATAACAAATTTAAATTTCAGTACAATGCAACAACAAGGCACAGTAAAATTCTTTAACAATTCTAAAGGATTTGGTTTTATTAAACACGATGATTCAGATGAAGAAACTTTCGTTCATGTGAGCGGATTAGTTGATGAGATAAAGGAAAATGACAGGGTTAAGTTTGAGGTAGTAAGAGGAAAGAAAGGGTTAAACGCTGTTAATGTAGAAATACTTTAATAAGAATCAAAACAATTAAAATAAAGCATGTCTTGCCACATGCTTTATTTTTTTTTCTGAAGACTGTTTCATCAAATTATTTTGTTCACATCCCCACAGCTGAAAGCCTTAAACACTTCTCTAAGCATTTTGAATTTCCGAATGCAAAAAATAAACCATACTGATTGCTTTCAAAGGCAATATTTTTTTGCAAATAACTAAAACATGTTGCAACAATATTTGTTTATAATAATTATTTATTTATGTTTGCGTCATGAATCTGGAAGAAGCTATTAAACAAAAGAAATTTCAGAGTGCCCAACAAAAGGCATGGATCAATATCAATTATACCTTTAACTATTTATCGGACCATATTTCAAAAGTTTTTGGCCAATTCGATATTACCCAACAACAATACAATGTGCTTAGGATTTTAAGGGGAAGACACCCTGAAAGCGCCTGTTGCAACGAGGTAAAAGAAGTTATGCTGGATAAAAATCCGGATTTAACCAGGCTTTGCGACCGGTTGGTTTCAAAGGGATTAATTGCCAGGGATTTAAATTCAACAAACCGAAGGCAGGTATCGCTACATATTACGGAAGAAGGGCTAAAACTCCTTACAGAAATAGAACCGGTGATGAAAGAATATTCGGTGATACTTAACAATCTTTCAGATGAAGAAGCTCAAACATTATCTAATTTACTGGACAAGCTAAGAGGATAATTTTTTTATAACAATGTTCGTTTAAACAATTTTAGTCAAAACAATAATAGAAGTATGAAAACGCAAACCCAACCCAGTCTTTTTGAACAAAAAAGTTTGAAAGGGCTCAAGCTACAAAATAGTATCGTAATGGCGCCAATGACCCGGTCGCGTGCAATAGGATCCATCCCCACTGACCTGATGATATCTTATTATGCTCAAAGAGCATCGGCAGGACTAATAATTACTGAAGGTACTTCACCATCAGCAAATGGATTGGGTTATGCCCGTACGCCTGGCATTTTTAGTGAGAAGCAAATAGAAGGATGGGCAAAAATAAGTACTGCAGTTCATGAAAAAGGTGGAAAAATATTTATGCAGCTTATGCATGTAGGAAGAATTGGGCACACGGAAAACCAGTTTCCTGATTCCAAAATCCTTGCACCTTCACCTATAGTAGCGGATGGAGATATATGGACGGACAAACTGGGAATGCAGCCGCATCCGACACCACTACTTATGACATGGGAAGATATTGACACCACCATACAAGACTTTACTCAAGCCGCAAAAAATGCAGTAGAGGCCGGTTTTGACGGTATAGAACTTCATGGAGCCAATGGATATTTAATAGAACAGTTTCTAAATCCACACAGCAATCAAAGAACCGATCATTTGGGAGGAAGTGTCATCAACCGAAGTCGATTTCTGATTGAGCTAACAAGATCGGTGATTCGTGCGATAGGAAAAGAAAAAGTTGGTGTGAGAATTTCTCCATACAGTACTTTCAATGATATGCCGCATTATCCTGAAATTTTCGAAACCTACGATCATTTGTCCAAAACGCTAAATAAACTGGACATTGCGTACTTACATATTGTAGAAGGAGCTGCTTTAAAACAAGCTGAAGGTGAATTTTTACTGGATCAGATCCGGAACAATTTTTCAAATACCATTATAATCAACGGAGATTATAACAAGGAACGAGCAGAAGAAGCACTAGAGTTAGAAGTTAGAAAAAGGCGATCTGATTTCTTTTGGAAAACCTTTTATTTCTAATCCTGACTTTATAAAAAGACTTAAAGATAATCTGCCATTAAATCCTCCTGATTTCAACTCTTTTTATACTCCCGGAGAACAAGGTTATATAGATTACCCATTTATAGATAATTAGTAAGATTTTTTCCACCGAGATAATGGAGATTTACACAGAGGAACCAGGGTTTAAATTTCTGTTTCCTCTGTGTTTTGACTCTTTCTCTCTGTGGTTTCACCCTTAAGCAAGAAACTTTATTCTTGCAAAAATATAATCCAGGGATTCTCTATTGATTACAACTCTGTGATAATTGCTATTTCCTACCTGTCTGCTGACTTTTATCTCATCTGCATATTCTGTTTGCTTGACATTCTTATCAAAATAATGAACCAGCGCAATTTCTTCACTTGTGATTTCTATTGAAGTAATTCCCGTCCTTCCAATTACACATCCGGAATTAAAAAGACTGGGAACCAGAATATCTTCGTTATACAGGCTGTGATTAAGTAAGCTGTCTTTCTTATTTCGATTTAGAGTGATTAACTGTCGCTTATAGTCCAAAAGATCTTTTTCAGTTTTCAACCGATCCTTGGAGGATAGAGAAGAGAAACTTCTAAGCAGTTTTTCTATCTGGTAAATTAAATAATCACGTTTTGACAAAGATTCAAAAAGTGGCCGGTGCGTGTGTCCTATAATTGAGGCAATTTTTCTGGAAGTGGAATACTTGTAAACCCTCTTTTCAATTTTAAATTGCTTGCGGCTATTGTAAGCGACGGAATAATTTTTGATCCCCAAAGGATTGGCCAGGTATTTAAGAAAAAAACCAATTAAAGCATTGTGCTTAGTATAAAACAAAGAGGCTTGATGTCCATGAAAAACAAGCAAACGGTTATTGTTTTGTTCCAGCACCAACGCATTCAAATGCTTATAAGGTGAAGATTTATCTGTTTTTAAAATCAGGGTGTAATCATGGTTTCCCACTGTTTTATACAGACTATACTTTGCTTTGAATTGATCAAACAAATGATAAACGCTTTTCCATCTTTCAGAAATAGCAGAATAAGAAAACCTTTGAAGCTCTTCCACATCACCATTTAAAATCAGTTTAAAATCTTTATTCAGATATTCATTTTCCAAAACAAAAGAAAACAAATCGGCATTATGCAAGAAATCATCTTTCCGGCTTCCATCCCCCATATGAAGATCACTAAAAATCACATATTTATCTTCCTTGCCTATTTTTATGGATGGGGCATTTTTAAAAAGAGTATCGAGATTCTTTGCTATAATTTCCTGTTCCAGCATTGACGAAAAACTTCAGAACTATTTAATGCAGGAACGGAAAGCCAGAAAATCTGTTCGTAACGAATAATTATGCTGCTTAATAAATCAAGAACACAAAAAATGACATAGCACTTAAAGCTTAAGTAGTACAGGTAAATCAGCACATTATCACATATTCCTTCTATACTGCCCTCCTACCTCATACAACGCATGGGAAATTTGTCCAAGGGAACAAACCTTACAAACTTCCATTAATGCTTCAAAAGTGCTTTCATTATTCACACAAACTTTCTGAAGTTCTTTAAGGGCCTTTGATGCAGCTTCGCTATTACTTTCTTTAAAGGCATTTAATGAGGAAATGGCATATTCCTTTTCTTCATTTGTTGACCTGATTACTTCTTGCGGAATAATGGTAGGAGAACCTTTAGGATCGAGAAATGTATTTACCCCTACAATCGGAAGTTTTGAATTGTGTTTGAGCGTTTCATAATACAAGGATTCTTCCTGGATCTTCGACCTTTGATACATTCTTTCCATAGCGCCTAATACTCCGCCCCTTTCTGAAATACTAATAAATTCATTCAGAACAGCTTCTTCGACCAGGTCTGTCAGCTCTTCAATAATAAATGAACCTTGGAGCGGATTCTCATTTCTTGCCAGCCCAAGTTCTTTATTTATGATCAACTGAATGGCCATAGCCCTGCGGACCGATTCTTCCGTGGGCGTGGTGATTGCTTCGTCATAGGCATTGGTGTGGAGCGAATTACAGTTGTCATAAATAGCATACAACGCCTGAAGAGTGGTACGAATGTCATTAAAAGCGATTTCCTGCGCATGCAATGACCTTCCTGAAGTCTGGATGTGATACTTCAACATTTGAGAACGCTCATTCCCCTTATATTTATGACGAATGGCTTTGGCCCAGATTCTTCTGGCCACTCTTCCAATTACTGAATATTCTGCGTCCAGTCCGTTGGAGAAGAAGAATGAAAAATTAGGTGCAAAGTCATCAATATTCATTCCTCTGGAAAGGTAATATTCCACAAAGGTAAATCCATTAGCAAGTGTGAAAGCAAGCTGTGTAACAGGATTTGCACCGGCTTCCGCGATATGATACCCAGAAATAGAAACGGAATAAAAATTCCTTACCCTATTATTGATAAAATATTGCTGAATATCGCCCATCATTCGAAGCGCAAACTCAGTAGAAAAAATGCAAGTGTTTTGTGCCTGGTCCTCTTTCAGAATATCCGCCTGGACCGTTCCCCGGATTTTAGAAAGAGTATCGCCTTTTATTTTAGAATAAACATCGGCGGGCAAAACCTGGTCTCCAGTAATACCCAAAAGCATCAAACCCAAACCATCATTTCCCCTTGGCAATGCTCCCTGGTAAGTTGGACGAGCAAGGTTTTTTTCTTTAAAAATCTTGCTGACCTTCTTTTCGATTTCCTCAGATAATCCATTTGATTTTATATACAATTCACATTGCTGATCAATTGCGGCATTGATAAAGAAACCCAACAGCATGGGTGCAGGTCCGTTAATCGTCATGGAAACCGAAGTGGAAGGCTCACAAAGGTTAAATCCTGAATACAACTTCTTTGCATCATCAAGGGTAGCTACACTTACGCCTGAATTGCCGATCTTCCCATAAATGTCAGGTCGATGGTCAGGATTTTCACCATACAGGGTCACCGAATCAAAAGCGGTAGAAAGCCTCTTAGCTGGCGTTCCCAATGAAACATAGTGAAACCTTCTGTTTGTTCTCTCTGGGCCGCCTTCTCCTGCAAACATCCGGGTTGGATCTTCTCCTTCCCTTTTTAAAGGAAATACTCCAGCAGCATATGGAAAACGGCCTGGCAAATTCTCAGTAAAGCGCCATTTTATTATATCACCCCAATCTCTATATCGGGGAAGGGAAATCTTTGGGATCTTTAAATGTGAAAGCGTTTCAGTATAAAAAGCTTGTCCGATTATTTTGTCCCTTACCTTATATTCATATTTCTCTTTCCTGTATTTTTCCTGAAGCGCAGGCCACTTTTCAATTGCCTTTCTGGTCTCTGGGGCCAGTCTTTCCTGAAGATTTTGATAACGTCCTTTTAATACTTTCAGCATTTCTTCACTTTCGCCTGCTACTTCCATTTGCCTAATCGTACCTTCCATTTGATAAAGCTTGCTAGCCAAGTCAGATTGCTCATTCACAAACTGCTGGTAATTCCTGTTGGCTTCAACTATTTCCGCCAGGTATCGCACCCGGTCGGGAGGAATTATAAATGCTTGTTGCGCATTTGTAAAGAAATTTATCTCTGATTTAAAGCTTACACCTGTTTTTGATTCAATAGTGTGGACAATCCTTTTATAGAGTGTATTCATTCCAGCATCATTGAATTGAGAAGCTATGGTGCCAAAGACTGGCAATTGCTCGTCTGATGCGTCAAATAACTGATGATTACGTTTATACTGCTTCCTCACATCCCTTATGGCATCCAGAGAACCTTTTTTGTCGAACTTGTTTATAGCAATAAGGTCAGCAAAATCCAGCATGTCAATCTTTTCCAATTGTGTAGCAGCGCCATATTCCGAAGTCATTACATACAGCGAAACATCGCAATGATCCACGATTTCCGTATCGGATTGACCAATGCCCGAAGTTTCAACAATGATCAAATCAAATCCGGCAGCTTTGCAAATATCTATTGAGTCCTGAATGTGCTTGCTCATCGCAAGGTTAGACTGTCGGGTAGCAAGAGATCGCATGTAAACCCTGGAATTATGGATAGAATTCATTCTTATTCTATCACCGAGCAAAGCTCCGCCGGTCTTTCTTTTTGAGGGATCAACGGAAATAATAGCCAAGGTTTTATCCGAAAAATCCATCAAAAACCTACGGACAAGCTCATCCACCAAGGATGACTTTCCTGCTCCACCTGTACCTGTAACTCCGAGAACAGGAATCTTTTTTACGTCTACTAATCTTTTTAATTCATTTTGAATGGACTCTCTTTCTTCCGAAAAATTTTCCACTACAGATATAAGTTGCGCAATGGCTTTCGGGTCTTTCTTTAATGCTTTTTTTATTTCACCATTTACAGGGGGAGTTTTGGTTGGGAAATCGCATTTTTCAACCAGATCATTGATCATTCCCTGCAATCCCATAGCCCTGCCATCATCGGGAGAATATATTCGCGTGATCCCATAAGTATGTAATTCCGTTATTTCAGAAGGCAAAATCGTTCCTCCCCCTCCCCCGAATATTTTGATATTGGCGCCTCTTTCCTTCAAAAGGTCATGAATGTATTTAAAAAATTCCACATGCCCTCCCTGATACGATGTTATGGCAATTCCCTGCACATCTTCCTGGATAGCACACTCTACAATTTCAGCAGCGGACCGGTTATGTCCAAGATGAATTACTTCGGCACCTGACGCCTGAATAATGCGCCTCATTATATTTATGGCAGCATCATGGCCATCAAATAAGGAGGCAGCGGTAACAATCCTGATGGGATGTTTAGGTTTATAAGCTTCAATCTTAATAGTTTGCATAACAACTTAAGTCTCTTGCGAAGTTAGGCAATATGATTGAGGTGTAGATGCCTTGATGTGATAATGATGATGTGATAACTTTATAATGAGATGACTTGATGATGTGATAATTAAATGTTGAATTTAGTTAAACATTGAATAGCCCCGTCCTTAAGGTCGAGGCACAAATAAAAACCAGAAAAAGGTCAGGGCTTCAGCCCTTAAGATTTAGGCTTTGCCTATTATTAACTTTTGGAGGGTTTGAAACCCTCCAAAAGTTTGCTCCAAAATTTCTAATGGTACTATTCCCTGACATACAGCTCTTTTCCATCAGAATCATTATAAGAGTAGTCGATAACCATTGTATCAGCACAAAGTTTTAAAATACCGCGATTGACGGTATTGTCTATGGTTTTTACAAAATAGATGTAAAGGGCGGAATCCAGTGATGATTTCGTAATTGAATATTGTTGAACGTCATTTGGATTATCCTTTTCTATAATTTCAACGGTATTTCCCGCTCCAAAAATCAATTTTTTACTTCCATTTGTTTCAGGATTTTCTATTTGAGGCGAAGCTTGTCCTCTTATTAAAGTATGGGTCAAAATCCAGTCCCATTCTCCTACAATCAAGGCCTTCGCCTGAACGGTATCACTTATCTGGTTTAAACATGAGGGTTCTATATAATCTATCTTTGTTTCCTTGTCGTCACATTGAAAAAGAACAAAAATCAAAAAAACGGTAATAAATGTATGTGCTAAGCTTGTTTTCATATCCTCCTCTAGTTCACTTCTTTTAGGGGCTACAGGTTTCAATTAATCCAGCTTTTATAAATCAAACGGATTTTTTTAGATCATTTGTCGGAAAAGAATAAAAAGAGGAATAAAAAAAATTCTTGATTTCCCTTTGCTTATAAAGGAAAACCAAGAATGCATCTTTGTTGGTGATAGTTCAATAAGTGAGGAAGTTATAATAAACATTTCCTCATTTACAAACTAAACAAGTAACTATTAAAATGTTAAAAAACTAAAGTCATAATGGAATGAGGCAAACTTTTGGTTTCTGCTGCCTTGCCATCTAACCATAAACGGTAAGGCAATTCCTCATCGCTTGAATTCATTACTACTACAGCTATGCTTCCATCGGTATTTTGAAAAGCAGTAGTTTGTAATTTATCTCTATTAGAAGAACTGATTATTCTTTTAGCGCCTGGCTTGATGAATTTAGAAAAGTGACCTATGTAGTAATAGCTGTTTGTATAATGAACTTTTCCGTCACGGGTGTCGGCTATAATAGGTGCATAACAGAAATTGCCTACATGGTTTGGACCTCCGATTTCATTTAAAAGAATGTTCCAGTCTGTCCAGGCAACTGTCCCTGAGTTAAAATCATTAACCATGGAATGCCCATATCTTTCTCCCAGCGCCCAATCGTTAATGCCTTCGAACTTAAATTTCTCTATGCAACCTTCTGTAAAGATCAAATTTTTGTCGGGGAAGGTTTCAGCAACTCTTCTTAAATTTTCAAACTGCATTCCGCTGCCTGTCCAGGTTTCATACCAATGATAACCTATTCCCCATACATATTTGGCTGCTTCAGGGTCATTTAGCACCGTGCTTGCTCTTTGATAGATCAAATCACGATTGTGATCCCAGGCAATTAGCTTTTTGTCAGCCATACCGGCCTTATGCAAAGTAGGTCCTAAATGATTTTTAATAAAATCTCTTTCCTCTTCTCCGGTAAAAATGCAAGACTCCCAGGTTTGTGTAGCCATAGGCTCGTTTTGCACAGATAATCCCCAAATTGGAATACCTTCTTTTTCGTAAGCATTTATAAACTTTACATAATAATTGGCCCAGGCCTCATTGTATTCAGGAAGCAATTTCCCGCCTTTAAGCATACGATTGTTGTCTTTCATCCAGGCTGGCGGACTCCACGGGCTGACATACATAGTAAGTTTTCCTCCCGCGGCTTTCATTGCTTGTTTGATCAGGGGAATACGAAACTCTCTATCGTGGTCAATATTAAAAGACTTTAATTCTTTATCGTTATCCTTTACATAGGTATAGCTGCCACTCGAAAAGTCTGAACTGTGAATGGTAGTTCTGGCCAGTGTATAACCAATACCATTCTCCTTGTCATAGTAGGCACGCAGAATTTCTTGTTGTTTATCCTTTGGCATCTTGGCAAATGTCTCTGCTGAAGCGTCAGTAAAAGAACCTCCTATTCCTAAATGTGTTTGGAATGAATGTGTAGGATCTACAAATACACATACTTCGGTCTCTTTTGGCTGACCAAAATCTTTAAAATCCAAAGAACCTGTATTACTTAATCTATAATCTGTATCTTTTGCTGTAGTGTAGATGGCAACTTTTTTACCGTCCACAGAATATTGCTTTTTAGAAGGTGTTTCACTTTTTTGTGAAAATGATTTGTTAGCAAATAAGAGTGTAATTAAAATAAAAGGAATCGAAATTTTTCTCAACATAATAATTAGTCTAATGGTAGATAAGTACAAGAATAAAGAGGATATTTTCAAGAAGAAAATAACTTTCACAATATTCTGTACTTTTCCGGTAGAAAGAAACATTTCAATTAAAGCTTTATATCACTTCAGGGACGAAAATAAAAGATCGAAAGCCTTGAAATACCTAAAAAAGATAGAATTGGCGTTCCATATTAAAAGCAAGAGTAAAATCATTTTATAAAATCGCTTTGTTACTACAGACTGACAATATTTATAGAAATAGAGGAATATTAAAGTTCCTCAGCATATTCTTTAGTTTTTATGTTTCGACTTCTTTTTACTATATCATTCTTCAAAATATGTCTATCCTTTTTCTTCCTTCTTCCCCACCAAATATAAAATCCGGTAATTGGCAGACTTGCAGCTATAAGGCTTGCAAAAAAAGCGAGGATTTTTCCCGGCAAACCTAATATTGCCCCTACATGAACATCATAGTTCATCCTTAGCGCTTTATCTGCAATGGTAGCTTCATGAAATCTACCCCACATATGATTGACCGAAAGTTCTTTAAGCGTATACTGATCAAAAAAACGATAGTCCGTTTTCCAATAAGTATCTGCATCAGGATTGATGCTCACTGCTATTGATGATTCTGCGGTTTCCGGAAAATGAACTTCTATAGCTTCGGCCGTGGAATGCTCTTTCTTTATTTGGTGCCATATTTTGTCCACAGGTAAATCAGCGCTAGTGTGTCGAGCGAGGGAATCAGACAAAGGCTCGCTGTATTCCTGCCGTTCTTCTCCCCCGGAAAATGCAAAGTAAGCGCCATTTGCAAACCATTTAAATCCCCAGACTAAACCTGTCAGGGCTATAATAATGACAATCCAGGTCATATAAAAACCCAGCACATTGTGCAGATCATAATTTTTTCTCCGCCATCTTGCATTCCACTTAATAGAAAATCTTTGTTTCTTCGCACCCTTATTTCTTGGCCACCAAAGAATAATCCCTGAAATCATCATTACTAAAAAAACAAGCGTGGAGGAGGCCACAAGGGGCTGACCAATATCAGGAGGAAGCCAGAAATAAAAATGCCCCATCAGGATGAACCTGAAAAAATCCTTACTCATGTCTTTTACTTGAAGTACTTCGCCGCTATAAGGATTAAGGTAAATTAAATAATAGTACTCAGGATCAAAACTATAAAAAGAAACAACTGCTGCATCGCCGGCATCCAGATAATTCACACTATGGATCTTTTTACCGGGCAATTCTTTTTCGGCAATCACACGCATTTCCGAGGGAGGAAGAAATGACTTATTTTGTAACTCCACATAACGAAAAGACTGAGTTAAATTCTGGATTTCCGTCTGAAATGCATAAATACATCCCGTAATGCTAATCACAAAAACCACCAGCCCGGACGTTAATCCGAGCCAGAGGTGAAGTTTCCCAACTGCTTTTTTAATGGTCATGGTTAAAATTTAAGCGCCAATCCTGCAATTATATTTCTGGGCTTCTGTGGATTGATCGTTGACCAACCTTGATAATACTCCTTATTCGTCAGGTTATTTACTTTTAAAGTGATACGAAATGCCTCGGTATCATAAAAAATTGATGAATTAAGGATGGCGTATTCCGGTAGATAGAAGGTACCGGTACTGGCTCTGTCAATTGTAGCATATTCGCTGGCATAATTCCCTCCAAAGCCTATGCCCAATCCTTTTAGAAGGCTTTTGTTTAATTTGTAACTTATCCAACCATTAATCATGTGCTGAGGACCGGCTGCTTCGGGCCTTCTGTTTTCATATTCGGGATTATCTGTTTTGTTCACTTTGCTTTCATTATAACTATAGCCGGCAATAATATTTAACCCTTCTATCGGCGCAGCGATAATGCTGGCTTCTAAACCGCGGCTATAATTTTCACCACCCTGATTATAAATAATTGAATTGGGGTCGTTTGAATCCAGCAGGGATTGAAGGACAATATTTGATACTCTTATGTTATAGTAACTGAATGTTCCTGACAATCTTCCTTTCATTAAGTCAGTCTTTACCCCAACCTCCCATTGATTAGCCTGCTCAGGTTTAAAAGTAAAAGTTTGTCCCTGAGTAATAGGCGCCACATTAGTAAACCCATTCATATAATTGGCAAAAACCGATAGCTTGTCTTTAATTGGCTGATAAATAAGTCCGAGTTTGGGGGATAACGCTGTCTGGCTATAGTTCCCAGCTTTAGTATCAGTCAGCACGTCATAATTACCTTTATTATTGAAACGATCCAATCGAATACTCAACATAGCTGACAATTGAGGACTTATATTGATTACATCCGATACATATGCACTGAATATTTCTTCTTGTGAAATATTTTTTTCTATACCAGCTCTTGAAATGGCGGTATCCAATGCTGCAAGAGATAACTGAGAAGGATCAGCATTGCCGCCTATGGTTACTGCATCGAAAAGGATATACCCGGAATTTGCATTATTGATTTCTCTTTGAAAATAATCAACCCCTGCAACTATTCTGTTCCTGAAAGTTCCCAAACTGAAATCACCAACAAAATTCTGCTGAATATCGGTACTCAAAGTGGTCGAGTTTTGTTTGCTGATATATCTTCCATAAGTACCCTTTCCGTCAGCAAAATCCCACAAATAAGAATAATAACCATCCGCTTTGGCAGATCCTCTTGACAACACGGTTTGAAAATACCATTTATCGGATAATTTATACTTCATTTGTCCCTGTAAGGTGAAGGTTGGATTTTTGATGGTTACATCATTGCTTGTATATGAGCGCTTATTATTATAATTCAATTCTTCCAGATCAGAAGCTACCAGTGGCGTTGACCTGTTTAAAAATAACATGGCCGGATTGGTACCCTCACTGCTTAAAAACTCAGTATTTACTAAAAATGAAAGCCTGTCATTTACTTTGTAGGATACAGACGGAGTTATATAAATGGATTTTTTAAAACCGGCATCCTGAAAACTATTTTCAGAATGATAAGCGGTATTTACTCTTAACGCTATGTCCTTTTCTTTAGAAAGAGGGGTATTAACATCAGCGGTAATTCTATTCAAACCAAAGCTTCCGAAATTGTAGGAAATCTCTCCACCCAATGTTTGATAAGGCTTTTTTGTTACGATATTTATTAAACCTCCATAAGAGATCAGGCTACTGCCATACAGTGTGCCTGAAGGTCCTTTTAATACTTCTATTCTTTCAATATTGGCCGGATCCAAGCCTCCGTTAGTTAATCCCGGAAGCCCATTGATCATTGTCGGTTGCACTGAAAAGCCTCTTAAAGAAAAATAACCAGCGCCATCTCCTGCCCTGCCAGTTGATTCCCAACGTTTATCCAAACCAGTTGCATTTTTTAAGGCTTCATCAAAATTAGTAATTACCTGATCCTTCAATAATTCAGCGCTAATGGTATTATAAACCTGAGGGTTTTCAAGGTTTTTCAACGGTAACTTTGCAACAAACTCGCTTTCCTTTTTAGAGTATCTGTTGGCGTTTGACGATATAACAACTTCCTGTAGTTGTTTCAGGTTTTCTTTTAGCGTAATGTCTGAAACCTGAGTCACCTCCCCAGCCGTCACTTTTATTGGTTGCTCGCGGGTTTCCAAACCGATAAAAGATATTACCAGGATATAATTTCCCGGTTCCACTTTTTTAATCTCAAAACTCCCATCAGGATCCGTTGTTGCTCCTCTGCTTGTTCCTTTTAAACCTACGTTTACATATTGTGCAGATTTGCCATCGGCTGTTTTTATTGTGCCTTTTATAGTTCCTGTATCCTGGGAAAAAGCTGTGGGTATACCCAACATACAGGTTATAAAAAAGCACAAGATGAAATTGTATTTATAAATAGTCATGTTATTTAGAATTGTTTTAAATAAACCCAAAAATAGAACCGGCTCATTTATAGATCAATCGCTACTTATAGTGAATTAAGATAGCCAGGAGTAGTGGAAAGAGGGAAGGCGGGAAGTGGGAAGATGGATGATGGATGGTGGGGAATGTTAAGTGGCTTATCTTCTAATCAAACCTTCCTACTTCCATCTCCCTACCATAAGTTATATAAATTACCTACAATAAGCGATTGATTCACCATTTCCCTATTGTTATCCTTGCACATCTATTATTGAATAGAATAAGGACATTAACAATATAAGCCCTGTGAGCTGATCTTTATTTTTTAAATTATTTTTTCTTAGGCCCTAAAATAATTTAAGGTCAGTCACAGGCACAAATTACAGGAAACTAGAAGCGGAAAGTCTCATTAATCAAATAAAAAAAACCTTTAGAAAGCGGGAAAATAGTAATGAGACTTAGGCTTTCTCTTCCAACTTCGTGCTTCCCGCTTCACTTCTAATTTCCAACTTTTAATAATCCTATATCCATAGCATAAATAACAAGTTCTGTAGGAGACTTAATTTTCAATTTTTTACAAATGCTTTTCCGGTGAGAATTTACGGTATGGTAACTTAAAAATAAATGATCAGCAATATTCTGGGTTGAATTCCCTTCTACTATAAGCTTCAATATTTCAGTTTCTCTGTTGGTAAGGGCTGCCGGGTTTACTTTGACCTTTTTTGGAGCAAGATTATCCATAAGCAGATCATAAACTCTATTACAAAAAAACTTTTCCCCTTTCCTAATGCTTTTTATGGCCAACAAAACTTCTTCTTTACTGCACTCCTTGGTCAAAAACCCTGAAATACCCGTATTAAGGACAGAAGACATCCGATCCTTGTTTTGATCTGAAGAAATGATCATTATATGAAGCTCCGGACAATTTTGCTTTAACTCGTAAAGGTATTTTAAATCAAAATCTTTAAAATTCTGATAATCAATCAAAAGAAGGTCGTGATTATTAGACTCCATTATTTTCAAGAGATCTGTATAATCAATGACTTCCTTTATTTCAAGATCTGTTTCCTTTGATAATATATATTTTAGTCCGGCAGAACTTAAAACATGGTTATCAGCAAGGAGAACTTTCAGCATAGTTATTTAGACAAATTCTAAACAACAAATATCCGCCAGATATTCAGAAATGTCAAATAAAAGGTTGTTATACCTATTTTAGTTATAAAAAATCACTAGTAGTAGTGAGGCGCTTTGCTCAATGCTTAATAATCCAAGTTTATTTATTATTAATCAGCAAGGAACGGGTTGTCGTCCTTTTCTTATGTCCTTTATTTTGTCTTATTAAAACAAAAAGATATGGCAAAATTTAAAATAGTACCCCTTTCAAAAGCATTTGCGAAGAAAATCCGTGAAACCAGGCAAGACGACTTTGATAATGAAGTAATTGAGGAAGTGGCTACCGGTCTCGGACCATGTCGTGTATCATTAAAACCATTCAAGAAGGGTGAAGACAAAAGGCTGGTCTTAAGTCACAGTCCCTTTGAACTAAAAAATCCTTTTAACCAGCCAGGCCCGATATTTATATCTGCCAATGAAGTAGAAGAATATGCTGACGTTTACAAGTTTCCTCAGGAAATCAAGAACAACAAGAAGAGCTTTCTTATTACGCTAATAGGTTATAATAAAGAACAGTGGATGATCCACAACCATTTAGTCAGCGAGAATGAAGATATTGACGAAGTGATATCAGAAATATTTGATAACTTCCCTGAGGTAGATTATTTACACGCCAGAAGTGCAAAGGCGTGTTGTTATATTTGTAAAATAATAAGGAGCCATCCTGGTAAATAAATGTATATTCCAAAATATTTTGAAGTAACGGACCGGAAAATCATTGAGCAATTCATCAGAGAAAACAGCTTTGCAACTATAATTTCTTCCGGTAATGAATTCCCAACTGCTACTCATATTCCTATAGAACTTGAGGTAAATGAAAAAGGTGAAACGGTTTTATGGGGACATATTTCCAAAGCAAATTCTCAATGGAAATTGTTTGAATCTAATCCTAATGTACTTGTTATATTCTTATCGCGATTCATCATTACATTTCTTCTTCCTGGTATGCCCATCCCAATGCGCCTACCTGGAATTATATGAGCGTCCACATATCAGGAAAATCGAAAATTATTGAGGGAGAAATGTTGTGGGAAGCAGTTAGACGGCTTACAGATAAATATGAAAAAATGGCCAGGGAGCCCATCTCATTGGCTACCCTTCCTGAATCGGTACAAAAACAAATGAATGGTTTGGTTGGTTTTGAAATCAGTATTGAAAAAGTGGAAGCATCTTTTAAATTAA
Organism: Cytophagales bacterium; assembly: GCA_035628645.1. Lineage (GTDB taxonomy): Bacteria > Bacteroidota > Bacteroidia > Cytophagales > Cyclobacteriaceae > DASPJL01. The sequence goes on along the minus strand of DASPJL010000141.1, from coordinate 19,144 downwards.
GCCAAAACCGGAATGCCAAAGATTATGAGAATATTATCCAGGAGCTGTCGCAGTTAGGAACGGCTACTTCAAAGTTGATGGCAGAGGAGTTAAGGAAAAGAGGAAAATAAAATAAAGCAACCAAGGGAAACCACGACCGGCTCCCTTGGCTATTATTTTACTTCTTATTGACCTTTATTTTAATTAATTTTTCCTTATTCTTTATATGGATAATATAAACTCCTGTACTAACAGTACTCATATCAATAGCGTTGTCTTGCACCCTGGTTTTTAGTACGGCTTTCCCATTAAGATCCGTAATCAATACCCTCCCCCCTTCTTCTGCACCTTTCACATGAAAAATATTTTCAACGGGATTAGGATATCCTTGATATTCCTTTATTGTCGGACCTGCCGACGCTCCAAGACGGGCACCGGAGGAAACAAAATTCATCCAGTTAAAATTAAATCCTCCGGCTACTACATGAACCCGTAAAGTCTGTGCGCCGGCGGTTAAAGAAACATTGGCCGAAACAGTTTGCCAAACCTGACCTCCGCCAGTATTGGGAACATTAATCGAAGCCAAAACTGTAGCGCCGTTTTTTAATTGCAACTGAGCGCCTGTCGACCATCCTGCCACCCGGAATTGAGCAGAGTATGTGCCGGTAGAATTAACTGTTACGTGATAATCCATCCAATCTCCAGCGTCAATCCAACCTACATTTTGTCCTCCATCCGTATCAGCAGTAGTCTCTGTTTGTACACCATTCATCATATCATAGCTTTCAGCCTGAATCTTGCCAGGAATAGATTCTCCATCGCCCGAGCCTGTTGTTCCATATACTTCCAATTCAAATATGGAATATCCCCAACCTGTGCCTCTCGCTGTTCCATAGATTCTTACATATCTTCCGCTGCCTGATAACCCTGTTTGATCATTAATTAAAGAGGTATTTCCGGTTACCGTTTTTATGGTTGTCCAGGTGGAAGCGTTAGTGGATGCCTGAATTTGATAATCTTTACCGTAAGCATTTTCCCAGGTTATTTTTACCCTGTTGATGTTATAAGTCGCGCCCAGATCTACATAAATCCATTGAGGATCGGAGAAAGCGCTTGCCCAGCGTGTGTTGCTTATTCCGTCTACTGCATCTGCGCCTGGAGTGCCTGCGTTTTCGGTAGATGAAACTGTGGTAGTTTTATTCAAAGCAAGATTTGCGGAGCCTGTTCCATTTACGGTTATGTTTATTTCTGAGGATATGGTGGTTAATCCTCCGTCATCTGTTGCTTTGGCTGTAATAGTATAAGTTCCTGCCGCTACATTTGTCCAATTAAAAGCAAAGGGATTGGAAGCATCAGTTCCAAGTAATGTACTGCCGTTATAAAATTGCACTTGAGTTACCGACCCATCAAGGTCAGAAGCATTGGCAGTAATATTAATGTTTGCAGGCGCGGTAAAAGTTGCATCGTCTGACGGAGCTGAAATACTGACAGTAGGAGGAGTATTTGTGGTTCCTCCGCTTCCATATACTTCCATGCTCAAAATCGAATATCCATAGGATGTTGTCCGTGCCGTACCATAAATCCTTATATACCTGCCCGAGCCTGTCAAACCTGTAAGGTCATTGACTGCTGTTGAATTATTTGTAACCGTCCTGATTGTTGTCCAGGAGGTAGTGTTGGAAGAGACCTGAACCTGATAATCTTTTGCCATTGCCGTTTCCCAATCAATTTTCACCCTATTAATATCATAAGTATTCCCCAGATCAACATAAATCCATTGAGGATCTGAATATTCACTTTCCCACCTTGTGGTTGGGCTGGCATCAAATGCGTTGGATGCAATAAAGGTACCCGTTACGGAAGAGGCTGTTCCAGGTCGGTTTAAAGCAAGATTTGAACCTGCTCCATTCACTGCGACGATCACGGAATTAGAATTAGAAGTTGCTCCTCCGTTATCCGTTGCTCTTGCTGAAATTGTATAATTTCCTGCTAATACGTTAGTCCAGTTGAAACTGTAGGGGGCTGAATTATCCGTCCCAATTAAAGTAGTTCCATTATAAAAGGATACAGAACTTATCGCGCCACCATCCAAATCGGATGCGGTTGCAGTAAGATTTATAGAAGCAGGTGCTGGATATGTCTCAATTCCTGTAGGTGCCGTTAGATTTACAGAGGGCGGTGGATTAAAGGTCTGGCCATTTGAATATACCCTTACCCAGTCAATATATACATCTGCTGGGAATACAGCTTCGTTAACAATTGGGCCTCCGTACGTCTGCCCCCCTCCTCCTACGCCAGCAGATAAAATAGCATACATTTTATGTTCAAAAGGATGCCATTCAGGATAGAGGTTTGAAAACTCCGACTTCCTCACTCTTTTTCCGTTAACCATTTGTACCTCAGCCTGGTTTTCACCATCTGCTGCAAATGCTGCCCCATCATTAAAATAATGAATATGATATACATTGTCATCCACAAAGAATTCCATGCGATCAGAATACCAGTTAATTCCATAAGTATGCCATCCATTCGCAGCCACATTTGGGTCTGTTGAGGAAGAAGGATTGCAGCATTGATATTCAGGATTACGTAAAGAACTGCTCCAACGGGTAGAAGTATTTCCGTCAAAAGCATATCCGGGACCTACATCCGTTCCCTGTGAAGATGAGGTTGTTGCAGGCCGGTTCAATGCTATATTCGTTGCAGATCCAGCGAATACCTGAAACTCATACAATGCATACCCCCAATCATTGGATCTTTGCATTCCATACATTCTGACAAAACGTGCATTTCGGGCAGAAAAAGCAAGGTCATCAATGCCTCCATCTCCTGATGTGGTAGAATAGGCTGTTGACCAGGTGGTACCATCTGTAGAGGTTTGAATCTGGAATGTTTTACCCGTATTTTCCCAATTCAATACTACGCGGTTTACATTATGGATTGAGCCTAAATCCACCCTTATCCATTCCGGACTATCCGGCGCTTGTTGGTCGGCAAAGCTATAATAGCCGCCCTGATGTCCATGGTTCCAGTCGGCCCATTGATTGTTGTTCCAATCCCAGGCATAATGGGTAGATCCAAGATTATGAGCAGGCATTGAACCCACGTATTCCATAATATCAATTTCCCCGCCCTGTGGCCAACTGATATTGCTCTGGCCTTGTGGTATTTCATCCGGCATCATCCAAAATGCAAACCCTTGTCCCATATATCGTACGCCTTTTGGCCACACCCTTGCAACTATCCGATGGTTTGGACCCCATGAAGCCTTATTGTTGGAATTGATTCTACCACTTGTGTAGTTTCGGTCCATAAAGGTTTCTTTTCGAGTGGTAATTCTAAGGGCCCCACCATTTGCACCGGCAATACCCTGTTCTATCGCAACATTTTCAGGCCGGTCAGTAGCTCGGTCTAACTGCCCTGTTCCAAAGTCACCATTTACCCCGGTACCGGTTTCATAGTTCCAGTTAGACTGATCTAAGGTTGTTCCATTAAATTCATCACTCCAAACCAGATTCCAGGTTTGGCATTGGGCGGTTATGCTGATGCATAACCCTACAAAGAGAAAAATTATTTTTTTCATAAATTAAAGGGTTAATGGGTGAAAAATAAATTAAGATCAATTGCTTTAGTAAGGCATTAAAAAACCATAAAACAGCCTCTTGACAAAGAAGTTGAAAGATTGGAACAAGGGGCAGAATTCAGAAAAAAACAAGTACGGGATGACTACGGGAGGATTGATTTTATGGTAGATGAAAGTGGGAAGTTGGGAGGAAAAACCAACAATCCGCGTTGACGAACAAAACCATTGTTATTGTCAAAAATAATTCCCTCCGAAGAGAATTTTAAATATCTTCTAGATTGGCGAAAAGGAAAATCAGACTAGAAAAAGTTCAATGGACCTAAAAATGCGCTTTGATAGGAGAAAAAAAATTAACCAATAAATATCTGATAGGGTAAAAATCCAATAAATTTTGTAGTATTAGAAAAACTTAGTGTGTAAAATCCTCAAACCAGCTGCAATCCACAAACAGCAAACTACAAATAACATTACTTTTCAGGACAATACAATAACAGACTTATTATATATGAATGAAACAAACTTCAAATTTGAACTTTTCTTCGAATTATCTCCGGACTTGTTGTGTATAGCAGGGTTTGATGGTTATTTTAAAAAGATAAATCCTGCTGTTTCTAACCTGTTTGGTTATACCATGGAGGAATTATATGCAAGGCCTATCAATGACTTTGTGTACGAAGACGACAAGGAAATAACAGCGAAACTCCGCAAGGAACTTACCAGATCCAAACCGCTTTTAAATTTTGAAAATAGGTATGTAACCAAAAAGGGAGAAATTGTGTGGCTTTCCTGGACTTCTCTTCCTATTGAGAGCGATCAGTTGGTATTTGCCATAGCTAAAAACATTACGCACAAAAAGAAACAGGAGGAAGAAAGAAATGCATTGCTTGCCGATCTTACGAAGATAAACAAGGATCTTAGGCAGATGAACTATACTACCACGCATGATTTAAGATCGCCAGTCAATAATTTATTGTCGGTTTTGGAACTGATAGAGACTTCCAAAGTCAATGACGAGGAAACAGTTGAATTGTTAGAGATTTTAAAATTAGCAGGCGTGAAGTTAAAAAGATCACTCAATACATATGTGGATGCTTTAGGTGAAAAGAACAGTTTATCAGCAAATGTTGAAGAACTAGATTTAAACGAATGTCTGAGTTATGTCCTTCAATCCATTAGCTCTTTAATTAAATCCTCAAACGTTACCCTCCATGCTGATTTTTCTAAATTAGGTAAAATTAAATTTAATAAAGTTTACCTCGAAAGCGTGTTCTTAAACTTTATTACAAATTCTATAAAATATGCAAAACCTGATTGTCTGCCTGTTATATCCATTCATTCTGAAAAAATTAATGGAATTGACCAATTAATTTTTGCCGACAATGGGTTAGGATTTGATATGGAAAAGGTAAAAGACAAGATTTTCGGATTGAATCAAAAGTTTCATGACCATGCCGATAGTAAGGGTATAGGTCTATATTTAGTTTACAATCACATTACCAGTTTAGGAGGAAAAATTAATGTAGAAAGCAAAATCAACGAAGGGACAAAGTTTATAATATCATTCAAAGGGTAAAAATAACGGTCAACAATCAGGGAAACCTGGATAAGAGCATTTTAAATTTTCCTGGCAAAATTATATAAAAATCAGATCCTTCTTCTTCAAGGGTTAACTGCTGGTTAAAAGCACGAAAAGCATTTTCAATGGCAGCATTTGCACCGGTACAATTGATTTTTGTAAAAGAACCACTTTGCATGAACTGCAGCGTATTGCCTTCTATTTTATAGACGCCCCCAATGCCATTACATAACCTGGAACCTCGATAAAGACCACCCTTTGAAAAGTTAACCCTGGCTTTAAAATCAACATTGGTATAATAATTCTGTCCGTTTTCGTGGTCTTCAAAAACCTTGACGTGCCAGTCTCCTACAATCCCTGCCCTATTTTGAGCATTGGCTGAAAGGGCAAAAGTGAATAGAAAAAGGATCAATGTTAAGGTTTTCATTTTGGTATCGTTAACAAATAAAATTTTGATCAGCCAATATCAACCAAAATAAGAATATTTTATTTAAAACTTCACGGATTTATAACCTTTTAATACTTGAACTTAATTAATTATTTAAAATAATAAGTCAAGTCCTATATTACCAAAATAAGAGGCAACTGACATTAAAATACAAGAAATCAGCACCCCCAGGCTAATTGCGACAAATGCCTTCTTTCGGTTTACTTTCATCACATAGGCGGCCAATGTTCCCATATAAGCGCCTGTGCCTGGAAGCGGGATCATCACAAAAATCATCAAGCCCCAAAAACTATATTTTTGCATGCTTTTTCCTACGCCTTTTTTAGCTCTTCGGGACAAATTAATTACACTTTTTTTGTAAAAACGATAGGGCCAAAGTGTTTTATTAAAATTATCAATAAGCCACATGAACAATGGGAAAATCAATACGTTAGAAACAAGACCGATCCCAAAAGCCCATAAAATATGAACATCATTCAGAATAGCATAAGGGATTCCTGCCCGTGCTTCACCAAATGGCGATATACCTAGAAGAAAAGCGTAAAATAATATTTCTAACATTCTTTTAAAAAGAGCAAATCATGCGATTTGGTTCCATTTTTTTAAATGAATTACGTGGGGGAAGCAAAAAAATTGTTGTTATTTCCTTAGCCTATATTCAACAATTCCTTCTTTTTGGAAATGTTTTCGCATGAAATCATATAATAACGTAACACAAAAAGGAATTAAAATATCAGAGGTTCCATACGTTCCGTTGCAATAAAACACTTTTTTTGTATGAATGATGAGCTATGCCTACCAACTAATCATTAAGGTTTTCTTTAATTTCCCTGGCTTCTACTCCTTCAAAGGTCATTTTTATGGGAACAATGGTACCATCTTCATTAAAATACATTCTGTCAATACAGGTTACGCGATGATCCCTGTCCTGATTGGGTATAGGCCTGCGATGATAAATAATGTACCAGTCGTCTGTGTTTGGTATGTTGATCACGGAATGATGACCTGCACCGGTAGCGATTGTTGTGTCACTTTCTAATATTGTAGCCATCTTATCAAATGGCCCTGTTAATGATTTTGATCTTCCATAGGAAACACTGTAGGAACCATCCCCCCAATTGCCTTCGGACCACATCAGGTAATACCAGCCATTTCTTAGAAACATAACGGGCCCCTCTACATATCCTTCCGGGGTTATTTCCTTCACCATACTTCCGTCTTCAAATGGCTTCAAGCCGGTAAAATCCTCTTTAAGCTGACCGATATTGCAGTGTCCCCAACCGCCATAAATAATATAATATGCTCCGTCGGTGTCCTTGAACACAAACTGATCTATAGGCTGAGCGCCATTATACACTGCGTTAATTAATGGCTTCTTAAGATAATCTTCGTAGGGTCCTCCAGGGTTTGAAGCAATCCCAATACCTATCCCTCCCAGCTCACCTGGCCCGTCCACGGCTGGATCCCATGCTTTTCTTCCCGGCGTCTGTATGTCATTGGCGCTGAAAAAGAGGAAATAACTGCTGTCTTTCTTAACCACACAGGGGGCCCACATTGCCTTTTCGGCCCATTTCACCCTGGAGGTGTCTATAATTTTTTCGTGTTTCTCCCATTCCACCAAATCCTTTGAGGAAAAAGCATCTAAAAAAACCTGACTTTCGTATCTGGCCGAATAGGTAGGAAAAATCCAATACTCATTATTTAGAATAACCCCTTCAGGATCTGCATACCAACCTTCAAAGATTGGATTACCCGATGTTTTTACTTGTGTAGTTTTTTTTGAACAGCCCGTTAGAATAAACAAAGCTAAAAAGGGAATCAGGATAAAAGGTCTAAACATGAGGGTTAGGGATAAATAATTAAATCATCAGAATTACTGCGAAAGTATCCTCTTTCCTTAATTTTTGCAACCCATTTTAACTGTATCTCCCACAATCTCATTAATGATTTTTGATAAAATCTAATACCGGCTGCTATTTTCCTTTACTAATTGATCCCATATTCAAACTTTTTTTCGGGATTGAAAAATTTTCTTGAATTTAGAAACTCAATCAGAAAATTGAATATCATACAATTATGAAAAAATATGGAAAAATAATCTGGCAAGATCTTACCGTAGATAATGCCACACAAGTAAGAGACTTCTACTCGGAAGTAGCAGGCTGGTCATTTTCAGATGTTAATCAAGGTGAATACAATGATTTCAACATGATTAATGTGGATAAAGAAGTGGTTGCAGGAATTTGTCATAAGAAAGGAGAACTAAAAAATTTCCCTTCTCAATGGCTAATTTATGTAACCGTCGAAAATATAGAGAGTAGTGTAGCAAAATGTAAGTCCAAGGGCGGAAAAATTATAGACGGACCAAAAGCAATGGGTAAGTCAAAATTTGCGGTAATTCAGGATCCTGCCGGCGCTTTTATGGGATTGATAGAAGAATGATCATTGATTTGATAATTCGTTAATGTGCGTATGTGATAATGAGAAGATCGAGAATATATTGATTTTGAAAATTAACCACAGAGGGTGCAGAGGTAGCACTGAGGGCACAGAGAATTTCAACTCTTGTTCTTTGCGATTCTCCGTGTTCTCTGTGGTTACTTTAATTTTCTAAAATAAAACCGCATACTCCTTTGGCAAGCCTTTAATGTTTTTTATCTGAATGTCTTTGAAATAGGTCTCGGCGGCTTCGCTTTGTAATTGGATCCTTCCCTTGGTAAGCGGTACAAATTTTCCTTTATCGTTAAACCGGGAATTTTGTAAAACCATTACCACATGACCATTAACTATGTGCAGGCTTTTATCTTCAAAGCAAATCAGTTCCAATGTTGTCCATTCTCCTGCAGGACTTTCATGGTTTTCGCTACGCAGACAAAATCCCTCTCCATTGGTTCCTGATCCAAAAGGAAGAAAGGGTTGAGTAAGGCTGGCCACGCTGTTCATTTGCCCTTCAGGAAGGTAGGCCCGAATATCAATTGCCGAATTGGCAATGTTCCAGTAATCTCCCATGTGGCCTTCCATAATTTGAAACTCTTGTGAGAGCATCCAGGCACGCCAGTAATCAACGCCACTATCTCCGATGGAATGGTACAAAATACCGGAGTCTTTTAGTTTATCAGTTCGGGGTTCGTATTTTTTATCTCCCCATTTCACTTTTAATTTAAGGTGATAGTTCTCGTATTCCTGCTTGGTATACAGACATCCATAAATTTCACCACTTACCTTAATGACAGGCTCTCCGTTGTCTTCAATTACTGAAAACACGTTGGTTTCGTCTTTGTTATAACCAATAGGTTTTATTATGTTGTCCGATTCATCCACGGGAGGTTTTCCATTATAACCATTTTTATGCCTGAAACTTAAATAGGTTTCCCAATTAGTCAACTCTTTATCCAACAGGGGCGTCCATTCATTGTTATTGTTAAAGGAAGTCAGGAGAATGACGGACAGGATGCTGTAAAGAATATACTTCATAAATACCAGGGGTTAGATATTTCGTAAAGATAGGTGGGTTGCCAAATTAACACGAGTATTAATAAAGAATTTTGAAATAATGAAGACCGGAATTTAAAAAATTTGCTGACAAGGATTAATAAAAAAAGATCCCGAATATAGCTATCCGGGATCTTTCAAATATAAATTAACTACTTATTTCCAGGTAAGATTGTAAGTGCAAGAAACCGCACCCGATTTCCTTGAAGGAAGGGTAGTATCAAGCTCTACTTCTACGAGACTGGTAGTATTGGTAGGAGCAAACTTTCTTGATAAACCGGCAATCAAGCCTCTGTCAAAATCACTTGGATAAGGATTAGCACATACTATAATGGCACTTTTCTCACCTTTTTTAGTGAATTTATAGTAATTGGAAGTTTTGTCAATATTCTTATGGCTGTTTATGTAGTTGACATTAATGCCATTCATAGCAGCAACAAAATCAAGTTTTGGAAATGGAATAATTTCCGGAACTTTTTTCCCTATCATGAATAAAGTATTCGGACCAAAGGATTTTTCAATTGCTTTTAATGAATTAATCCATTTTTCCAAATTCACCCATCCGTCAGGGGGAACATTTGTATCAACTCCGTTTTCTTTTAAAACTCTCAAGCCCATTTCCTTTACGTTTCCCATGGCTTGAATAATTACTTGGACGGAACCGCCAATTACTTCTGCATTATTAGGTATACCAATCATAATTTATTTTATTTTATTGTTGAACTAGCTTAAAGAAGGCTGAGATATTTCTGCAAGCACATTCTTTTCAACAGGTACGGGTTTTTGCATTGCGTACCAGCAATCAAACATCGCATCAAAATGATCGAATAAATTGTTGATTACTTGTTGTGTAAATGGAATATGTTCAGCAGGAATATCTTTTTCCAGACTGTTTTTATGTTGCTCCTCATCCAACCAGCTACCAATGGAATGATTATCCTCCTGATCCTGGTGTCTTTTACCAAAATATTCAAGGGTATCGAATAAACCTGCTTCTTTTACCAGCTTATGCATGTTAGATAAGAAGGCGGCAAAAGCAGCTTCAAGTACTTCGATAATCACTAGTTTAGCTCCGGGTATGCCGGCGGAAAGCTTGCTATAATGAATGGTTTGATAGATCATCTCTCTTGCAGCCTTGTGATCATCATGCCATAACAGTTCGAAAATTTTATACTTAGTATTATTTAAATAAGAACTATTGAACTCAAGTTCCTTCAAGTCATGAAGATACCATCGCCAGTGTCCTTCATCCTCAAGACAATGAGTGTTTACTTTCTTTTGGATTGGATCTGTAGTATCCTTTACTTCAAGGGTTTCAAGAACATCTTTAAATCCCATAACAAAGAAAAGCATCGAAGGTATAAAGCTAAGTCTTTCCTGTACGGGAAGATTTCCATCCTTCATACTTAAACTTAATTTTGAGCTCTCTAATTTGTGTTTTCTCTCTTTGATTAATTGCATTAATTCACTCATGATTTCATAGGTTTAAAAGTTAAAAATTCGTTTTTAGAGGTTAATTTGTAATGTCATGACCGTTCAAATATATGTAGCCTCCAGATAAAAAAAATCTATGTTTTTTAATAAAATATCACCTTGTAATGTTATTTTTACAACTTTATATTAATGGGGGAACTTTTTGTGTTTTTCGAGGACAAAGCAACATGTATTATTATTACTAAAACGCATTAAATTGAAAATCAACGATATAAAACTAAAAGTGATTTTTATTTAAAAAACAAGCATTTTATGAATTAATTTAAAAATTTACATAAAATATATAATATTTTAAATAGTTCGACAGATAACAAACATTTGAACATTTATTATTTCGGTTACCTTCATCGAAAAAAAATATGGGTCAGGAAAAAGACATTTTAACAACACCTCTCAATACGCAATTCCTTAATAATAAGGAAATATTAGCATCATATTCTGAAGATTTTGGACATTTAATAAAAAGCGATCCATTAGCAATTGCTTCTCCAAAAAATACTGAAGAAATACGAGAAGTCATTAAATATGCAGCAGCCTCTAATCTTTCCTTAACTACCCGGGGGCTGGGAAGAAGTCAGAGTGGTCAGTCCATACCTTTTGAAAAGGCTATAACCCTCGATCTTTCGCTGATAAAGGACATACGCGATGCTGATCTAAGTCAAAAAACGATAATAAGCGGAGCAGGAACAACCTGGAAAGACGTAATTCAAAAAACTTTGCCCCATGGTTTGATTCCTCCTGCAATGCCCCTCAACCTCAATCTAACTATAGGAGGTACACTTTCGATAGGAGGAATTGGCACTTCCAGTCATAAGGCAGGAGTATCGGCGGCAAACGTCAAAAGCCTGGAAGTTATAGAAAGTAAGGGAAAAACAGTCAATTGCGATAAGAGTGCTAATAGTGAATATTTTAATGCAGCACTTTCAAACCTTGGAAGATGTGTAATAATAGGGTCAGCTGAATTAGAATTAACGAAGGTCAAACCGAATATCAGGACCTTTTATCTTTTATATGATGACATCAGGGCCTGGGTAAACGATCAAAGGCTCCTGGTTCAAAGCGGGAGAGCAGATCATCTTCAAGGGTCATGCAGTGCAAATATTCAGGGTTTAAGAAAAGGTGAAACAATGTACAATCCATTCGTTCATTGGTTCTATGGCCTACAGGTTTCTTTTGAATTTGATACAGTAGAAGACCTTCCTTCATCGGAAGAATTATTGACGGACCTTAATTATTATAAGGTCTTACACCATGAAGACGACACCATCTACAACTTTTCGAGTCGCTTTGAAGCCCGTTTTGAGCTAATGAAAAAAACCGGAGTGGAGTATCAGGCCCATCCATGGATTGAATGTATTTTGCCAGCAAATGTCATAGCAGATCTTTTGCCTGAAGTATTAAAAATCCTTCCCGTGTGGTTGGGAGATGGACACCGCCTCATCTTTGTAAACAAGAAGAATGCGCCTCAGTTTTTTAAGACACCTGATTCCGAAGAAAATGCAGTATTTGCTATATTGCCCACGGGAGTAGCGCCATTATTTGTGGAAGATACACTCAAAGTATTAGCACGAGTTCATCATATGTTAACTGAGGCAGGTGGGAAAAGGTATTTATCAGGGTGGCTAAAAATGATGGACAGGGCTGCCTGGAAAAATCATTATGGAAATCAGTTTGAGGAGTGGGTATCCATTAAGAAGAAACTTGACCCTACCTCTCTTTTCCAAAATAAGTTGTTTGGGGATCTGGAGTTATAAGGATTGCGCTTTTTAACAACTAAAATTTCTTTCTACAAACTTTTGGAAGGGTGAAAATCCTCCAAAAGTTTGTCTTTATTTATATTTAACCGACAAATACCCTCTTTACTCGCTTTAACCTATGAGAAACCTATTTTCCGAACCGATATACACAATTGCCTTTCTTGTTTTTTACCTTATCAATACCGCTACAAAGGCACAAATTCCTGAAAACATAAAATCCATTTTTCCTGAAGGAACAATTATGCATAACAATATCGCTTATGCCAATGACACCTTAAAAAAACATCTTTTGGACATTTATATTCCATCGGGCGTAAAAGAGAAACTTCCCCTGGTAATATGGGTACACGGCGGTGCGTGGTTTCTCAATGATAAGTTTGCCGACATGGGCTACATGAAAAGCACCATAAATGCATTAATTAAAAATGGTTATGCTTTAGCTTCCATTGATTACCGGCGCAGTACCACCGCACCTTTTCCTGCTCAAATTCAGGATTGTAACGCCGCGCTAGACTTTCTGTACCAACATGCTAACGAGTATAACATTGATAGAGAACGATTTGCACTTATTGGCTTTTCTGCTGGCGGTCACTTGGCTTCAATGGTAGCTTTAACGAATAATGAAAACATTAAAAATTTTAGCTTAAATGAAAGTCCATTTTCTTTTAAAATTAAGGCTACAATAGATTTTTATGGACCTTCGGATCTATTGGTAGCAGGCATACAAGACGACTCATTGGCAAATTCCCCTATTGGCATATTACTCGGCGCATTACCCGTTGACAGACCTGACCTTGCAAAGGCAGCCAGTCCGGTCACTTATGTTGATAAAAATGATCCTCCGTTCTTAATTATCCATGGTGAAAAAGACGAATCTGTTCCAGTTACCCAATCGCAATTATTGCAGTCATACCTGCAATTAAGTAATATAAAAAATGAATTAATCGTAGTAAAAGGAGCGCCACATTATGGGGAGATGTTTGATAGTGAGGAAATCCGAAACAAAATTTTATTATTCCTTAAAAATAGTCTGCGTTAGGTGGCTTTGAAGCGCCATGGATTGCAGCGGATATTCCGCGGAGAAGAGGGGTTATGAATGCGACGAGAAATCTTTTTGTGGAAGACAAAAGATGAATTGTTTTTGAAATACAGGGCAGTAAGGTTTTAAGGTTATAAAATAGGCAAAGAATATATTTCTACCCTTTGCCTTTAGTCAATTGAGAGTTACTATCCTTACCATTTATCCAACCCCAGGAGCTTCCTACCCAGCGGAGATAATTTAGCAGTCGGGTATTTTAATTTTTCCCACCCCCTTGGATCTCCTGGAAAAGCAAACCCTTCCGGTGCGTGTCTTTCGCTCCAGGAAGTAATCCTCCAGTCTAAAAGTTCTTCATTGTCTTCCTCTGCGGGCATCATACTTATGTATTGAGCAATCCGGACTTTATCTTTACTTCGGTTTGGGCGAATGCCGTGAGGCTGAAGGCTATTAAAAATCAAGAGGTCTCCCGCTTCCATTTTGATTTTTTCCAGTTGAAAACCTGTTGTATCCGGCTTAAAATGGTCGCGATCTTCAGGTTGAGTAAGTTTCCAAGTTTCGTAGGTTCTGAAGAGCTCAGGAATACATTGAAATCCACCCATATTTTCATCCATTTGATCGGCTAGTGCTAAAACGCCCTGAACATTTTGAGGCTTGGTTTCAGGATCATAATCCCAGTGTATAAAACCTTTATATTCAAAACCGGGGCGTAATGGCAGATTTAAATTTGCTCTATCAATTGTAACCCATAATTTTTCAGTACCCCAGATGTCGGTAAAGGCCTCATGAACTTTTGGCATCTGACGGTTGTCCCACAAATATTGATGGTTGTATATTTCTACCATGCCGGTATTAGTGAGTTCCTTCATCTTCATTTCTGCGCGTGGAGGAGTATACCATGTTTCAGGATCATTAGGATCTTTTTCTTCAAACTCCCACAGAAAATCGGCCAACCGCTTTACCTGTTCTTTAGGAACAGCATTTTTAACTATAACATATCCGTTTTTTATCCAAAATTTCCAGTCCTCTTCCGATAAAACTTTAAGGACTTTACCATTGCTTCGGTCATTGAGCTTTACTTTGCTGCTTTTGGCAGTGGAGGGATTGCCGGGAATTTCCTTATGGGCATTGGTTGGAGCCATTGTAGGTGTAATCGTTTGGTTTATTGCTTGTGGTTGCATAAGACAACATTTTTGGTGAAACAATAATCAAAGTTGCAAAGAACAAAAGTGCGTCTCAATCTTCTCAATGATCACTTTTTGCGCTGTATTGACATTTTTTATAATTTTATCATCTTAAAAATATAATTAAAGAGAAATTTTGGCAAACGAAGCCAATCTTCGGTTTTTCTCGCTTGTGGCTTCATACCCTATCTGTTATGAAAATAAAATTCGAAGAAATTATTCCAAATCCCGGCCAATCTTTTAAACTCTTTGCCCCGAGTTTAAGAAACTACTTTTATTGGCACTATCATCCCAATTACGAACTCGTATATGTGGAGGCAACGGCAGGAATCCGCCATGTGGGACAGCATGTTTCTAACTATATGGAAAGCGATTTGATTTTAATAGGGCCTAACATTCCTCACCTGAATTTTGATTATGGATTAAAGACTGAATACAAACAAATCGTAGTGCAGATGAAGGAGAACTTTCTTGGCAATTCTTTTAAACACACTCCTGAGCTTAACGCTATAGAGCAGCTTTTTAAGAAAGCAATTTATGGCTTGTCATTCACCGGGGAAACTAAACAAAAGGCTGCGGTGATGCTTAAGGAAATGCACTTACTGGATACTTTTGAACAACTATTATTGTTACTTCGGGTATTTCAACTTTTAGCTAAATCAAATGAAGTGGTGGTATTGAATGATTTGGATACCAGCATCAAGATCTTCTTAAATGACAAAATACGAATGGGAACCATTTATGAATATATCCATGCCAATTTCAACCAGACACCTAATGTAAATGATGTAGCTTCTCTGGTTAATTTAAGCACCGCCGCTTTTTGCCGATACTTCAAAAAACAAACCAAAATGACTTTTACTGATTTTGTAAATCAATATAGGGTTAACCAGGCAAAAACCTTGCTTTTGCATGATAGAAATGTTTCCGAGGCTTGTTACGAAGTAGGCTTTGAAAGTCTTTCCTATTTCAATAAAGTGTTTAAAAAAAACACAGGAGAAAACCCGTCAGAATTTAAGAAGCTTTATTTGCAGAAATGATTGTATATGTTTTCATTACATTTAAGTAAAGTTTAATTCAACGTTTTTTCCAGGAGTAACATAATGAAAATGACCCGAATACATTTATCAACGTAAATTTCTGACAATTGCAAAATGATGGATTCAAAAAGATACTTCAAAAACCAATACATTGAAATGTTCATCGAGGATGGAATTCTAAAATCTGCTTACTTTGATGGAGTGATTGTAGACCTGGAAGCAGCAATAACCATTATAAAAGACAGAATTGAATTTTTAAATGGCGAATCCTTTCCCACCTATATAGATGCCCGAAAGGTTAAATACTGGACGAAAGACGCCAGGAAATTCCATGAATTAAATAATGATGGGATGACTGCAGCCACGTTACATGTAGGTTCCCATGTGATGAAAACAATATTCAGATTTTATATCCTTATTCACAAACCTGATATTCCTCAAAATTGCTTCACGAATAAACAAGATGCCCTTCGGTGGTTAAAGCAATTTAAATAATGGCGGTTTTACAATTTTAGCCTTGTGTACAAATTATAAAAGGCTATTCTTGATGATAGAACAGCCCTTTATTAGTTCAGGTATAAACCCTTATTAAAAATCTATAACTACATTTTTACCCATTCAAGATCGTCAAAGTAAATATAGCCAACAGATCCTGATCCCCAGTCGCTGGTACTTCCACCTCTGAATACACTGAAGTATAATCCTTTAACCAATCTTTGAGAGTCTGAATTAGACCATCTGATGTTGTCTCTTCTAAGAACAACTTGTCCATTTACTTTTAATTCGGCTGTTCCATTATAAGAAGTGCCTGTATTTGCTTTAAAGTAATACCCAATCGTGTACCAGGTACCTCTTGAAATACTTCCTGAACTTGGATAGGAGGCGCCAAAAGTATCTCCACATCTTCCAGTCATGCCTGCATGGTAAATGTAAGGTTGTAAGAATACTCTGCTGCCGGTATTATACCACATGGTACGGAAACTTCCGCCTAAGCCTGCACGCGCATCATCCGCCCTGCATCCTGTGACGCCATTACCGACTTGTAAACCAAATCCGGCTTTACCACCTTTGCTCCAATCAAAGGCGCTGTGGAACCTGATTTTGTATTGAACCCAATATTGAGTTCCGTCTGAGATATCGATTCGGGATTCCATCCCTCCGGCTGTTCCTATTACATTCGCAGCTAACGTTATCCGTAAATTTTCCGATGAAATGTATGCGGAGTTATCCCATCCGCCAATGTTACCGAAGTCGGATGCTGCCTGAGACGATGTATACGTTCCATTAGGACGCGAAAAAGTAACATGACGGCTGGAGTATATCGCTCTGGCTTCTGTTACGGCATCTGCATCGGTAATTTCAACAGGTGCTTTAACGTCCTCCTCGCAACTGCTTAAGAAAAATGCAGAAAATAGGGCAAATAGCGCTAAACTAAATAGCTTGAGATTGTTTTTTTGTTTGTAATGCATAATTGTACTGTATTTAGGGTTAATAATAAATTGTAATAAAGTTTTTGCAGCGCTCTTTAACTTTGTGGCTCACGCTCGCGTGCAACCATCAATTGTTCTTTGATAAAGTTTACATAAGGAGAATTAAGCTTTGGATTAAGATGATGGGCTTTTTGGAAATGTTTTTCAGCCTCGTCTATCTGTCCCGTGACCAGCAAACCTTCTGTCAGATTAAGATACGCTTCGGGAGAATCAGGATATTTTTCTACACAATGTCTGAATACAATGAGCGCATCTTCCTTGCGGTCCACCCTTCTTAACAAATTGGCGCCAAGCTGGTTGAGTATGGCCGGACTAAATAAGTAGGTTGGATCTTTTACAGCCATCAGGCTGTCATGCCATTTCAAAACATTCGTTAAGGTTTCACCTCGTGAAAGTTTTCTGCTCATTTCGATATGTATCGGCAATTTTACCTTTTTGAGTTCACCGCCATTTAAAAAATGAGCAATACGTTCGCTTATAACTGTTGGATTGAAGTCACCGGAGGTATTGGCAACCACTATAATCCCAATCTTTTTATCAGGAAACAAACTTATATCACCGCTAAATCCACCTAAACTCCACTCATTATTATAGATCGTATTTTCATTCGTTTTAAGCACATTCCATCCATAACCCTTATAAGTATCCTTACCTGTTTTATAGAACTCGCGCATTAATTCACTCAATGATTTATCAGACAACAATCCAGCTCCTTCTTCAAGCTCCAATACCATTTTCATCCATTTCGTCATGTCTGATGTGGTAGAATGAAGACCAAAGCTTCCGGCATTTTCTCTTGTATAGGGATAAGGCTCAAATAATGTAAAATCATATTTCAGCCAATCTTTTATTGCATGTGGCTTTACCAACTGTTCCTGTTTAATTTCCTGAATGTTAAAGTAAGATTGGGACATGTGGAGAGGTTCGAAAACATTCTTTTCCATCACCTCTTCAAAAAGAGTATTACTGACTTTTGCCATCAAATCTGCAGCGATATCATAATTATAGGGCGATTTTTTGCGCTGACTTCCCGGAGAAAATTCAAGATCCTGAAAAACAATACTTCTGGTGGTTGCTTCCAGTGCATCCGAGGCAAAGCTGGGCATATCCCATGCAGGACTAAACTTTGGTATCCCGGAAGTATGCGTTAACAAATGATGAATACTTATTTTATCATAAGCTCCCTGCGTTTTGAAATAAGGCAGGTGTTTCACTACCTTATCTTCCACGGAAAGGGAGCCAAGCTCGTCAAGCTTAAGCATTCCTGTGGAAACCAGTAACTCAGAAAACTCGCCCATAAAGAATATAGTAGAATCACTTATGGGCAGCTTCTTGTCAAGATCACTAAAACCTAATGATTTAAAATAAGTTCCTTCTTCCGTAACTACTCCGACGGTAATTCCTGGCAAAGGATATGTATTATATACCTCAGTTATAAACGCATCCAAAGCGGGCGAATGAACACTATGATCATTTGAAACTTGATCGTTACAACCCGACAGAATTATTATGAAGAGTATAACAAATTTTGTTTGCTTAACCTTAAAATATTCCATAATACAATGTTTATCTAACCTATGGTAAAGTCTAAAGCACGACCAGAAATCCAGCCTTATAGCCACCTGATCAATAGATTATGAAATAAGTTTAAGGAAAAAATGAATTGAATCTGAGAAGGATAGCACATTTATTTACGGAAACGTTTTCCAAAATATGGCTGTGCATGCTGATTTATAGGAAGAGAATTTTTAAAAATTCCGTAGTATTTTAAAGTTCCTTTCCGATCCGCAGATCGTCCTGCCAAATTTATTTCGCACCTATCAGCGAGGTTTGCAAGATCCTGAAACAAGTTCAGGAAGACCTCTCAGAAGCTTTTGCCTTTTAAGATGTTCTTTCTCTCTTAATCTTGTTAAAGGATTTCTATTCTAAAGTTCCTTTCCCGACCAGCAGATCGTCTTGCCGAATTTATTTCGGCATCTGTTAGCAAGATTTGAAAGATCCTGAAACAAGTTCAGGAAGACGCGCTTGGAGGCTTTTGCTTTTTAAGACGTGCTTCCTCTCTTAA
>DASPJL010000140.1:0-7147 GCA_035628645.1 Cytophagales bacterium | reverse complement strand
TTATTTATATCATCAATGATAGAAAGGGTAAGAGGATCTAATTTTATATTTCGTGGCCTTCCATCCTGATGAACGCTCAAAATAACAATATCAGCTTCTTCCACAGCTTTCCTTACCTCCCGCAACGCTTCAGAGGAAGGCTTGGAGGGAAGAGCAATACTATTTACATTGGTATAGTTCCCAAGCATTTCATGAAAAACAGGCGGTCTGCTGGTATTTACCGCTACTGCTACAATTTTCGAAGAATATAAATTCCTGATGGGAACAATATCGAGGTCATTCTTTAATAAAGTAAGGGAAGCTTTGGTTAGTTGACGATTCAAAGCCTGTGAATAAGGATCATTCAAATCTTCAACAAGGTTATTTAATTCAACAGGCTTATACATATCTAGCCCGGCCCAGAATTTGGCTTCCAGTATTTTTCGACACCTGCTGTCAATATCAGATTGTTTTATATCTCCTTTTTTTATTGCTGCTTTAATTGCGTCGATGGCCACAGGAATATTTTCAGAAAGCTCCAATACATCGTTACCTGCCATTACTGCCTTTACATCCAAATCGCCGGGTTTAAAATATTTTGTTACTCCCTTCATATCCAAAGCATCCGTAAAAACCAATCCCTGAAATCCTAATTCTTTCTTTAAAAGATCCGTTATTATTGGCTTGGAAAGCGTAGAAGGTAAATTTTCAGTAGGATCAAGCTTTGGAATACTCAAATGAGCAACCATTACTCCCGCAAGACCTCTCTCTATCAGATACCGGAATGGATATAATTCCAGGGAATCAAGACGATTCCTGTCAAAATTAATTAAGGGCAAACCATAATGAGAATCCACATCCGTGTCTCCATGTCCCGGAAAATGTTTGGCGGTAGTGAGGATGCCATTATCCTGCATACCTCTCATATACATATAACTTTTTTGGGCCACATTTTCCTTATTTTCCCCAAAAGACCGGTAACTGATTACTGGGTTATTGGGGTTGTTATTGATATCAACAACAGGTGCAAAATTTATATGAATACCCATTCTCTTACAATGCTGAGCTACTGCTGCGCCCATACGATAAATTAATGAATCATCCTGAATGGCGCCTAAAGTCATTTGGTAGGGAAAAGATATGGTGCTGTCCAAACGCATTCCCAACCCCCATTCTCCATCTATTGCCACCAAAAATGGTACTTTCGCCTCCGACTGGAAGCGGTTGGTCATTTTTGCCTGCCTTACTGGCCCTCCTTGAAAAAAAATCAATCCACCTACAGGGTATTTCTGAAGGGAGTTACTAAGAGAATCTTCATACTGCTGATTTTTATTTGACATTACCCTGATCATCATCATTTGGGCGATCTTTTCTTCCTGAGACAAAGTCTTAAAAACCGAATCCACCCATTGTTTGGAAGGATTCAGAAAAGGAGGAAGTTCTTGAGCTTTACCCGGAGAAACCTGGGAATAGGTATTGAAAACAAAAAGAAAAAAGGCAGAAAACAACAGAGGCCTGATTGATTTAAGCATAAGCATGTGGTAAAAAGGGATTAATGGATTTTGGGAATTACTGTAAATATAAAAACTGAGGTAAAGTAAGGAGAATAATTTCGTCCTTACTTTACCTCAGTTATAATTATTTTATTACATTATAAAATCTCTTCGAGCTTTTGCTCCAGCTCTTTCCCACGAAGATTTTTTGCAATTATTTTACCTTCTTTATCTAAAAGATAAGTGGCAGGAATTGCTACAATATTATATTGCGAAGCTGCTTCGGACTCCCAGCCCTTCAAATCAGATACGTGCTTCCAGATAAGCCCGTCCTTTTCTATAGCCTGCACCCATTTAAATTTGTCATTATCCAGAGATACGCCATATATTTCAAAATCCTTGTCTTTAAATCTATTGTACATTCTTACTACATTAGGATTTTCTTGTCTGCATGGTCCACACCAACTCGCCCAAAAATCAATCAAAACATACTTTCCTCTCAAGGATTCCAAGGTAACAGTTTTTCCTTCGGGATTGGCGAGCGAAATATTGGGTGCTTCATTTCCTACAGCTACTTTTCTTAAGCCTTTGATATTATCCACAAATAATTTAGTGTATTTGGAATCAGGAAGTTCTTTTTCCAGGACATCCGCCAGACTATCAAAAAATTCGAAATCCTGCTCCTTATCCAGGTAGTTGGTAGCAAATATTGCCGTAACTCCTGGTCCCATGGCGCGAATTGAATCTTTGATCCTTTCTACATAGTCCGTTCTCATCGCTTCAAACTCTTGCTGAACCTTTGGCGTATCAATTACTTCCTGACTACTTACCTGAATTTGCATGTCTTGCATCTTCGTCTGAAACTCTTCCGCCAACTTGTTTATTCCAAGAAAATCGTCCGTTGCTTTTGAACCGTTTACTTCCGCAAAACCAGCTTGGTCCGAACCGTCGGCATTTACTTCAATAGCCTCATTTTCAAGGACAATTATTATCTGCTGCTTATCAAAGAAATTCACCCTATAAAAACCAGGTTCTTTTATTTTTCCCTCCAATTTATATGTTCCGTCTACATTAACTTTAACCGAGTCAACTTTCTTGAGAGACTCATCGGTCAGCTCTTCTAAAACAACATAACCCTCCTTTTCAGGATTATTTACTTTACCCGTTATTGAGTACCCGTCATTCTCACCGTTTTCTTTGTTATTACAAGAAAGCAGCACAACCAATAAAAGGGTTACTGTGAAAAAATTTTTCATTTTTAATAAATATCTATATAGCATAATGAGAAACAGATTTAATTCCCAGACCTTTTAACACCAATTCATCGGGCTAAAGTTTCTGACAATAGTTTTGAAGTTACTTTTGGATCCGCTTTTCCCTGAGTCTTTTTCATAACCTCTCCCATAAACATTCCAAATAGCGCTTTTTTACCAGATTTGTAGTCTTTTACTTTTTCAGGAAAACCAGCTACCACTTCATCTATAATAAGCTGTAGGGAATCCGTGTCACTTTCCTGAATTAAATTAAGTTCTTCTGCTATTCCCAATGGCGTTTTATCGGGGTGCATCAATAATTGTGGATAAACTTTTTGAGAAGCAACGGAATAACTTACTTTTCCGTCTTCTACCATCTGAATAAGGTCAGCCAGTTTAGCGCACTTTATTGGAAAATTGCTAACGAGAAGCTGAAGTTCATTTAAAGAAGATTTTACAGGCCCCATCACCCAATTTGAAGCTGCTTTATAATTGTCAGTACAAGTACATAATTCTTCAAAAAACAACGCTATTTCTTTTGAATCAGTTAAAACCATCGCATCGTATTCCGGCAATTTGTATTGATCTACAAACTTATTATAAAGTTCATGCGGAAGGCTAGGCATAGAATCCTTTATCGATTTAAGGTATTCTTCGGAAATCCTCAACGGTGATAGATCAGGTTCCGGGAAATACCGGTAATCGTTTAATTCTTCTTTTACCCGCATTCCGTAAGTCATATTTCTATTGGCATCATAGGTGCGGGTTTCTGAGACCACTGAATTTCCTTGCTCTACTTCCTGGATTTGCCTTTCTATTTCAACCTCAATTGCTCGTTGAACATTCCTTATGGAATTCATATTTTTCACCTCGACTTTCTTGCCAAAAACCTTAGATCCTTTGGGCATTATAGAAATATTCGCGTCACACCTCATGGATCCTTCTTCCATATTTCCGTCGCAAATTTCAAGGTATCTTACCAGTTTTCTAACTTCTGTTACAAAAGCATAGGCTTCTTCGGAAGATTTAATTTCGGGTTCTGTAACAAGTTCGATCAGAGGAACACCCGCACGATTATAATCCACCAAAGTATCTGTTTCCCCATCTAAATGTATCGACTTTCCTGCATCTTCTTCCATGTGGATTTTTGTAATGCCGATTTGTCGTTCGACCCCGGATTTGGTTTTAATATTTATAAACCCACCTTTACAAATGGGTGTTTTATCCTGGGTAACCTGGTATCCTTTGGGAAGATCAGGGTAGAAATAATTTTTCCTGTCAAAGTAATTCTCCCGTGTAATTTCACATTCACAAGCCAGTCCCATTTTTATGGCGTACTCTACCACTTTCTTATTCAACTTTGGCAAAGTTCCGGGATGACCGAGTGTAATTACACTAATGTTTGTATTGGGCAGATGACCATATTCTGCCAGATCGCCGGCAAATATCTTGCTTTTCGTGGCCAACTGACAATGAACCTCCAGTCCGATCACTGCTTCATACTTATCTCTAACTGATTCTTCCATGAACTTTTTCTACTAATAACCTGTGAATGATTTTTTAAATACCGAGTGATGAACGACGATTAAAAGTAAAGTAATCAGATATTCCCCAATTCAACATTTATCATTTAAATTCAATATTTATTTATACACCAATCGCTTAATCCACCACTTCTATCTCAAATTCGTTTTCAAAAGAAACTTTTTTTCCATTTTGCCAGTGGTATGCCCTGAGCTTAATCTTATGCATTCCAACATCTAATCCCTTTATTTTAACTATCCCATTATAATCACTGCTGAAATAGGAAGGTAGCTCTATAAAACCTTCAGTTGTTTGAGGATCATCCATTTCATACTGGAATTTAACTGCCGCCATCTTTGATTGTAAAATTGCTGATCCTACAAAATCATCGCCCTTTCTAACTGTAAATGTTTTAGAAACAACAACAGGTTTCATATAATCGACATCATAGAAATAATTATTAAATGTTTCCCTGAAACTTTCTGTAACATCCAGATTAAAAAGTAACAGGGATAAAATAATCGATTCTCTGTTCTTATCTTTTTTAAATTCGTTCAATTCGTTTTTTAATAGATCAGTATTTACATTAACAGTATCTTGATCATATTTAGAAAGATTTATTATTTCAGAGATGTCGTCATTCGAAACTTCTTTGTTAGTGTTTATTCTATGAATCAAAAGAGAAATTTTTTCAGTAACAACTTCCGTGATTTTAACAACTGTTTTCCTACTGGTGAGCTTCCAGTTTCTTCATGTTTAATTTTTAATCTGAAATTACTAGATTCAATCTGAGACTCCAGGAAATCAATTTGATATTCAGTTAAAGTAGGCTTCTTTTTAGATTCACAACCCAAAAATCCAATGCAAATAAATATTAATAATAAGAAGCTTAATTTCTCCATTTTCTAATATGAATAACGAATGCAAGCCATCTCTATATTTACTTCAACATTCAACATTTATTTAACCAACTCTTTGGCTTTAACAACAACCTTATCTAAGCCGGATAGATCAGTACCGCCGGCAGTAGCATAAAATGGTTGCCCTCCTCCACCACCTTTGATCTCTTTCGCAAGCTCTTTCACAATATTTCCTGCATGTAAATTTTTCTCTTTAACCAGATTGTCGGAAATCATCACAGCAATCTGTGGCTTTTGATCAATATCTGCGGCTAGGACAAGGAAAAGATTATCTACTTTGGACTTAAGTTCAAATGCAATTTGCTTAAGAGAATCTGAAGAAGTCAGCGTTATTTTGTCTACAATAAAATTAAGTCCATTAATTTCCTGCTTTTTATTTAACAGATCCTCCTTCAACTGACCGGCTTGTTTCTGATTAAAAGCCTCTATTTGCTTCGATAGTTTGCTCTTTTCATTCATTAAATCCTTAATGGCTTTTTTCAGATCCACCGGATTTTTCAGAATTTCTTTTAATTCGTTTACAAGTTCTACCTGATTATTAAAGAATTCTTCTGCTTTGTCTGCAGTTAAGGCTTCTATCCTTCTAACCCCTGCTGATACAGAACTTTCTGAAATAATCTTAAAGAATCCAATATTTCCGGTAGCTTTTACATGGGTTCCTCCACAAAGTTCCACAGAATAGTCCTTGTCAAAAGTAATGACCCTTACATAGTCTCCATACTTTTCTCCAAACAAGGCAGTCGCCCCTAATTCCATGGCTTGTTTAATCGGCACGTTCCTTTTTTCATTTAGCTCTATGTTCTCCCTTATCTTTTCATTAACTATTTGTTCAACTTTCCTTATTTCCTCCTCGGTCATTTTTGCAAAATGAGAAAAGTCAAACCGCAATACTTCGTCAGAAACATAAGATCCTTTCTGAGCCACATGTTTTCCCAATACAGCTTTCAGTGCCGCATGAAGTAAATGTGTCGCAGAATGGTTATTTTCAGTAAGTTTTCTCTTCTTTACATTAACAGCACATTTAAAGTAGGCATTTACATTGGAAGGAAGTTTCTTCGTAAAATGAACAATCAGGTCATTTTCCTTTTTGGTATTAATGACTTCAATTTTCTCTCCGTCAGAAATTAAAAAACCGATATCGCCCACTTGTCCACCGCTTTCCGCATAAAAAGGTGTTTTATTTAATACTATTTGATAAAAGGTTTGATCCTTTTGTTTTACCTGTCTGTATTTTACTATTTCAGCTACACCATCCAAGTTGTCGTAACCAATAAATTCAACCTCATCCTCGTCTTTTACTGCTATCCAATCTCCTGTTTCCTGGCTTGCAGCAGCCCTCGACCGTGTTTTTTGCTGATCCATTTCCGTATCAAATCCATCAAGATCCACTGTTGCTCCTTTCTCTCTGGCAAGCAACTGAGTCAAGTCTATTGGAAAACCAAAAGTATCATAAAGCTCAAAAGCAAACTTTCCGGGAATTCTACTAAAATCATTTCCCGCTTCTGAAAAATACTGTTCAAATCTTTTAATACCTGTTTCGAGTGTTTTTAAAAAAGATTGTTCTTCTTCATAAATCACCTTCGAGACAAAATCCTCCTGAGCCTTTAATTCTTCAAACACCTCTTTAAACTGATTGGCAAGCAAGTGTACCAGTTTGTGTAGAAAAGGTTCTTTAAATCCCAAGAATGTATATCCGTACCTCACCGCCCTTCTTAAAATTCTTCGGATAACATAACCTGCTTTGTTATTTGAAGGCAATTGTCCATCTGCAATGGCAAAAGAAATTGCCCTGATATGATCTGACAACACCCGCATTGCTATATCTGTCTCCTCAGCTTTTCCATATGGAATGCCGGATTTTGTAGCTATATAATTTATGGTAGGCTGAAAAACATCGGTGTCATAATTTGACGCTTTGCCCTGAATAGCCCTTACCAGCCTTTCAAAACCCATTCCCGTATCGACATGCTGCGCGGGA
>DASPJL010000139.1:0-11733 GCA_035628645.1 Cytophagales bacterium | reverse complement strand
AACTCAAATAACGAAGACAACTTTATAGTAGAATCAAGAACGTCAATATTAGGTGCCTGGGAAGAGATCGCGACATTGCCTGCAAATACTATCGGCTATTCTCATACCGACCTTTCACAAAATATAATTGTTTACTACAGGGTAAGGGCCAGGAATTCTGCTGGTACGTCAGGTGCTTCTGATGTCGTAAGCGCAACAACATTAACTGCTCCTGCTCCTGATGCAAATCCTGTTACTATAGTTCAACAAACAGAATTTGTGGCTTCCTGGTCAGCAGTTTCAGGTGCGATCAGTTATCAAATAGATGTTTCGACAGACGACTTTGCAACATTTGTCACTGGTTATGAGTCTAAATCCGTTTTAGGAACTACGACAGAAATCTCTAATCTTAGTCCCAATACACCATATAAGTTTAGAGTTAGAGCAGTCAATCTTGGTGGTCCTTCCCCAAATTCCAGCGAAATTTCCGTAACCACCTTACCGGCTATTCCTCCTAAGCCTGTTACAATCGCTGCGACCAATATAACAGCTTCTTCTTTTACTGCAAGATGGAATCCGTCAACAGGGGCTACAAGCTATCAGTTAGATGTTTCTGCTGATAATTTCCAAACCTTTTTACCGGGTTTCAATTCTAAAACCATTACAGGTACTTCTGCCTCAGTAACCAGCTTATCACCTAACACCCCATATCAATACAGAGTAAGGGCAAAAAATGCGGGAGGGACGTCAATTTCTTCCAATGACCGAAGTGTAACTACCCTTAATTTACAACCTGCCGCTCCTGTAGCCTCTCCTGCCACTTCAAAAAGTAAAAATGGATTTACGGTGCACTGGAGTCGAGTAGCAACTGCAGTAGAATATCGTTTCGATCTGTCAACTAATAACTTCAGTTCGTACATAACGGGATATCAAAATAAAGCAACTACCGATACCTTTTTAATAGTGACCGGCTTATCTCCTGAAACTCCTTATCAATACAGGGTAAGGGCAGTCAATAATGGCGGAACTTCTTCAAACTCCAATGTCGTCAGCGAAACTACCTTACCGGATGTTCCGGGACAGCCGACGGCACTCACAGCCTCTAACGTGGCCCAAAATTCCTTCACCGCCAATTGGGAAGGAATGTTGGGGTCAACGAGTTATGAGCTGGATGTATCCAAGGACAACTTTTTAACTTTTGTTCCTGGATATAGTTCAAAATCAGTAACAGGAACAAGCGTGGAAGTAACGGGGCTTTCTCCTAAAACCGCCTATAAATACAGGATCCGGTCTATGAATGCAGGGGGAGAATCTGTAAATTCCAATGTTATTGATGTAACTACCTTACCTGCTTTACCTGCGGCACCTGTCGCCTATGATGCAGCTTCAATAACTCAAACAGGATTCAAAGCTTCCTGGAGCTTAGTTCCCGGCGCTACTGAATATCAGTTTGACTTATCAAACGACAATTTCGCAACCAATATTCCGGGTTATAATAATTTGGTCGTTACAGATACTCCTTTAGTGGTGAGTAACCTTGTGGCCAATTCGACTTACAAATACAGGGTAAGAGCGGTAAATGCCGCAGGAATTTCTCCAAATTCAAATATTATTACTATTACGACTTTGCCAAACCCACCTGATGCTCCCGTTGCCAAAGAGGCAACCGATATCAGAAAAACAAGGTTTACTGCCCATTGGACGTCAATTTCAAGTGCAACAGAATATTATATAGATGTTTCCTCTGATAACTTTAATACGCTTTTACCCAATTATGATAATAGGGAAATAACTGACACAACCCTGGAGGTAACAGGTCTGCTGGTAAATACAACTTATCAGTACAGAGTAAGGGCAGGAAACAGGGCTGGCATTTCAGGGAATTCAAATACCATGAACGTTACCACACTTCCTAACGTTTTTGGAAGCCCTCTGGTAACCAATACAGAAACATTGGAAGACACCCAGTCTCCTCCTGACTTAACGGTTCAAAGAAGTTTGCCGGAGGACCCCGACATTACTTATTTCAAAGTTTCAAATATTATTGGAGGAACTTTATACAAAAATGATGGTATTACGCAAATTCAGGAAGGTGCATTCATTACGGTGGAAGATGGAAAACAAGGATTACGGTTTACGCCTGGTTTAAATAGTATCGAAAACGGAAGCTTTGATGTACAGGCTTCTTCAAACAATAACAACTCGGGTTTGTCGGGTGAAATTGCTACTGCGACCATTACGGTTCTCCCTGTAAATGATCCACCCTTACTAAGCAATGATGATTCTGAGCCGCTTTTATTTAGTCAGGGGGACCTGAATACAGTGATTACAACGTCAATGCTTGTAGAAGATGTAGATGATACATTACTCGACAGTGCGGTAATCCAGATTGTAGAAGGATATGAAAAAGGGCGTGATTTCATCTTTTTCAAAAACACCGACGAAATTCAAGTAAAGCCGTATGATTCGGAAAATGGAATTTTGGTACTGATAGGTAAAGCAGAAAAATCAGTTTGGGAAGAAGCCCTTAACTCTGTATTGTTTTATAATAATTATATAGGAGAAGCAGCGGTCGGACTTAAAACAGTCACTTTCAAAATATGGGACGGAAAAGCGTATTCGGAGCCGATAGAAAAGAGAATACAAATAACCGACGTTTTTGTTGAAATAAATATTCCGGAAGGTATCACACCTAATGATGACGGCACAAATGATCTTTGGACCATAGAAAATATAGACCTTTATCCCGATTGTATTGTGGAAGTATATGGGAAGAATGGACAAAGATTATTTCAATCACAAGGATATAAAGAGAAATGGAATGGTAGTCACAACAATCAACCATTAGGGATCGGCACATACTACTATTTCATCGATCTGAGAGAAAAAGGTAAAAAATATAAAGGGACCGTAGCGATTTTAAGGTAGTAAGAGGAATATGAGAAAAATTTTATTAACACCGATATTTTTAATAGTTTTTACAATTTCAGCTTTTTCACAGAACCATGTCAAACTAACTCAGTTCTTTCAAAGCCCACAATTGTATAACCCTGCCTTTACAGGGATTGAACCGTTTTTGGATCTGAAGTTTGGTAGAAAGCAAAACCTTGGCGCTTATGAATATGCACCCAAAACAACTTTTTTTTCCATAAACGCGCCTTTTAATGCTTCTCAGGTTAACAAACTCAAGTTATATTCTTTAAGAATAAGTAATCCTGACCTATATAATCAATATAAAGACCCTTCCATAAAAATACTTAAGCATGGACTGGGCGCCTTTTATGTGAATGAAAACCAGGATAATTTTACCCAACAACGGATTCAGTTATCTTATGCTCTTCATTTGGGACTGGGCGAAAAGCTGAAGTTCTCACTGGCGGCATCTCCTTACTTTTTTAGTAATCGCGTGGATGTATCATCTATTCAATTTGAAGTTAATCCAGACCCCATATTTTCACAATACAGCAGTATAGCTTATTCCAGATTTGGTTTAAATCTTGGTGGATTACTCTACTCCAATGCTTTTTACCTGGGATATTCCGCCCTGGATGTATACAAGTCCAAGATCGCTGTCTCTGAAGATGTAACTAGTGATTCGACCCTCGTGGATGAAAAGATTTCCCACCGGTTCATGTCAGGATTCATATTTAAGATGAATGAAAATTTTGATCTTATGCCGGGATTAATGCTCACTTATACCTCTGACCTTCCATTGATCTACAACTTTAATGCAAAACTGAGGTACCGGGATCAATACTGGGCAGGCCTTTCTTACCAGACTTCAGGAACGCTTTCTTTGATAGCCGGTGGAACCATTAATAATTGGCTGAATGTAGGTTATTCCTATGACCACACCATCGCAGGAATAAGCAACTTTACGAGTGGAAGTCATGAACTTGTGGTAGGAATCATGCTAATGGGAAACAATTTTTCAAGGCCCTATTTATGGTGATCATGCACAACTTCCGCATCCGTTTCATATAATTCTCCTTTTAATTTACTGTGCTTGAAACTTTTATTTAATTTACCAGTAAAAGTATTCTAGCAGATTTGTCAATCTATAATTTCTTAACTATTAAGAAGAAAATGAAGTATTATTTATATGTTCTTTTGTCCGGATTTATTGCTTTTAGCTGCTCAGACAAGAAAAATGATCATGAAGACCTGAGCGCCAAAGAAATAAAAAAGCAAGCAAAGGAAACCGTAGATAAAACTTCGGAGTTTATAAAAAAAGAAGCCAATGATTTCAAAAACAGCTTTAATGAAAAGCTGGATGACGTAGACAAAGAGATTGAAGACTTGAAAAAAAGCGTCAGTGATAAAGATGGAAACATTAATCGCGACCTTCAAAAAAGAATAGATGAGCTGGAAGTAAAAAGAAAAAGCCTGAAAGAAAAGCTGGAAGAAACAGGAGGTGAGGCGCAGAAGGATTGGAAAGCTTTTAAGAAAGAGACGAATGAAGCTTTAGAGGATTTAGAAAAGGAAATCGAAGAATTAAAAAAGTAATATTAACTAAACTAAATTTTTGATTTGCTGTTTAAGTAAGTCATATAGAAAATGGATATAAATTTTAGAGGTAAAGTTTATATTCATTAATTAAGGCCTGGAAATTTTCCAGGCTTTATTTTTGATATTTTACCAAGCACTAGCGGATTTATAGATTATTGTTAATAAAATTCTGGTTTTCTTCGTACTATAGACAGTTCTATTTTGGTTCATCGCCGGTATGCAATACTTTTCGTTGTTTATTCTTTTCAGTCTTTCTATTTTTTCCTCTTTTGCACAAAAGCAAGAGTTATCAGGAGTTGTAAAAGACAGTGAAACAGGCGAGAAACTTCCGGGAGCAACGGTATTTATCGACTCTTTATCAAAGGGAACTTTATCGGACATTAAAGGACGTTATTCCATAACGCTTCCTATAGGTAGTCACAAGATTTTATTTTCCTATATTGGCTATAGTGCAGATACGCAAATCGTCCGCCTTAAAAAAAATACAATCCTTAACGTACAACTGAAAAGTGAATCCCGGACGCTGGAGGAAGTTCTGGTTCAATCGGAGCCTTTAAAAGAAAAGCTACAATCTTCGCAAATGAGCGTTACTACCATTACTGCAAAAGAAGCGAAACTCTTGCCGGCAATATTTGGGGAGGTAGATATATTCAAAACATTTCAGTTGAAACCAGGCGTAAAATCAGGCGGAGAAGGAGCTTCCGGGTTATATGTCCGTGGAGGAGGTGTAGATCAGAATTTAATATTGGTGGATAATGCCGTTGTTTATAACCCTTACCATCTATTTGGCTTTTTCAGCATATTTAATTCTGACGCCATAAAAGATGCAGAACTCTACAAGGGAGGTTTTCCGGCACAATTTGGGGGGCGGCTTTCTTCTGTCATAGATATAAAAACGCGCGAGGGGAACACCGAACAGTTTTCAGGAAGCGGAGGAATAGGTATAATTTCCTCCCGCCTTACCTTGGAAACACCAGTCAATCAGCACAGCTCATTAATTGTATCCGCCAGGCGAACATATTTCGATGTTTTTACCCGATTGGTCAACCGGCAGAATAAAAATGATCCTGACTATGACCCTATTCCTGATTATTATTTTTATGATTTAAACGGAAAATATGCCTATGATCTTGGCGACAGGGATAAGTTATCCATTAGCGGATATTATGGAAATGATGTTTTCAAATTTAATGACGATGACTTTAATTTTAATTTCAATTGGGGGAACAGCATGATCCAAACCCAGTGGCAACATTTTTTCAATACTGATCTCGTTGCAAAAACGTCGCTGGTCTACACCAAATATGATTATCAGATCCGGAATTTTTTTGACGATTTTGAATTTAAGATAGGATCACAGGTAAATGACCTTACAGGACTGATTGATTTCAACTATTATCCTGATGATAGGAACAGCATTAAATTTGGATTGTCCGCTACCCGCCACAAATTTATTGTTGGCAGAATAAAAGGTGGAGATAGCGAAGGAGAGACTTCGTTTGATGCCGGAAATGATTATAAAGGCACCGAGTGGGGAGCCTATATTTCAGATGATTTCAAACTTAGCAAAGCCATTACCTTAAATGGAGGACTAAGACTTTCAGGTTTTATAAATCAAACAAACTATTTCTACGGATTAGAACCCAGGATCTCAGGGAAATTTAGCCTGAATGAAATGGTAGCTTTAAAGGCAAGCTATGCAAGAATGTTCCAGTATATTCACCTCGTTTCCAGCTCTTCTGCCACATTGCCGACAGATATCTGGTATCCTTCCAACGAATTGGTAAAACCCCAGATCTCCGACCAAATAGCCGCAGGAGTTAGCTTTTTATCGAGAAACAAAAAAATATTAATTACAAATGAAGCTTACTATAAATGGATGAATAGACAAATAGATTTTAAGGAAGGGGCAGGATTATTTTTAACTTCTAACCTCGATGATAATTTCGTTTTTGGTAAAGGCTACAGTTATGGTAATGAAGTGTATATTGAAAAAAAACAAGGCAAAACAACAGGATGGATAGGATATACCTTGTCCTGGACATGGAGGGATTTTGAGGACATCAACAATGGAAAAAGATTCTTTGCCCGGTATGACAGACGACATGATGTTTCCCTTGTGGTGATGCATCAGCTAAACAAAAGGTTCTCTCTTAGCGGGACGTGGGTCTACGGGACCGGAAATGCGGTAACGCTGCCTTCAGGCAGATTTGTTTTACAGGAAGTTGAAAATATCGGACCTAAAGTAATTCCGATAGTTGAAAACAGGAACGGATACAGGATGAAGCCTTATCACAGAATGGATCTTTCTGTGGTGTACAAAATATATCCAAGGTGGGGTGAATCTGATCTTACTTTTAGCGTTTATAATGTTTACAATCGCTATAATCCTTATTTCTTATATATAGATGAAGAAAAAGCAGATGAAGGAGGCGTAGTAACTAGTTACCAGGGAAAACAGGTTTCTTTGTTTCCGATAATTCCTACATTAACCTACAATTTTAAATTTTAAAGGATGGAGTATTTTAAAAGGTCAATTCGGAATATGGCATATTTTAAGTACTTACTTATTGCATTCTGCTTAGGTCTGCTCTTATTTGGCTGTGACCTGGAAAAGGACATAACCATTGATTTGCCCAAACACCAATCTCAGCTCGTTGTGGAATGTTATCTTGAACCTGGCAGAAAGGTTCAGCTATTATTAACGGAAAGTTCTTCCTATCTCGACTCCCTCTCCTCTCCTTTTGTCAATGATGCACTGATTACGGTAACCTACAACAATATAGTAGATACGCTTTTTTTAAATACTCAGTTTGAAGAAGGCTATAAGGTATACAATTACATTTCCAACAAAATTGTGCCTGCTGATTTTGAAAGGGATTTTTTTCTGTATATCAAAGATTCCAAAGGAAGGACCATAACCGGCAAAACCAAACTACTGCAAGCAGTACCTATAGATACCGCGGAATATAAATTCAATGAAGACTCCCTTGCTTATGTGTTAATGTCATTTGAGGATGATACTACCAGAGAAAATTATTACCGGCTGGTAGTCCATAAAGATAGCCTTACCAACGTGGTACAGCGTTTTGTATTTACTGATGAATTTTCGGAAACAAGTAAAATCTCCGTAGGCACACCCTATACCTTTGAAAAAGGTAAGGAAGCCTTTTTAACCCTATACCATATTGATGAATCATACTATAAATATGTCCGATCTGTAGATGCTGCCAGAGACGGCAATTCTAATCCATTTGCCCAACCAGCAATGATAATGTCGAATGTAGGCGGAGGAATAGGAATATTTACCGGACTGGCCTTTGATTTCAGAGCGGTTAGGATTGAGTGAACGTTTGATGAAATCTTTCAATTATTCGAGGGTAAATATTGAGGAGTTAGCCAAGAAAGGCGTAATGCCCTAAGAATTAAACCTATAGCTGTAACAACACGTAACTAAGTCGCAGGCATAAGCCCCGGTAAAAGACATCATATTTATTAAAAACTTTTATTATGAACGACAATATCGAACTTCTATTAAAGCAGGGTGAAGATAATTCATTTTGGGTACTAGGCGACTTATATACCTTTAAAGTAACCGGCAAACAAACAAATGAAACCCTCACTATCATTGATCAGATTATTCAACCCGAAGGTGGACCTCCCCCTCATATTCATTATCGGGAAGATGAATCCTTCTATGTACTTGACGGCAAATTTTCATTCTTATGTGGAGATAAGCAAAGTGTATTAGAAGCCGGATCATTTGCTTATATACCGAAGGGTACACTGCACACATTCAAAAACATAGAAAAGAAACAAGGCCGATTACTGGTTATCATTACCCCTGCAGGGTTGGAAAATTTTTTTTACTCTATTGGCACTCCAGCTTCCGGTGTAACTACACCACCACCGGTTGACCCCGCTATCATTGAAAATCTTATAAAACTGGCTAAGGATTATCAAACAGAAATTATACTTCCTGATATGAAATAGAATTGGAGATTTAGAGAAGTAACGCCATCAGTATATAGTGATCCTTTCCGATTTTATTTTAGGACCGGGTCACTCATTTATTGGTGATTTTTGGTAACGCCGGGGGTCTAAACTCAACTCCACATTTTTTTCTCAACGATATTATTTGATTCTTTGTAAAATAACTTCTTAATTCCAACTACAGAAATTGGAAAAAAGGAACAAAGCGAACCAACAAGTCGGCTCTTATCTAGCCTGATAAATAGAAATGAATGAACATGACTAATTTAAACCCGGATATTCTAAAAACTAAACAACATTTTGAAATACTTGACGGCCTAAGAGGGATAGCGGCTTTGGCTGTTGTGGTTTTTCATTTTATGGAATGGATATTTACAGACTACAGCAAAAACTTTATTGGCCACGGTTATTTGGCTGTAGACTTTTTCTTCTGTTTGTCCGGATTTGTAATTGGTTACGCTTATGATGACCGTATTGAAAAAATGGGCGTTTGGGAATTTTTTAAATCCAGACTGATAAGACTCCATCCTTTGGTTGTCTTAGGATCAGTGCTGGGTTTAATAGGCCTTTTCTTTGACCCATTTGCAAATCACTATGAAACGTATGACACAAGCAAACTTATTTTGATATTCCTTTGCTCAATTTTTCTAATTCCTTTTGGAGCTATGCAAGAGCGAGGTTTTAACTTATTCGGCTTAAATGCTCCTTCCTGGTCGTTATTTTGGGAATACGTTGCCAACATTTTTTATGCCTTTATACTGTACAAGCTAAGCCGTCGCTTTTTGGTCGTATTAATGATACTTGCAGCAATCGCGCTTTGCTTTGTTAGCTATCGTGCAGGAAACCTTATGGGTGGCTGGGGAAAAGATAACTTTTGGGATGGCTGCGCTCGTATTTCTTACTCGTTTTTAGCCGGACTGTTCATTTACCGTTCCAACTGGATTATAAAAAATAAGCTTGGCTTTGTCGGATTGGCCATATTGTTATCGTTTGCTTTTCTCATGCCTTATCTTCAATGGAACTGGCTGGCAGAAGCTTTGGTAGTGCTATTCTATTTTCCATTACTTGTATTATTGGGAGCAGGATCAAGGTTATCGCCGGCATTAAAAAAAGTCTGCAACTTCTCCGGAAAGATATCCTATCCTTTATATATGGTCCATTATCCCGCCATTTGGATATTTGCAAATTACTTTTTGAAGAACAAACCCGGAACTACAGAGCTATACTATATCGTTATCATAGGTACAATTCTGTTGATTGGTCTTGCATGGTTGGTAACGATATTGTATGATATTCCCGTCAGAAAGTATTTGAATAAAAAAAGACGGGAAGGATTAAGGACTTAGGGAATTTTGCAACTTCAAAGCATGTGAAGGTCTAAGCTTTATTTGTTAAAAAACCACCTGCTAAACCTTCACCTTTTTCCACCCTCCTCTTTTAAAAAGCCACAGGGTGAATAAGCCAACAGCCGTTTCTGATATAAAAACTCCCCAGAAAACACCTGACTGCTCCCACCCAAGCTGAATTGCCAGGAAATAGGATAAGGGTATTTGTATCAACCAGAAAAAGACAAGATTGATTTTTGTTGGAGTTTTCGTATCTCCGGCACCATTAAATGCTTGTGTGGAAACCATCCACCATCCATAAACAAAATAAGAAAACGATAGTATGCGCAGCCACTCCGAACCTATAGCAATTACTTTTGCATCCTCTGTAAAAATCTCCACCAACGAATTATTAAAGAAGAAATAAACTATAGAAACACCTATAAGAAAAATCATATTGTAGGTTCCTGTTTTCCATATGGCCGATTCTGCCCGGTCAGGATTGCCAGCACCGAGATTTTGCCCTACAAGTGTCGCCGCAGCATTGGACATTCCCCATGCCGGCATCATTGTAAACATCATAATACGTATGGCTATAGTAGAGCCTGCAACTGCTTCACTTCCGACTTCAGCTAGTATTCGCATTAAGAATATCCAGGAAGTCATCGCCACAATCATTTGCCCTATACCCCCCAAAGAGGTGTTAAAGATATTAAGCATGACATTAGGATTCCACCTTAATTGTGAACGTAATACCTTGATATGTTTTCCTCCTTTAAAAAGTACCCAAAGTTGAATAAAAACGCCCACGCCACGTCCAATATTAGTAGCTATGGCAGCGCCCTCTATTCCTAATGCCGGAATTGGTCCCCAGCCGAAAATCAGTATAGGGTCCAGAATAATATTCGTGATGTTGGCAATCCAAAGAACACGCATCGCTATGGCTGCATCACCTGCTCCCCTGAAAATGGCATTCATTACAAACAACAACATAATAATTGCATTTCCTCCCAGCATCCATTGGGTATAGCGATACCCATGATCAATTGCCCATTGATCAGCTCCCATCAATCCAAGCAATTCTTTTGAATAGAAAATTCCGGCTAAGGCAAACGGAAGGGAAGCCACTACGGCAAGAAATATTGATTGTATGGCGGCGTTGGCGGCGTCTTCCTTGTTTTTCTCTCCCGTTCTTCTGGCTACAATAGCCGTAACAGCGGTAGCGAGGCCCATGGCTACAGAGTATAACAAAAATAAATAAGTTTCGGTAAGCCCTACGGTTGCAATAGCGGAAGCGCCTAACTTACCCACAAAATATATATCAACCACAGCAAAGGTAGATTCCATAGCCAATTCCAAAATCATGGGAACAGCCAACAGGAATATGGCCTTCCTCATACTAATTTGTGTGTAATCCGCTTCAGTGCCCAGAATAGCATTTTTAAGTTCCTGCCAGAAAGAAATATTTTGCTTTATCGAAACCGGCTCTCTCATTGCCCTTTTGTTTTCCATTTCCTGAATATTCTGCTTCCTAAAAGTAATCAAACATTTCTGTACTCTACATGGCCATATTTGACAAAATTTGGGGGATTTGCGACAAATTTCTAATGAATTAACCCATAAATCTTAAAGACTATCAAAGGAACCCAGCTCGGAGCACGGATCACAAAATACATTTTGGAGGTTATGAACCACTTAAGACAACTCACTTCGCATCTTAGCTACAATCAGTTAAGGGAGATATGAATCTCTCTGACACCTAAAAAAAGTACAAGTCTTGGGCAGTCTTGACGAGTCTTGAGCAGTCTTGAGCAAGTCTTAGTCAAAAAAACTCAAATTCTTGGAAGGTTATTTGAAAAGTGCAAAAACCTGCATAAATCTTAAATCAGAATCAAGCGCTATTCATAGACGCTATGTTCCGCCTTTG
>DASPJL010000138.1:0-40869 GCA_035628645.1 Cytophagales bacterium | reverse complement strand
GTAAAACCTGATAAAACAATTGCTGCTGACTACGAGAATTATGGGAAGATTTTGATGAATTTGGGTCAGGATTCTTTAGCTGTTGAAAATTTCTATGTAGCAATTGAAAAGGATACTGCAAACATAGAAATGATAGAAGAGGTTGCTGAACAATTAAGGAAATCCAGAAAGAATAATGAGGCTGCAAAGCTTTACGATCTTCTTTTAGCTAAAAAGGAAAATCCTACTACAAACGATTATTACAGAGCAGGAACTGTTTATATGGGGGCAAAAGAATTTGTTAAAGCTGATTCTGCTTTCCAAAAGGTAATTGATGCTCAGCCAGATCACTATTTAGGGTATAGTATGTTGGCATTAAGTAATTTTCATCAAGGTGATGGTGATGGAAGGGCTAAGCCACATTATGAAAAATTGATAGAAATACTTGAACCTGATTCCACGCTTTCTACTGAACCGAATAAAAAATCAGCCCTATTAACGGCGTATCAGTATATGGCTTCTTATTATACCCAACAAGAAGATTTGAAGACTGCCGGAGAATATTGGGAAAAAGTTGAAGGTATAGACCCTGGAAATGAAAATGCTAAGAGATTCAGAGAATATTTGGTTGATCTTCAAAAGTATAAAGAAGCTCAGCAAAGAGCTCAGAAACAAAAAGCCGGCAAATAGTTTCTTTATAAGAATTGATATAGAGGCCTATAAGTAATTATAGGCCTTTTATTTTTTCAAGATTGTAATATTGAGATAAGTAAAGAGTTAAATATAAAATTGACGATTATGGCTAAGAAAATTATTTTTTGTTGTATGCTTTTAGTGGGTTTTAATGCTTTCAGCCAAAATACACCAACAGCTACTTTAATTGATAACACGAGGAAAATAGAAGTGATGGGAAGCGCTGAAATGGAAGTTGTTCCCGATGAAATATACTATACCATTTCTTTGAAGGAATACAAGAATAATAACAAGAAAGTAGAAATAGAAGCTTTAGAAAAGCAATTGGTAAAAGCGGTATCAGCGGCTTCTATTCCAAAGGAAGACCTTCATATCGAAAATATGCAGGGTTATAATGAATATTGGGAAAAGAAGAGAAAGAGCGAAGATTTTTTGATTTCTAAACAATATGTTTTAAAGCTTAACAATCTTTTTAAGATTAACGAAATAATGTCTGGCGTTGACCCTAAAGGAGTAGCCTATACCAATATTTCCAAATACTCGCATTCTAAGATCGAACAATTTCGAAAAGAAATTAAGATCAAAGCGCTTCAGGCGGCCAGAGAAAAAGCCGGTTATTTATTAGATGGTATTGACGAAGAATTAGGTGAGGTATTGCAGATACAGGAAATCGGAGAGTATTATCCCCAGCCGTTTGAAAGTCGAATGGCCAACATGGAAATGAAAGCTATGAGCGCAGATGAAGCTTCGCCGGAAATTGGTTTTAAAGAAATAAAACTTCGCTACGAGGTAAGGGCTGTATTTAAAATAAAATAAGTTATTCGAAAGACAGTATTGTTTTTTCAATAATTTGACAGCATTCTTCCATTTGCTCTGTTGTGATAATTAGCGGCGGAGCAAATCTTATAATATTACCGTGAGTGGGTTTCGCAAGCAACCCATTTTCTTTAAGTTTAAAACAGACATCCCAAGCCAAATTAGGATTCTTTGCGTCATTTATAACCAATGCATTTAAAAGTCCTTTTCCCCTTACTATTTCTACTAACCCGGATCTGTTTTTCAGATTTGTCATTTTTTCCCTGAACAATGATCCAACTTTATACGCATTTTCTGCTAGGTTTTCTTCTTTAAGTACCTGAAGCGCCGTTATTGCTACTTTACAAGCTAATGGGTTACCTCCGTAAGTGGATCCATGTTGGCCCGGTTGAATGGTAAGCATGATCTCATCATCAGCCAAAATAGCTGAAACCGGTAAAACACCACCGGAAAGGGCTTTCCCCAATATTAAAATATCTGGTCTTACGTTTTCATAATCGCAAGCCAGCATTTTCCCCGTTCTGCACAGTCCCGTTTGTATTTCATCTGCTATGAAGAGAACATTATGTTTTTTACAAATTTCATAGACTTTTGACAAATATCCCACGTCTGGAACTACCACACCTGCTTCTCCCTGAATGGGTTCCACCATAAATCCCGCGACATCTGGATTTTGAACAGCTCTTTCCAGTGCTTCAAGATTGTTGTAAGGAACAAGTTCAAACCCCGGCACAAATGGCCCAAAACCTTCAAAGCTCGAAGGGTCTGTAGAAGAAGATATTGCTCCAATAGTTCTGCCCCAAAAGTTTCCGGAGGCAAAAACGATTTTGGCTTTATTCTGTGGAATTCCTTTTACAGAATATCCCCACTTTCTACATAGTTTTACTGCTGTTTCACCGCCTTCAACGCCAGTATTCATAGGCAAAACTTTGTCATATCCGAAATAGTCGGTTATATACTTTTCATAAACACCGAGTACATCGTTATAAAAGGCTCTAGATGTTAAGGTGAGAATTTTTGCTTGTTCAATTAAAGAATTGATTATTTTGGGATGACAATGGCCCTGGTTTACGGCGCTATAAGCTGAAAGAAAATCAAAATAATGTCGTCCCTCCACATCCCACAAATGAATACCTTCACCTTTTGTTAATACTACTGGAAGTGGATGATAGTTATGTGCGCCAAATCTATTTTCTAAATCTATTGCTTGTTGACTGTCAGTTATTGGTGGAACCATTTTGTACAATTTAAAAACAATCTCCTTAATTTTATGTCTCAAAGGTACTAATTCTTAATAGCAAAGGAATGTTTAAAGGCAAGGAAACACCTCAAAAAGGGGAGGATAACCAGGATTTTTATATAAATGAAAACGGACTAATGGTCTTTACCGAATTCTATCACAAGAAACGAGGATATTGCTGCAAGAATGGGTGTAAACACTGTCCCTATGGCTATAAAAAATCTTCAAAAACTTTTTAACCACTCTTTGTAATTAAATTTAATTATCGGATATTTGCATTTAATTTTTAAGAATAAGTAAAGAAATCATGGCCAGAGTTTGTCAAATCACAGGTAAAAGGGCACGAGTAGGTAATAAAGTATCACATGCTAACAACAGGACCAAGAGGAAATTTTATCCCAATCTTCAAAAGAAAAAATTCTATATTCCTGAAGAAGACAAATGGATAACTTTGAAACTTGCTGCTTCTGCAATTAAAACCATTAATAAAAATGGTATTTATGCAGTTATCAAAAAAGCGAGAAAAGAAGGTCGTATAGCAGTTTAAATTAATATTAAAGGTTTTCAGAAATGGCAAAAAAAGGCAATAGAATTCAGGTAATAATGGAATGTACTGAAATGAAAAATTCAGGAATGCCTGGAATGTCTCGTTACATTACCAAAAAGAATAGAAAAAACACCACCGAAAGACTGGAGTTGAAAAAATATAATCCAATATTGAAAAAAGTAACTGTACATAAAGAAATTAAATAATTATGGCAAAGAAAGTTGTTGCTACTCTTAAGAAAGAAGGCGGAAAAGGATTCGCTAAAGTAGTTAGAGCGATTAAATCACCTGAAACTGGT
The DNA here is from genome assembly GCA_035628645.1 of Cytophagales bacterium. Lineage (GTDB taxonomy): Bacteria > Bacteroidota > Bacteroidia > Cytophagales > Cyclobacteriaceae > DASPJL01. Next base: position 37,296 of record DASPJL010000138.1, on the reverse strand, counting down.
GCATATACTTTTAAAGAAGAAATGGTGCCGGTTGAGTTGGTTCAACAAACTTTAAAAGGTGGTAAATAAAAAATTTTAACACAACAATACAAAAGTCCCTTTTCCGGGACTTTTTTTTTAACTTTTCGGTATGGCACTATTCGGACTTTTTGGAGGTAAAGAAAAAAAAGAATCTCTAGATCAAGGGCTGGAAAAAACCAGCTCCAATATTTTTGATAAATTAAGTAAAGCCGTTATTGGCAAGTCAAAAATAGACGAGGAGGTTTTGGATGATCTTGAAGAATTATTGATATCTTCGGACGTAGGGGTAGATACTACTTTAAAGATTATTAAAAGAATAGAAGAAAGGGTTGCCAGGGATAAGTATTTAGGTACAGCAGAATTAAATAAAATTCTTAAAGAAGAAGTAGCTGGACTTTTGTCTGAAACTGATAGGGGAGTGGCAATTCCCGATGATTTTAGCATACCTGAAAACAAAAAGCCTTATGTGATTTTAGTTGTAGGCGTGAATGGAGTTGGAAAGACAACGACCATTGGAAAGCTATCCGCCCAGTTTAAAAATAAGGGATATAAGGTAATACTAGGAGCCGCCGATACTTTTAGAGCGGCGGCCGTAGATCAGTTGATATTATGGGGGGAAAGAGTAGGTGTGCCAGTCGTGTCCCATGGAATGAACACAGATCCTTCTTCTGTTGCCTTTGATGCGGCAAAGCAAGGTGTTGATCAAAAGGCTGATGTAGTTATAATAGACACTGCCGGAAGATTACATACGAAAGTGAATTTAATGAATGAGCTTTCAAAAATTAAGAAAGTAATTCAAAAGTTTATTCCGGATGCGCCTCATGAAGTATTGTTGGTCCTCGATGGGAGTACCGGTCAAAATGCTTTTATTCAGGCACAAGAATTTACTAGAGTCACAGAGGTTTCTGCATTAGCTATTACCAAGCTGGATGGAACAGCAAAAGGTGGTGTAGTGATCGGCATTTCTGATGGATTTCAAATTCCAGTGAAATATATAGGAGTTGGAGAGAAAGTAGACGATTTACAGATTTTTAATAAGCAGGATTTCGTAGACTCCCTTTTTAAAAATTTCTAGCCCAGGACTTAATACTTTTTTATAATTATCTCCCTTTTAAAGGAATTACTGGATCTTTCCCAAAAGGAATCCTATACATTAAATGAAAGCTGAAACCAATATTTGAGTTTCGGTTTCCCACCCCATATCCGGGAATATACATCGGTGGATAATCTTTATATTTTTTAGAGGGAATAAGGAATTTTAACCTTATGGTATATCCCATATAGAAATTCTTCCATATATATACCTTAACGCCTGGCGTTAATTCGATCCATTTGGGACTTAGGGGTCTTTGGTAGCTATCCTTTATAGGGTTGCTCACTATTACGTCATTAAAAGGAATCTTAAAAATTTGATACTGCACATCTTCATTCATGAAAGCTTGCCCAAATTTTCCTCCAAAAAACAGAAAGCTTTTGGCTGACTTGCTTATTCTGTAATCGGCCCCAACCCTGTAATAACTTCCAGAACTTTCATAATTGCTGTTGTTGTAAATAGTATCTGCATCTATACTGGTAAATTTTGCCGTTCCAAGGTCTAGAGTCATAAACCATCTTTTTATGCCAAGATCACCGTTTATTTCATATTTGTTCTCCAGTTTAAAGTTCTCGTTGTTTGCAATAAACCCATAGGCTATACCAGCAATATCAACCCCGACGCGTACCCCATTCAGTAAGCGTTTATCCTCAAACAGAATCTTCTTCACTTCCTGTTTGGTTGTATCCTGAGATTGACCAAAGGCTTTACCTGACAACACAACAATGAATAAAAGCAATATGGATTTATAAAATGACACTATTTTGATGTATAAATTAAGACATTGGTTGTATTCCCCGTAGAAAGTTCGTTGTTTATAACTTTAACAGAATTTGTTATTCCTGCAGGGTCAGACGTGTGTGTTACACTTAAATCTTGCACTTTCAAATCAATTCCACATTCAGGACCTTTATTAAATGGCAATAAGGTATAGTTAAAAGTTATCTGCTCACAAACAGAATCTTTCAGCGCCGGATCCGGGAAAAGACATATATTAAAGGAAGTCGAGCTTTTTGATAGGTCTAAAAATAGAAAGGCTTTGTCAGAGGTTTGTTTGGCTTTTAAAGTATCCAGTCTTTCATTTTTTTCATTATACATTTGATATCTAAAAGAAACAGCTTTCCCTGTTGCATCCACAAAAGCCATATTTAATTTTGTACTATTTGTTGTGTCACATTGGTCAATACACCCACTAAAAAGGTAAAGAAAAAGAATTGAACTTGTCAGTTGAAGAAATACCCGGACCTGCAATTTTTGAAAAATCATTAGTTAGAATACTGGGTGCAATTTTAACAGAATTTTTAGACTTAATTATGGGTTTATTAAATACTACTTTTATTTACAGTGGAATCAACTTTTGAGTAGGTTATTTATTGTGAGAAAAGGGGCTTAAATTTGTAACTGTTAAAAATAAAAATATTGAAGACCAAAGGACTGAAGAAGGATAAGGTAAACATTGTCACATTAGGTTGTTCCAAAAATCTTGTGGATTCAGAAGTTATGCTTACCCAACTTAAGGGTAATAAAATTAATGCAACCCATGAATCCTCAAAGGATGATGCCAATGTGATAATTATAAATACCTGTGGATTTATAGATAATGCAAAGGAAGAATCAATAAACACAATACTTCGATATGCAGATGCTAAGGACAGCGGTTTGATAGATAAATTATATGTGACTGGATGTCTTTCCCAACGATATAAAGATGATCTGGAAAAGGAAATTCCTTCTGTTGATGCTTTTTTCGGGACACGTGATCTTTCCCTTTTACTTAAAAAATTCAAAGCGGATTATAAACATGAGTTGGTTGGTGAAAGGATTCTTACTACCTCCAGTCATTATGGTTATTTAAAAATATCCGAAGGTTGTGACCGGCCCTGTTCATTTTGCGCCATTCCTCTAATGAGAGGAAAACATTTGTCCAAGCCAATGGAAGAAATAGTTATGGAGGCAAAATCTTTGGCATCTAAAGGTACAAAGGAGCTAATTTTAATTGCACAGGATCTGACTTACTATGGTATTGATGTGAATGGAAAAAGAGAGCTTCCGGACCTTCTAAGGAGACTATCCGATGTGGATGGAATTGAATGGATAAGACTTCAATATGCCTATCCTTCCGGTTTTCCTCTTGAAATCCTGGATGTGATGGAGGAAAGGGAAAATATTTGCAAATACCTGGATATGCCGCTTCAGCATGGTTCAAATAATATGTTGAAAGTCATGAGGAGAGGAATTACAAGGGAGAAGACGGAAGAACTAATTGCAAAGATTCGTGATAAAGTGCCGGGAATCGCCTTAAGAACCACATTGATTGCGGGACATGCAGGAGAAACTGAAGAAGATTTCGAGGAGATGGTGCGATTTGTTGAAAAGTCAAGGTTTGAAAGACTTGGCGTTTTTGCCTATTCTCATGAAGAAAATACTCACGCCTATTCTTTGGAGGATAATGTGCCTTCTGAATTAAAGCAGGAAAGGGTCAGTCAAATAATGACTTTACAGGAACAGATCTCTTTTGAGCTCAACCAGGCGAAAATTGGAAAGACTTTTAAAGTTTTGATTGATAGAAAGGAAGGTGGAAATTATCTGGGTAGAACCGAACATGACTCACCTGAAGTTGATAATGAAGTGATTATTGATGCTACCAAAAGTTATATCCCTGTAGGTGAATTTGTAAATGTAAAGATTAATGATGCTACCGAATTTGATCTTTACGGTGAGGTTTTGTAATAAAAAATTATCGGGATAGATTTGCTTTCGGTTGGGTTAATACCTTAAATAAAAACATTCATTGGGGCCAATTGGTTTATGTTTTAATCCTGGTTACTGGATTAAAGTATGACTAATTAAAAAGGAGGAGACAAATATTCAACGGAAGTGAATGAATTAAAGGAATTAAATAAGAAGTTCCAAGTGAATTTCCCGAACCTCGAACCTCATACCTCAAAACTATTTTCAATGAAGTTAGAACAAGTTGATTTAGGAGAAACCGGATGTTTTTCTTCCCTTTTTTTAGATTATATCAATCAAAAACCAGAATTAAAATCTTTTTATAATTTATATCCAACCCCTCATAGTTTTAAAGAATCAATTGCAAGCCGTTCCTTTTCTAAAGAAAAAAGAGAAATACTTCATAAAGAGCTTTTGTCCCAATACAGCAATTCTTGCTCTTCACTAAAAGTTAAAGATAATATTGATCTGTTGTTGGATGAAAAAACTTTCACGATCACCACAGGACATCAACTAAATATATTCACCGGGCCTTTGTATTTTATTTATAAAATTCAAGCGGTAATACATATTTGTAATATACTGAAAAAAGAATATCCAGACTATAATTTTGTGCCTGTATACTGGATGGCTTCTGAGGATCATGATTTTGAAGAAATCAATCATTTTTTCTTATATGGCAAGAAGTATGAATGGAAAGTGGAGGCAAAAGGCGGAGTAGGAAGGTTATCACCAAAAGACATGATCCAAAGCCTGGAAGACATCGCGTTCATTCCCGAAAAATTCACTGAGCCCTATAAAAAGCAAAGTACCTTAGCGGATGCAACAAGGGAACTGGTAAATGAATTGTTTGGGAAATATGGTCTTGTGGTTATTGATCCTGATCGGAAGTCTTTAAAAAGTTTATTTAAAGGCGTTATTACAAAGGAAATTACGGAAAGAAGATCGTTAGAACTGGTAGAAAAGACAACCGGTCAGCTTTCTGAACTGGGATACAAAAGTCAGATTCATCCAAGGGAAATCAATTTGTTTTATTTGGAAGATGGATTAAGGGAAAGAATTGAGTGGGATGGTAATAAGTTTAGAATTATCAACACTGATTTATCATTTGAGAAAAACGAACTTTTAAAAGTAATCGAAGAGTCACCTGAGAAGTTTAGTCCTAATGTTGTTTTGAGACCGGTTTATCAAGAAGAAATTTTACCAAACCTCGCTTATATAGGTGGTCCGGCAGAAGTAGCTTACTGGCTTCAGTTGAAAGAGGTTTTTAATTTGTATCACGTTCCTTTCCCAATTCTTATGCCGAGGAGCTTTGCGCTTTTTGTTAATAAATCAAATCTCAAAAAATTCAACAAATTAAATATTCAGATTAAAGACCTTTTCCTTGAAGAAAGTCATTTAAAGACCAAATACCTGGAGGCTAACTCTGATAATAATTTTCATTTAAATGGAGAAGCCGGGGACCTGGAAATGATTTTTAATACAATAAAAGAAAAGGCTGTTAGTATAGATAAGTCTCTTAAAGACTATGTCGGTGCTGAATTTCACAAAGTCAGATCTGTGGTAGAAAGCATTGAGAAAAAACTGAAGAAGGCGGAGGAAAAAAATCAGGAAATAGCGATAAATCAACTTTTGGGATTGAAAGCTAAACTTTTCCCGAATGGACAGCTACAGGAACGACACGATAATTTTTTAAACTTTTACCTTAATGACCAGGAATTTATTGATAAAACCAGCGCTTACTTAGATTCATTTGATTTTAAATTTAATGTATTGCTAGAAGATGAAGAAAGCTGAATTAAGAAAGCTTTATCTTCAGAAGATGACTGGATTAAGCAAAGAAGATCATGCCCTGAAAAGTAAAAACATTTGCGAAGTGTTCCTTTCTTCTTTCAATCTTGGGCAATACAAATCCCTGCATATATTTCTACCGATTATAAGAAATAATGAGGTCAATACACGATGCATTATTCAGGAAGTAAAAAGACTTCACCCGGAAATAAGCATCATTATCCCCAAAAGCGATTTTAAGACTTTAGATATGTCTGCCCATATTTTAGGGGAAGAAACCGAATTGGTTGAAAGCCCTTCCGGCATTCTTGAACCTTCAACATTAAAGTTCTTTAATGAAGAGGAAATTGATATCGTGATATTACCACTTCTGGCTTTTGATAAGAAAGGCTTCAGGGTAGGATATGGAAAAGGTTTTTACGACCGTTTTTTAAAGAAATGCAGGAAAGATGTTGAAAAGATCGGTGTTTCATTTTTTGATCCCGTTGAAATAATAGAAGATGTAAATGAAAATGATGTGCCTATGGAGTATTGTATTACACCCGAAAAGTTGTTTGCATTCAATTGATTTATTTAAAATTCCTTTATCTTTCATTTTTACTTTTATCAACCAATCTCATTTACCCTATCAAGAATGAAGGATAACTTAGAAGAATATCACTCGTCCGGTCTTATCAAACGTCTCGGGCTTTTTTCTGCTATTTCGTTAGTTATTGGCGCAGTAATAGGGTCAGGAATATTTAAGAAAATAGCTCCAATGTCGGAGGAACTGATGTCTCCGGTAATGATCCTTCTTGCCTGGTTTGTAGCAGGCATTATCAGTCTCTTTGGATCCCTTTCCAATGCCGAGCTTGCCGGTTTAATTGCAGAACCAGGCGGCCCCTACGCTTATTTTAACCGGATATTCGGAAGATTATGGGGGTTTTTATACGGCTGGACTTCCTTCAGTGTCATTCAAAGTGCTACAATTGCGTCCGTAGGATATATTTTTTCTCAATCCCTGAATACACTTGTTCCTTTACCGCGCCTTAGCCCGGAGTTGGAGCAGTTTACGATCGGTGGCATATTTTATCCTTTGGATAATTTTGGAGTAAAAATCGCAACCGTAGCGTTGATTGCATTACTCACTTCAATAAATTACCGCGGGGTGAAATACGGAAGTCTTATTACAAAAATCTTTGCATCTGCCGTAATTACCGGAATGATTTTTATCATATTGGTAAGCTTATTTTCGGACAAAGGAAGCTGGTTGAATTTTCAAACCAATGAAGCAATTTTCAATAGTAAGCATACTTCTGATGCTTCTTTATTCAGTGCCTTTTTTACTGCGATGTTAAGTGCTTTCTGGGCGTATGAAGGATGGAATAACCTTGCCTTTGTAAGTGGGGAGGTTAAAAATCCTCATAAAAATATTCCACTGGGTCTTGTTACCGGATTGATGATAATAATTACCATCTATATGGCGGTAAATTTTGTCTTTATTTATATTGTGCCGGTTGAACAATTTGCAGCACTAAGTAAAGATGAAAACCTGATTGCAGGGGTATATGTAATTGATAAAATACTGGGGCCGATCGGCTTGATTGTTATATCTGTGCTTATCATGGTAGCCACTTTTGGCACTACCAACAACACCATTTTAGGCGCCTCAAGGGTTTATTTTGCGATGGCTTTTGATAAGCTTTTCTTTAAAAAAATAGGTCATGTGCATCCCGTTTACAGAACGCCTTCTAATGCGCTTATTCTTCAGGGGATTTGGGCTTCCATGCTGGTTTTTTCAGGAAGCTTTGATCAATTGACAGATATGCTAATTTTTGCAGCTTTCATTTTTTATGGATCGATGGCTTTAGGTGTTTTTATTTTGCGAATTAAAATGAAGCTTTCCAGTCCTATAAAATGGTCTGGTTATCCAATAATTCCTGCCATCTATATTTTATTTTGCCTGGTGCTTGTAACCATTAGCCTGATAGAACGACCCAGAGAGTGTATTATAGGTTTGGTTTTAATTCTGGCCGGACTTCCTTTTTATTTTTACTGGAACAAAAGCTCCGGAAAAACTAGTTAAATGAAAATAAATATTATTAATAAATGAAGCTTCCGGCGGAATATTATCAAGGGGAGGATGTGGTTGCTATTGCAAAAGATTTATTGGGGAAACTGCTTATTACCAGTATAGACGGCCAATTTACTTCAGGAGTAATTGTTGAAACAGAAGCTTATAACGGACGCTGCGATCGTGCATGTCATGCTTTTGGAAGAAGGACGCCAAGAACAGAAGTGTTGTATAAAGCGGGAGGATTGTCCTACGTATACCTTTGTTATGGTATTCATTCTTTATTTAATATTGCAACCAATGTAGAAGGCAAGGCAGATGCAGTTTTGATAAGGGCTATTGAGCCTGTGGAAGGTGTAGAAGTAATGTTGAAAAGAAGAAAAATGGATGTGCTGAAGCCTCAATTAACAGCAGGACCTGGTTCCCTAAGTGAAGCTTTGGGAATAACCACTCGGTTAACCGGAACACCACTTTCCGGATCTACCATTTGGTTGGAAGACAATGATAAAACCTACGATTCTGATGAAATATTAATAGGTACAAGGGTAGGAGTAGCTTATGCCAAGGAAGATGCATTATTACCCTGGAGATTTAGGGTAAAAGATAATAAATGGATCAGTAAAGCCAAATAGTTTTTTTCATTTTGAGGCAATGAATTATCATTATGAAAGAGTAGAATCTTATTTATTAAAAAATAATTTTTTATTCTGTTGTTTCATAGCCTCTTACTTAATTCTGAATTTATTCTGGCATAGTCTCTGCTAATTTCGAGCAGGAAGAATTTTTTAACTTTTTAAACGTGTAATGCTATGGCGAATTCGAAAAGAACTGCGATTACTTTTATTTTAGGTGCGGCTGCAGGTGCTGTTGCCGGAATTTTACTTGCTCCTGATACTGGAAAAAATACCAGAACAAAATGGAAACAAGCAGCTATGGATTTGAAAGACAACATTAATACTCAGGTAGAGGACGGTTACAACAAAATAAACCAGATAAAAGAAGAGGCTATAGCCGCGGTTAATAAAACAATTAAAAAAGGAGAAGATACTGTTAGATCAACTGCATCAAAAGTAGAGTCTTCCGCTAAAGAGGTAAAGATATAACCAAATTATAAATTGACAACCAGCTAAGGAAAAGTGTAGTGGTATTTTACCCTACATTTTTTTATGCCTTTTTTCAGCGTTGTAGTAGTCTATAGATTCTGCTATCAATTCAGGTGTTAATTCTACATTAATTTTTATTTTTCCTATCCCGTCCAATAGCGCTGCTAAAACTTTGGAATCCTTATTCTTCTTGTCCTGAAGCGTTAAAGAAATGATATCTTTGTAGTTTTTGTCAGGAATTTCGAAAAAAGGATAAATGGAATATATGAAGTTTTTAATTTCCTGAAGGTCGTCTTTGGTAATCAAATTTAGTTTTTGACTAATATAGCTTTCGCAAATCATACCTATTGCTATCGCTTCTCCATGAAGGAGTTTCTGATTTGGTTTATCTAGGTAATAACTTTCAATGGCATGACCGATCGTATGCCCAAAATTCAATCCTTTTCTAATGTTTTTCTCTAAAGGATCTTCTTCCACTATGTTGGATTTTACAGAAATGGAATGTGCTACCAAATCATCGATGTTCTGCTCCGCAATTGACTTTCCTTTTATTGCTGCCCACTTTTCTTTGTCGGCGATCAAACAATGTTTTATTATTTCAGCAAATCCGGAGCGGATTTCCGAATAAGGAAGGGTTTTAAAAAAAGGAGTATGAATAATGACTTTTTCAGGATTTTTGAAAACCCCTATATGGTTTTTAAATTGTTTGAAATCCACGCCAAGTTTGCCTCCAATACTCGCATCGACCTGGCTAAGTAAAGTAGTAGGTATTTGTATAAAACGAATCCCTCTTTTATAAGTAGCGGCGCAAAAGCCTCCCATATCTCCTATTACTCCTCCTCCTAAATTTATAAATAAAGAATGGCGGTCCATATTCAGCGATGTCATCTTATCCCAGATAACACTGCATGTTTCCAACGTCTTTTGCTCTTCTCCGCTTTTTATTTTAATGGTATGATGGGCAGGGAGAAAATCTCTGATCAGCAGATAGCAATGCTTCTCCGTGTTTTCATCCATCAGGACAATTAAAGAGGAGAACTTTTCTTCTTTAAAAAATGTGGTTAAGGTTTCTTTAAGACTGTGCGAAAGGATTATATGCTTCAATAGTATAAATTTAATCTTCAAAAATATCTGCAAAAGTAACTATATTATAAATAGGCTGTTTACATCTTTTAGGCCAATTCGCATTTTTTCCTTTTTGGATTTAAATTTCGGTTATGAACGATATTGTGTCATTTGATGATACTTCCATTGCTTTTAAGTCAAAATCAAACAATGATTTGTTTAAGAGCCATCTTTTATTCGGATCCATGAATAATAACACGTTGGTCAGATGGGGTACTGCATTGATTAAATTTTCCTTTTCTTTAAATATTCCAATAAAGGGCATTGTGAAGAAAACCTTATTCAATCAATTTTGCGGTGGGGAGACTATAGGTGAGTGCAAGAAAGTAATAAATGACCTGGCAAGTTTTGGAATAGGGACGGTGCTTGATTATTCTGTGGAAGGGGAGCAGTCAGAAAAGGGGTTTGAACACACAGTTCAGGAAATTCTAAAAACCATAGAAGTAGCGGAAAGGGATAAAAACATTTCATTTTGTGTATTTAAAGTCTCAGGAATAGGTTCTGTTGACTTGCTTGAAAAAGTCCAGAAAAAACAATTTCTGACGGAAAAGGAAGAATCTGATTTTTTTGAAATAATAGAGCGGATAGACAAGCTATGTAAAGCGGCGTTTGATAAAAAGGTAAAAATATTTATAGACGCGGAGCAAAGCTGGATTCAGGATACCATTGATGAGTTGGTTTATAAAATGATGGAAAAGTACAATAGAGAACAAGTTATTGTATTTAATACATTTCAATTGTACAGAAAAGGTGTGTTACAAAACTTAAAAAACGCTTTTAAAAATGCACAATCCGGCAGTTACTATTTGGGCGCTAAGCTTGTAAGAGGTGCTTATATGGAAAAGGAGAGAGAAAGAGCGTCTGAAAACGGATATCACGATCCTATTCAAATAAGTAAAGAAGCGACGGATGAAGATTTTAATAATGCATTAATTTTTTGTATTGAGAATATAGATCGTATATGTCTGTGTTCAGGCACGCATAACGAAGAAAGCAACTATTTGCTTGTAGATTTAATTCAGGAAAATAATCTTCCCTTTAATCATCCTTGCATTCATTTTGCTCAATTGTATGGAATGAGCGATCATATCTCTTATAACCTTGCAAATAAAGGATTTAATGTAGCTAAATATGTTCCATATGGTCCTGTTAAAAGTGTAATGCCTTATCTTTTTCGCAGGGCAAATGAAAATACTGCTATAAAAGGCCAAAGTAGCCGGGAACTTAAGCTTATTAAAAAAGAAATTTCAAGGAGAAGAAATCTGAAGTAACCCTAAGGAAACATTTTGAATCAATCGGAAAAGTTGGGAGAGGTAAAATTGGAATGATCGATAAAACTGATGGACAATTAGCCGTTCATTTTTTCTTCTCAAAAATGAGTTTTTTTGATTATTCTAATAATTAGAGCACTTTCCTTGTATTATCTTTCCCCAATGTAGGTTCAATGTAGGTATAAATAGTACTATTTTAGGTAGTTATTCTATGTATTACGGATCTTGCGACTGACTTTTTCTATTCTGAATGGTCAATTGAAGTTTAGAAAATGCGTTCCGTCAGAAATTCCGAATGAGCCAACATTTTTAGACTATTGAAGTAAAAAGATATGAGCCTTTTTAATTCTTTAGTATGGAATTTTCAAAGACATATGTAGAATCTTCCGCAATAGAAGCTTTAGGGTATAATGATATCCACAGAATATTGAGAGTTTGGCTTATTTCTGGAAGAGTTTATGACTATTATAACGTGCCTGAATTGCAGTACAAGGCGTTTTTAGACGCCGAATCAAAAGGAAAGTTTTACAATCTTGTCATAAAGAAGTTGTTTGAAAACTGTGAAGAAGTGCATGAACCTATCTAATCAATCTATCTTTATCCTTTGGTATAAACCAATTGTGATTCTTCTTCCTTCTCTTCTCCTTCAATATAATTCAGGTCCTTACTAAAAGTTTCTTTCATTCGATATAAAGCAAGTAACGCAATTGCTATTACTATTATTCCTACATAAAGTCCTGCCTGAAGAATATCCGTTCTGAATTTAATGAAAAGAAAAACAGGGTGGATCAGGTTTACGCTTCCCCTTACAAAATTAGGGACAGTTGTTGCAACCGTAGCCCTGATATTGGTTCCGAATTGTTCGGCTGCCACCGTCACAAACAACGCCCAATATCCGGTTGAGAATCCAAGTCCGCCACATATCAGGTAAAACATTTCTTTGCTTTTATATGGGGCAAAGAGGTATATCAGCATTATAGCAAATGTCATTAAAATGAAGACCAGGATAACTTTTTTCCTGCTTTTGAAATATTGACTTAGAAGTCCACTGGAAAGGTCACCTGCACATAGCCCGATGTAGGAGTACATTATAGCATCGCCGGCAATGATTTTCTCCTGAATGCCTATGGTTAATCCAACTTCCGGGGAAAGAAAAACCAAACTTCCGATCACAAACCAGATGGGGAGTCCAATAAGGATACATCTTAAATATTTAAAGAACAGCTCTTTTTTACTGAAGAGAAGGAAGAAATTGCCCCTGGATGCAGTGGTTTCTTTTAATTTTAAAAATATTCCCGATTCAAATACACTAACTCTTAAAATCAGAAGACTTAAGCCTAATCCTCCCCCGATAAAATAAGCATTTCTCCAATCAAATTCCTGGGCTATATAATTTGCAAATACTGCTCCTAACACGCCTACAGAGGCAATAAGGGTAGTTCCATAGCCCCTGAGGTCTTTCGGCAAAATTTCAGCAACCAGGGTAATTCCCGCCCCTAATTCACCTGCCAGTCCTATTCCTGCTACAAATCTTAAGATCGCGTATTGTTCAACGGTCGTTACCATTCCATTAAGAATGTTTGCCACAGAATAAATCAATATGGAACCGAAAAGTACAGACAATCTTCCTTTTTTATCCCCTAAAATGCCCCAAAGAATTCCTCCAACCAGCAGCCCCGCCATTTGAATATCCAGAATATAAAGCCCTACATGAGTTAGGTCTTCTCCTTTAAGTCCCATAGATTCCAAACTCGGGATCCGGACAATTGCGAAAAGTAACAGATCGTATATGTCTACAAAATAGCCTAAAGCGGCTACAATTACAGGCACCTGGAGGACTTGCCTTAGCTTGGACTTCTCTTTCATTTTTGTGTAAAAAGTTGCCAATTATAGCGAAATAATTTACAAAATACCAGTATAAAAAACACGTAATTATCTAGAAGACAGGAGAAGTGAAAAAAGGAATGCAGGATTTATGGGGAGGGAGGAGATGTCCAAAAAGTAGGTCTTTCTTCTTATGTTTATTTCAGTGCATTAGGTATTTACTAATAAACGACTTAAAGATCACGAAATCCGGAAAACATAAATTAAGAAATCATTTCTAAAATCTATATTCCACTAACGCCTTCACATACTTTTATAGACCATCAACCACCGCTCCTCTTCTCATGATTAACAAAAAGTCATTTCCTGACCAAACGCTTGACAAACAGGCTGACCAACTTCACCAGCCAGCTTCCGGAAGTTGACTAGCGACGCTAAGTAAGTTGACCAGCGGCACTAAGTAAGTTAACCAGCGACGCTCGACATTTTACTTTCAGTAAGCAAACATGTTTTTTTCAGTCGACGGACAAAATTTTTTCAATGGCTGGAGAAGATTTTTTCAGTCGCTGGTAAGAATTTTTTCAGTATGAAAAATGGGAATTCTTATAGGGAAAAACATAAAAAGAGCCGGAAAATTGATCCAGTTCCTGGCATTTGTTATGAAGTTGACTGAGACTTTTGGAAACCCTTAAAGCAATCCTTCAATTTTTACCTGAATCTGTCCTTCTGCTGTGACTCTGGCATGAATAGCTTCTTTGGTTATCAAAACATCGCCAGGAATAAGGTTTTCTAGTTTGCCATTTAATACTATATTTTCTGAAACCCGGTGATTATTTAAGTTTTGACGGATAAGCCTTTTGGTCTGTTCAATTTCTTTTCCCAGAGGGAGGCGCAGATTTTGCTCAATTGTTTTAATGAAATTTCCATGATTCATCCAATCTGCTACTCTTACGAGGGCATTTTTGGTTTTTATGTCATATTCAAGGTTTTCTACAATTAAAGTAGAAGAATTCTGGTCAAAAACAGGATTACCCTTAAGATAAATTTCACCTTTGACACTTCCGTCAATATTTAACTTTATTACAAGTTTTCCATTACTTCCGTACAGATCAATACCTGTTATTTTAATTTGACGTTTTCCTTTATTGAAGGAATAGGTCTGACCTACAAAGTTTTGTTCTACTAGACTTTTAGCATAATCATGTGTAATTTGTCCGGTTAAAGCAATCTGAAATCTTTCCTGGACCTGTTTAATGGTTTGCAATGGCGGAAGGTTGGTGTTTAAAGTAAATTCAGGTTTATTCCCAAAAAAAGTATCCACATAACCTTTGATGCCAATATTTGTTACGATTTGATTGTTCCTGACTGTTAAAGGTGTCATCATGATTTCCGAAGGCGTTATCTTGAGCCACGCGTTAATTTGTTGTGAAAGTTCAAAGGGTTGCTGAATCTGCTCCCAGGCTTCTTGCACATAGGGTTTGATTTGAATTCTGTTTTGGATTTCTTTATCCAGTTCTTTGGCTATCGAGCCTTGTTGATTTTGCAATACCTGATCCAGGATCGGAGCCAGCGAAATTTCAAAAAAGCCAATTTTTACTACCGGCCTCTTAAACCATTGATGCCCCGCAGCAGTAGTGACCGGCGCTATTTTCCATTGACTGTTTACGCCCAGTACAGACTTCAGTCGGACATTAAGTTCCATTTCAGTGGCTTTCTCCTGGGAAAGGTCTATGCCAAAGGATTCTGCTTTAAAGCCTGCCTTTGCCCATATTTTAAGGGGAAGGTCAAAATAAAAAGCATCTTCTTTAAAGGAAATTCTTATCCTGTCTTTTTTCCAGACCTTAAACATCAGCATGTCATTGCCATTGTTTTCAAAAGACGTATCCTCATAGATTAGCCCCGCAATTTCTTTATTTATCTGATCTTCAATCTGCGCCAAGGGGATTTCAATTGGAATATTTAACCAGGACGAAGGACGCTCAATAGCTTTTTCTATATAATTTTCTTCCGGTTTCTCTGGTTTAACGGATTTGCACGATTCCAACAAGAACATGCAAAAGATCAAAGGAACCAGTAATATTCTAGACATTATCATTCGTGTGAATCTGGTATTTACCTGCATTTTAGTCACAAAGATAATAGCGATTGTAAAAGATTTATGAAAAATGTGTATGATCAATAACAAAAAAACTTCGGTATATTATTTCGGGTGTGACATACCCTTGTCAATTGAAGGTAATACTTTTACCTAAAAAATTAAAATGCCGGAATTATTAAAGAATTTATACACCGTCGAATTGATTAAAAACCTGTCCATAGTTTTGAAAAATAGCTGGGGGGCTTTTGAGGATAAAAATTTTCAGGAATTTGTGTTGGATGACAATTGGCCTGCCAAAGAACTGAAGCAGCGAATGAGACACATTACTGTGAGTCTAAATGCTTTTTTGCCAGGAGAATATGTGAAAGCTTTGGATATTTTAAAACAAACCGCGCCTCAGTTTAACGGATTTCTTTATATGTTTTTTCCGGATTATGTGGAAGCATATGGAAGTGAATATGAAGAGGAATCCATGAATGCATTGGAATTATTTACGCAGTTTTCCAGCTCAGAATTTGCAATCCGCCTTTCATAAAGAGAAATCCTGAAAAAACAATGAATCAAATGTTAAAATGGGCTGGTCATTCAAATCATCACGTAAGGCGTTTGGCCAGCGAAGGCTGTAGACCCAGCCTTCCTTGGGCAATGGCTTTGCGGGATTTTAAAAGAGATCCTTCGATGATTTTGCCCATTTTGGAACAGTTGAAAGATGATCCTTCTGAATACGTTCGTAAAAGCGTGGCCAATAACCTGAATGATATTTCAAAAGATAATCCTGATCTAGTGTTAGAAATAGCTAAAAGATGGCGAGGCATTGGAAAAGACACAGACTGGATCATTAAACATGCTTGCAGGACTTTGTTGAGGAAAGGCAGTACCAAGGCTTTGTCGCATTTTAACTTCTTTCACCCTGAATCCATTATAGTTAAGGATCTTAATTGTTCTTCTTTAACAGTTCCAATAGAAGGGGCTTTCCAATTTTCTTTTAAATTGGAATCAAAAGAAGAGAACGATGTAAACCTGAGAATAGAATACGGACTTTATTTTATGAAAGCAAATGGGAAACAAACAAGGAAAGTTTTTAAAATATCAGAGTTCAACATGAAAGAGAGAAAAGATATTGTTATCACAAAAAGTCATTCTTTCAAGACATTAACTACCAGAAAGCATTATCCTGGCAATCATAACCTTACAATAATTGTCAATGGTGTTGAAATGGCAGAAAAGGCTTTCCTGCTGACGCAATAAAGAAAAGTAAAGTGTAGGTTTTTGCACGATTGGCACACGAATTGTGTTTAATAAGAAGCAATAAACGCTACGGTTATGAAAACAAATGTAATAGTGTCGCTTGTGTTTGTAATGCTTTCATTAAATGCTTTTTCCAATGATTATTCCCACGACCCAAGGTCAAGAAGACACAGAACTCCTCATTATGCAAGAAGAGTTGTAGTGTTGCCTCCCTCTCCAAGGGTAGTTATTCCTCCTCCCGCAAGAGTTTATTTCGCACCACCAGTACCAATACGATATGTTCATGTGGTGGTAAGACATCCTCGTCCTGTGTCAGAAAATGAGGCCATTAGGAATGCAAAGAATATGATTCATGATCAGAGGTTCGAAGCCGATAGATTGAGAATTGCAAAAAATGCGGCGGCTGACCTCCCTTTTAAAGCTGTAGATATTTTGGATGTTATGAATATGTTCAACTTTGAAAGTTCAAAACTTGATTTTGCAAAGTTTGCTTATGATAAAACGGTAGATCCTGAAAACTATTCTGTAGTTTTTGAGGCTTTCAAGTATACTTCGAGTATCAAAAACCTTGAGGATTATATTTACAACGGGAGATAATTGTGTATTTTGACTTTTTATTGTAATAAATCAATGAAAAATAAAAAATTTTAAAAATAATTTGGATTTTAAATTTGTCTCACTACTTTTGAGACACTAAAAAAATGATAACAAACAGAAACTATAATAACATTTGGTGGTGGCGCAAATCAAAATGATTTGTGAACAGCCATTATTATAGAGTTCTACTTAAAATATAGATTTTTAAAATTGAGGCTTGCTGTTCACAGTAAGCCTTTTTTTATTGTTTTTTTCTAAAATAAAAGGTTTTATAAGATGTATAATTTAAAGACTAAGTACAAAAGAATGCTTGCCGATACCATTACTCCGGTAGGTATTTACCTAAAACTCAGAGATAAATATGTAAATACGTTTTTATTGGAAAGCTCTGATTATCACGGCACGGAAAACAGCTATTCCTATATCTGCTGCGATCCTATAGCAAGTTTTAAATTAACAGATGATGAGATTTGTATTGCTTATCCTGATAAGAAAAAGGAGCAATTTAAGATCAATGATAAACACGAAGCAATTGCCCACCTTCAAAATTTCACTTCCTCTTTTAAATCCGATCATGCTACCCAGGGCTTTGTCAATAATGGGATTTTCGGTTATATGTCTTTTGATTCGGTGGAGTATTTTGAGGACATAAAATTTGTATCCAAATCTGATCCTGATACAAAAATCCCGCAAATGTTCTATCAGGTTTTCAAATTTGTAATAGTGATCAACCATTTTAAAAATGAACTTCACATTTTCAAACATTACTTGGATGATTCTGAAGCCAGCAATGGTATTGAGCTCATTGAATCCTTAATAGAAAATAAAAATTATCCTTCCTATCATTTCCATACCGATGGAGAAGAAGTATCTAATTTTACCAATGAAGAATTCCTTGAAGTAATAGAAAACGGGAAAAAGCATTGTTATCGCGGCGACGTTTTTCAAATCGTTTTATCAAGGAAATTTTCCACTCCATTCAAAGGAGATGAGTTTAATGTTTACAGAACCTTAAGATCAATAAATCCGTCTCCCTATCTTTTTTATTTTGATTTCGGAAGTTTTAAAATATTCGGTTCTTCACCTGAAGCTCAGATTGTTATAAATAAAAGAAAGGCAAGTATTTTTCCGATTGCGGGTACATTCCGAAGAACAGGAAACGACAAGGCAGATGAAGAGTTGGCAAAGCAATTATATGATGATCCGAAGGAAAGCTCAGAACACGTGATGCTTGTGGATCTTGCCAGAAATGACTTAAGCCGGAATGGAAAAGATGTAAAAGTGGAGACGTTCAAAGAAATCCAATTTTATTCTCATGTAATTCATTTGGTATCAAAAGTTACCGGAACACTTTCCGACGATAAAACTTCAATCAGGATGGTTGCGGATACTTTTCCTGCGGGAACACTTTCGGGTGCCCCGAAACATATGGCAATGCAGTTAATAGATAAATATGAAAAGCAAAGGAGAGGTTTTTATGGAGGAGCAATAGGCTTTATGAGTTTCAACGGCGATTTCAACCATTGTATTATGATCAGGTCTTTTTTAAGCAAAAACAATACGTTGTATTATCAGGCAGGAGCAGGAGTAGTGGCTAAATCCGACACGCGAACGGAATTGGAGGAAGTAAACAATAAGTTAGCCGCTTTGCGAAAAGCAATAAGAATGGCAGAAGAAAAATTTAAAAGGGTGGCAGATTATAATTTTGCCGAATAATTGAATGGAATGAGGAATTTTTAATGTTAAGCTCTAAATGGAAATGTCACAAGATTAATTACCCTACTTATTATGAAGATACTTGTTTTAGATAATTACGATTCTTTTACCTATAACCTTGTTCATTTAATCACTGAACTGGGATATGGGAGTCAGATGGATGTTTATAGAAATAATAAAATTGATCTTAAATCTATAGATTCTTATGACAAAATATTACTTTCTCCAGGTCCGGGCATTCCTTCAGAAGCAGGAATCATGCAGGAAGTTATAAAAACCTATGGTCCTAAAAAGAGTATTTTGGGTGTTTGCCTGGGACATCAGGGAATCGCTGAAGCTTATGGTGGATCCTTGCAAAATATGACCGAGGTGCTGCACGGAATTGCTACTAAAATTAAAATTCTGAATGGAGATCCTTTGTTTAAAGACATCCCAAAAGAATTAACAGTTGCCAGATATCATTCATGGACAGTGGTAGCGGATTCTTTACCACAAGAAATAGAAATTACAGCGGTGGATGATAACAATCTTGTTATGGGAATCAAGCATAAAATTCACGACGTTAAAGGTGTTCAGTTCCATCCTGAATCTTTCTTAACCGAATACGGAAAAGAAATGATGATCAACTGGTTAGAAGGAAAGTAAAGGAGGAAGTACTATTTGAGGTAATAAAATCATTAGATTTGGTTGTTTAATAAATTATAAATTCAGCAGTAAATTGAAGGCAATACTTAATAAACTATTCGAATATAAGTCTTTGGATAAAAAATCAGCCAAAGAGGTCTTAATAAATCTTACCCAGGGGAAATACAACCACAGTCAGATGGCTGCATTCCTCACGGTTTATTCAATGAGAAGTATTACTGTAGATGAACTTGAAGGTTTTCGGGATGCAATGCTGGAGCTTTGTGTTCCCATCGACCTTAATGGCTTTGATGCGATGGATTTATGCGGAACAGGCGGAGATGGAAAGGATACGTTTAATATTTCAACCCTTTCGGCATTTATCGTGGCGGGAACAGGGCAGAAGGTAGCCAAACACGGAAATAATGGCGTTTCGTCCTTGTGTGGGTCTTCCAATTTACTTTCTCACTTTGGGGTGCATTTTACCAATCAAAAAGACTTTCTTGAAAAGTGCCTGGATAAAGCGAATATATGTTTTTTGCATGCGCCTTTATTTCATCCTGCAATGAAAAATGTCGCGCCCATACGTCAGGAATTGGGGGTTAAGACTTTCTTCAATATGCTGGGGCCAATGGTAAATCCATCACGGCCTAAAAAGCAAATTGTTGGCGTTTTCAGTCTTGAGCTTGCACGGTTATACTCTTATTTGTATCAGCAAACAGATAAAAGTTATATCATTATTCATTCTTTGGATGGCTACGATGAGGTATCATTGACAGGTAATTTTAGAATAATATCCAAGAGAGAAGAAGTGGAACTGGGGCCGGGAGATTTAGGACTGAATACCTTACGGCAAGAAGAGCTGTGTGGAGGAGATACCATTCAGGAGTCAGCAAAAATATTTGAGAATATATTAAAAGGGAACGGTACAAAAGCCCAGAATCAAGTGGTTTTAGCCAATTCTGCGCTAGCTATATATTGTGCTAATCAAAATGGAAGTTTGAAGGAATCCTTAGCAAGTGCGGAAGAATCTTTAAAATCGGGGGCAGCGCTTAAAGCATTTGAGAAACTAGTTAGCTTAAAGCCATAATTAAGTGACGATTTCAGAATGACGAAAGACGAATGAGCATACATTAGCTTGTTTTTAAACAACCATTAACTTAAAACATTGAACAATGAATATTTTAGAAGAGATTGTCATTCATAAGAGAAAGGAAGTAGAATTGGGAAAGTTGGCTAAGCCCATTTCCCTTTTGCAGAAAACTGATTTTTTTGATCGAAAGACTTTTTCAATTAAGCATTTTTTAAAAAAGCCGGATTCCTGTGGAATTATTGCGGAGTTTAAGAGAAAGTCTCCTTCAAAAGGGATTATAAATGACAAAGCAAAAGTGGATCATGTTACTTCCCTATATGCGGAAGCAGGGGTTTCTGCATTATCCATCTTAACCGACAACCAATTTTTTGGAGGAAGCAATAATGACCTCACCAAAGGAAGAGAAATGAACTCTATTCCTGTTTTGAGAAAGGATTTTATTATTGATGAATACCAGATATTCGAAGCAAAGGCAATAGGAGCGGATGTTATTTTATTAATTGCTGCGATTCTTACTCCTGAACAAGTTAAGAATTTTGCTACCCTTGCCCATAGCTTGGGATTGGAAGTTCTTTTGGAAGTTCATGATAGAAATGAACTTGAATTGACACTTACACCTGAGGTTGATTTGGTCGGCGTTAACAACAGAAATTTGAAAGATTTTAGTGTGAGCATAAATACTTCATTGGATTTAGCGCATTTTATTCCTGATGATTTTATTAAAATTTCGGAAAGCGGGATCAGTGATCCAAATCTTATTCTTACCTTAAAACAAGCAGGCTTTAGAGGTTTTTTAATAGGGGAAAACTTTATGCAAAACCCAGATCCAGGCAGCTCTTGTAAAGCATTTGTTGAGGAACTAAGGAGGATTGAGAAGAAGTCTGTAAAAGTGACGAAATAGGAATGACAAATAGAACAATAGAGTATTAGGCAGAAAAAAATAACAACTATTTTGGGAATGGACACGACTATACTTCATTTCCTAATCTTATGTATTAATACTCAATACTTATATCTTAAAAAATGGATCTTAAAATAAAGGTTTGCGGAATGAAGAACCCTCAGAACATAGAGGAAGTCGTGCGGTTGAAGCCTGATTTTATGGGGTTCATATTTTATTCTAAAAGTAAAAGGTTCATAGGTGATTTTTGGGATCCCAAGATAATTCATTTGATTTCTACTGATATTCAGAAGGTTGGGGTTTTTGTGAATGAAGATTTTGAAACCCTGGTGGATACACAAAAAAAATATTCACTGGACTACCTTCAATTACATGGCGAGGAATCAATAGAGTTATGCGAAAAGCTGAAAAAGTCCGGGGGTAAAATAATTAAAGTATTTTCAGTGGGTAATGACTTTGACTTTAGCCAGACAAAAGGCTATGAGGAATACTGTTCCTATTTTCTGTTTGATACAAAAGGAGATAATTACGGAGGAAATGGTATTGCTTTTAATTGGCAATTGTTAAACAATTATCCCTCAGAAGTGCCCTATTTCCTGAGTGGTGGAATTGGGTTGGAAAACCTTGAAATGATTAAGGAAATCAATTCTTCCTTTCTATATGCAGTGGATGTCAACAGTAGGTTTGAAACAGAACCCGGGCTTAAAGACATTCCAAAATTGAAGGAATTGTTTAATACATTGAAAGCATAAGTCAGGAAATTGGGGGAGGATTGGTCTACAAAATATAAGGACCGAGTAGTTACAAGATATTATAATTTATTAAGGTGAGGTGTCTATTAAATGAGAATTCAGACATTTTATCTGACAATTTTAAAAACATATTATATGCAGATGAAATACCAGGTCGACGAACGAGGATATTATGGAGAGTTTGGCGGAGCGTATGTTCCCGAAATGCTTTATCCTAACGTAGAGGAATTACAGGAGAATTA
Source organism: Cytophagales bacterium (assembly GCA_035628645.1). Lineage (GTDB taxonomy): Bacteria > Bacteroidota > Bacteroidia > Cytophagales > Cyclobacteriaceae > DASPJL01. The sequence goes on along the minus strand of DASPJL010000138.1, from coordinate 15,014 downwards.
CTTGAAAATCATTAATGATCCTGCTTTTCAGAAAGAATTTAGGGGATTATTGAAGGACTATGTTGGCCGTCCTTCGCCGTTATATTTTGCTTCAAGGTTATCAGATCGTTTCAAAGCCAATATTTTTCTTAAGAGAGAAGATTTGAATCATACCGGCGCTCATAAAGTTAATAACACCATAGGACAGATAATTTTGGCTAAAAGACTAGGCAAGAAGAAGATCATTGCTGAAACAGGGGCGGGGCAGCATGGTGTGGCAACAGCAACGGTTTGCGCTTTGATGAATATGGAATGTATTGTCTATATGGGAAAAATAGACATGGAAAGACAGCGACCGAATGTGGAAAGAATGAAACTATTGGGTGCAACGGTGGTTCCGGCCTTAAGTGGAAGTCAGACTCTTAAGGATGCTACCAATGAAGCCATGCGTCACTGGATTAATAACCCAACTGATACCCATTATATTATTGGTTCCGTTGTAGGTCCTCATCCATATCCCGATATGGTAGCCATTTTTCAGTCTGTAATAAGTGAGGAGATCAGATGGCAGTTAAAGGAAAAAACAGGCAGGGAAACGCCTGACTATGTTGTCGCTTGTGTGGGTGGAGGAAGTAATGCTGCCGGTGCTTTTTATCATTTCCTTGAAGATGAAAGCGTAAAATTGGTAGCTGCCGAAGCCGCCGGGAAAGGAGTAAACTCCGGACATTCTGCTGCGACTACTGCCTTAGGGAAACCAGGCGTTCTTCATGGAAGTAAAACTTTACTTATGCAAACGGAAGATGGACAGGTTGTAGAACCCTATTCTATTTCAGCAGGGTTGGATTATCCTGGAATTGGTCCCATTCATGCACACTTATATGCATCGGGAAGAGGAAAGTTTTATTCAATTACAGATGATGAAGCCATGAAGGCTGGTGTTTTGTTGAGTCAAATGGAAGGAATCATACCAGCCATCGAGTCGGCTCATGCCCTTGCCGCTTTGGAAAAAATGAGTTTTAAACCTGAAGACGTAGTAGTTGTTAGTCTTTCAGGGAGAGGTGACAAGGACCTGGATACTTATATCAAATGGGGAGGATATTAGTGAATGAGTGAATGATAGAATGAGTGAATTAAAAATTAAAAAATAGAAATTTGAAGCTGTTTGCTGAAGGCAATGGCGCTGAACTAACCAAGAAAAATGGAAACATTAGCTATAAATAAAAACCGATTAGATACTTTATTTGAAAGAAAGAAGGAAAATGTGCTTAATGTATATTTTACTGCCGGGTTTCCTCGATTGGAAGATACAAAAACAATAATAGAAACTCTTGAGGAGTCAGGCGTTGATATTGTTGAAATAGGAATTCCATTCTCAGATCCTATTGCAGATGGACCGACTATTCAACAAAGCAATGATATCGCCTTGGGGAATGGAATGACAATAAAGAAACTTTTCGAACAGATTAAAGACGTCCGCGAAACAGTAACCATTCCAATCTTATTAATGGGATACATTAATCCTATTATTCAATATGGTATTGAAAGGTTTTGCGAGAAGTGTAAAGAAATTGGCATAGATGGATTAATTCTTCCCGACTTGCCTCTATGGGAATATGAAAACATATACAAACCGGCATTTGAGAAAAATGGATTGTATAATATATTTTTAATCACTCCCCAAACTTCGGTTGAGAGAATCAAAAGCTTTGACCGTATTTCGAAAGGATTTATTTATGCTGTTTCTTCCGCCTCTACTACGGGCGCAAAGACCGGCATAGAAGAAGTGCAGGAAGTATATTTCAAAAAGTTAAAATCGCTTGAGTTAAAGAATCCTTTTCTTATCGGGTTTGGTATTTCTGATAATCATACTTTTTCAAAGGCTTGTAAATATTCTAATGGAGCCATTATAGGAAGCGCTTTTATTAAAGTGTTGGAAAAAGAAGGAGATATGAAGGAAAACATTTCAAAATTTATTAAGGCGGTAAGATCTTAATATTTACTTTTTTACTTCATTTATTTCATAAAAAACCGCGTAATTCCTTGGCTCTATCAAGTAATTTCCGGTGATGGCAAAAACTTTTGTAAAGGAGGCCCCATAAAAAAGGATCAGTGAAGAGTAAAACAGGAAGAGCAAAAGCAAAATCATTGATCCTGCCGCACCATATATTGTAGAGATATTTCCATTTATTAATAAAATACCCAATACATACTTGCCAATTGAAAAAAGTATGCCTGTAGCAGAAGCACCAATCCAAACCACTTTCCAGGGTATTTTGATATTAGGGAGAAACTTGAAAATAATGGCGAACCAAATTGTTACAATTATTAAGGAAAAGAGTTGATTAATCGCAAATAAAGGGATAGACGATAAATCAGGAATAAGTGCTTCAATGTAATCCTTTAGAAATGCCACAGTTGCATCCAGCAAAAGAGAGGCCAGGAAAAGAATCCCGGAAAATAAGATCATTGCCAGGGAAATTATTCTTTCTTTAAGAACTCTTATAAAATTGCTTTTAGGTTTTTGTTTCACCTGCCATATCTGATTCAGCGCCTTATGAACAATAGAAAATGTGGTGGTGCCGACAAAAATCAGAAAAACGGTTCCCAGCACCGTAATCAGTAGATTGCCTCCCAGCTTTTGTACATTTTCAATGATCCCCTGAATAAGTGCTGTACTATGTTTCCCAAAAACTTCGTTTAAAGTTTTGAAAACTTCCCCGCTTATTCTTTTCTCTTTAAATGCTGCTCCTAAAATATTTATCACTATTATTAAAATGGGAGGTAGGGAAAATAGGGTAAAAAATGCTACAGATGAGCTCAGAAGAAGAGGGTCGTGCTTATGAAGTTCTTTAAAAGCTTCCTTAAATAGATTGAAGGCTTTTCCAAAAGATTTTTTAACAGCCAATGGACTAGGGATTAATAAAATCTTTTTAATGCAATATTGGATTGCTTTGTTTCACATTAGCCAATGTATTTTTCAAGTTATCTTAGTTCAAGTTTTTGAACTGAGTAATTTTGAACCGGGTGGCCAGATAGGAGAAAGTATATAATTGATTAATAGGGCACAAGTGATTGGTGTCCAGACTTATGTTTTCCTTCCAATTGTCAATGCTTATAAGTTTAATAAGTGTAAAAATATAATCATCCTCTTTGTAAAATTTCATACAATTAGTGTTATTCAATGTTTACTTAATAATAAAACACATATGAATACACCTGTTTAACTATCCCAATCAACGCCGTTTTTAAAATGAAGTTACCACAAACAGTTTGCCATTTAAAGAAAAATAAAAAATAAAATAATTATTCCTGCTTATTAAAATCCTACGTATTGAAATCTGTTAACTGAAATGCCTTCAATTTCAATCTTTTCCATAAACATTTTTTTTGGCCTTACCCATAAAGTCCCTTCAGGATATTTGGTTGTGCTATAGAGCATCTTGTATAACACCAATTCCTCTTCGGTTTCGCTATGAATGGCTGTTCCCAATACTTCATAGAGACTCCCTTTATAATGTTTATATCTTCCTGGTTTTAGATCAGTCATATTTTAAGAATAATTTTAGTTCTACTTTCTAAAAAATCTTTTTGTATTTTGGTGCAGAATTAAAGATCAAGTTTCATGCAAAGATTATTTTTCTACAATATTCTATTGTTTTTTATTTCCACCACTTCTTTTTGTCAAAATCCTGCTTTGAAATGGGAAAATGAAGTGAAATCTTATGAGGCTCAGGATAGCATAAAAGGAATATCAACCAATGGAATACTTTTTACCGGAAGTTCTTCCATCCGGCTATGGAACGATCTTCCTGAAAGGTTTTCGGGAGAAAAGGTTTTAAACCGGGGAATTGGCGGGTCTGAGATATCCGATCTTATTTTTTATGCGGATCGCCTGATCTTTCCATACAAACCCCAAAAAATATTTATTTATTGCGGAGGAAACGATGTATGGAATGGAAAGTCTCCTGAAATAGTACTGGAAGATTTTAAGACCCTCTATGCCAGGATCAAACAGAAGCTGCCCAAAACAGAGATCTATTATATCTCGATTCAATCTGCCCCTAGCAGAGAGGAAAAGAACGCTTTGTTCAGAAGGGCTAATGAACAAATAAAAGCCTATCTGGAGCACAACACCCGCGATGTATTTATTGATGTGTTCCCTTTGTTGCTTGGTCAGGATAGAAAGCCTAAAGCTGAATTTTTTCTTGACGACCAATTGCACATGAACAGCAAAGGGTATGACCGATGGACAAGGGTGTTGAAGGCATACGTGAAGAAGTAATTGTTACTTTTTAATTTTATCAACGAGCTTTAAGAAGATCTTTTTTGCCTTGCTTTCGCTCTTTTCATCACTGATCAGGTAGGCGTAAGGATGTAAGTCCTTTACATGATCAAAAACAATTTTCATTATTCCCATTAAAGGAAGAAAAAGTATGACTCCTGCCACACCCCATATCAATCCTCCAGCGAATAAACCGAAAATGGTAAAGAAAGGGCTGATGCTTACTTCTCCCCCCACTATATATGGCTCTATAAAATAATTGTCCAGGGTTTGTATTATAAAAATTACCACCAATACGCCGAGGGCTGAGGAAAATGAACCTGAAATTATAGCCATTGCGAAAGGAAAAAGACTGCCAATTATCGTTCCAACATAGGGAACGACAGTGGCTAACGCAGCAATAATGGAAAGTAAAAAGGCGTTTTTGACCCCCAATGCGGCAATACCAGCGAAATATAATACAGTGAGAATAAGAATGCTTAGAACCCTTCCCTGCAGATAATGCTGTGATACTTTACTGATTTTAAAAATCATCTCCCTTATTTCATCAGGATTATTACCAGAATATAGTTTTAAAAAAAATGCTTCATAGCGGTCTCTTTTTAATAAAAAAAGAAACATAAATACAAAGACGAGAACTATTGAAACCAAGGTGCTGGTAAAGCCCTGAAGGAATTTTCCAACAAATTTACCCCCTGATTGTCCCATTGATTGAGATTGTTTTTTTATAAAAGATGAAATTTGAGTGGATGACACATTGAATTGCTGCTGTATGTAATTCTCAATCTGTTTGGCATACTCCTGAATTTTCTTTTGAATACCGGGCAGATCATCCGAGAGGTTAACGCCTTGCATTATTATTAACGCGAGTATTCCACCCAATACCAATATCACGATAAGAATCGAAAGAATAGAGGAAGAAACCCTTGACATTCCTTTTTCTTCCAATTTATTTGAAACAGGAGTCATTAACATTGCCAGAAGCATACTAAAAACTACTGGTATCAACAGGGGTTTTCCAAAATACAAAATGACACAAGTTAATACAACAAAAAGGAGTTTTGAATTAATGTTTTTAAGGGTAGTTGTTTGCATGTTCAAATGAAAAAGAATTAGAGGACTATACGGATAAAAATGGAAATTTATCGGATACCTTCCTTAAAAAAGCATATTTCAGCTATTCATAATCTTGATTAAATAGTATTATTGTTTAATAAGCGATTGAATTAATGTTAAATGTTGAATTTTAAATTTTAGATTATCAAAGCACACTTATTTTGAGATTGATCTTGATTTAAGAAAGACAATGAAAATAATTAAGTGTAAAAAGAGGCAAGAATTTCTTTGGCGGCCTGCTCAATCCTCGAACCCCTTACTCCAAACCTTTTATGAAAATTTCAACTAAAATATTTATAACCTTTGCAGCGATACTTTTCTTATTTTCAATAGCCACTTTGGTTAATTTTCTTGTTCAGCAGGAAGTAAAGGAAAATTCGAAATGGGTATCTCAGTCCCAGATAGTGATTCGTAATGCTGCCAGACTACAAAGGAATATAATCGATATAGAAAGTGATCTTAGGGGATATCTTCTGACCAGAGATGATTTCTTTATTATTTCTTCTGACTCACTGACGCAGGAAAACAAAAGAATGTTTGGGGAATTGCGGGGGCTGGTTGGAAACAACAAGTATCAGCGAAATCGGCTGGATACCATTCAGATGCTACATACCAAATGGAGGGAAAAAATCGCGAAACCTCTAATTAAAGGTGAATCTTTAAATCAAGGACCTATTTCCACCAGTTTTACATTGCTGGAAAGAAACAAGGAGGAAAAGCTTTTGCGAAACCGGATCATAGAAGAATTTAAGGAATTTAACAATCGGGAGTATGACAAAAGAGATATACGAAAAGCCCGTTTAAATGAATCCTTAGCCAGAACAAGGCAGATCTCTATTTTATTGACAGTAATGTCCATTTTTATTGGCTTTATTGTCTCGGCCTACCTGGTTAAAATCATTAGCAGAAGAATTTTTAAAATGGTGAATCTCGCTGACGGAATAGCAAATGGCGACTTCAATGTGGAGATAAATGACAACTCAAAGGATGAGCTCAGTAATTTGTCTTTTTCCCTTGACCAAATGGCAAAGACTTTAAAAGAAAATTTTTCTGAGCTGGAGAAAAAAAATAAAGAGCTGGACCAGTTTGCCTATGTGGTGTCCCACGATTTAAAGGCGCCTTTACGTGGAATTGAGAACATTTGCACATGGATAGAGGAAGATCTAAAAGCAGAACTTTCTCCAAAAATGAAGGAATATTTAGCATTGTTGACAGGAAGAGCAAAGAGAATGGAAAACCTGATCCAAGGCATTCTTGATCTCTCAAAAGTTGGCAAGGGTAAGAAAATCCTGGAAGAAGTAGATACTTCTGAATTAATTAATGAAGTGGTCGACATGCTTTCTCCGGGCTCCAGATTTAAGATTACAGTACCTGAGCATATGCCTGTTTTTGTAACAGAGCGCATATCCCTTCATCAGGTTTTTTCTAATCTGATAAGCAACTCAATAAAATACCATGACAAATCATTTGCAAAAATTGAAATAAAGTGGGAAGAGGATGAGGAATATTATAAATTCTATGTTTCAGATGATGGACCTGGAATATCACCAAAATACCATCAAAAGATCTTCATGGTTTTTCAAACTTTAAAAGAAAGAGATGCCTTTGAAAGTACAGGAGTCGGGCTATCTATCGTAAAAAAGATACTAAATGAGAAAAAATCTTTCATTGAAGTCTTTTCTGATGAAGGAAAAGGGTCTACCTTTGTATTTACCTGGCCCAAAAATATAGATTAATTCATATTTTAAAATTAAAGTTGTGAATTTTAAAATACCTAATATTCTGTTAGTCGAAGATGATCTTTTGGATGTTATAAATGTTCAACGGACGCTTGCAAAAATAAACCTTACACACAAACTTTTTGTAGCAAAGAACGGGGAAGAAGCCCTGGCTATGATAAAGGGCGATAGTTCCGTAAAAATTAATCCACTTCCAGATATTATTTTACTGGACATCAACATGCCTAAAATGGATGGACTGGAATTCTTGAGCATATTGAGAGCCCACGAAGAGTTTAAAGATATTAAAGTTTTTATAATAACCACTTCTAATGAGGATTTGGATAAAGAATCATCGCAAAAACTAGGGGTATCGGGGTATATTGTTAAGCCTTTAAGTTTGAATTCAGGGAAAGATAACTTTAGTTTACTCATAGATTTAATGAATCTGAAATCTGCTTAATTCAAATTCATCTTTATCTTCTGATTTTAAGTCCTATTATTGTTTTAATTCAATTTTAGGATACCTGTATAAAAGGCCTTTTCTTCCATCTTGGAACCTTTTATTCTTTTTTAATAAACCTTTTGGAATAATAATTGCTTTTTGAATAGACTTTCTATTCAAAGGTTAACCCTGCCAGCTATTTATTCAAACAAAAAATAACACCTTGTGTATAAGAAGTAATGATCGGAATTTAAAAAATTCCTGGACTGAATACTGATGATGGGAATACGACTCAACCATATTTTGATTGTAGATGATGACGAATTAAATAATTATCTGGTAAAGGAGGTTATTGGGGATTTAGTTTTAGTGAAAGAAATTAGATCCGAAACGAGCGGTTGGGAAGCTCTGGATTATCTTAAAGAAAAAAAAGCTTCAGGAGATTTTCCGGAAATGATCATTGTAGATGTCAAAATGCCTGAGATGGATGGATTTGAATTTCTGGAGCGTTACGAGGATTTATTTTTTAATGACTTTAAAAACACACGGATTGCAGTTGCTACAAGCTCCCATCGCGAGTACGACAGGATGAAGGCAGCTCAATATCCTTCCGTTAATCTGTTTGTTAATAAACCTTTGGACGAAGTAAAATTAAATTACATTTTTAAGGCACTCTTCGAAGTGTAATTCCATTTACACTTCAAAATTGTTTTGTTTACCTTTTATTCTCCTCTGCTTACCGATCTTTTATGAATTAGTGGAACGACAGCTTCTACTTTTGATCAAACAATTGAAGTTAAATACAAAAATTATGAATCAAACAGTAATATTCGGCGGGGAAATAAATAAATGGTCCTTCTATGATTTTCAGGGGGGAAGAATTACTTCTCTATTTGGCAGTATGGAGGTGGATTTAACAGATTGTTACATATCTGCTGACGATCAGACTATTGATCTTAATGTAATTTGTGGATCAGTTACCTTGATTGTTCCAAAAGAATGGAATGTTTTGATAGAAGTGATGCCGGTTTTAGGGTGTATTGAAGATGAAATAGTAAGCCTGCAGGATACATATATCGACCCTGCTGCCTCTTTAATTTTAAAGGGATCAGTAATAATGGGTGTCCTGGAGATAAAAAGGGTATAAAGAAAACATCTTACCTGGCATCTAAATAACAGACTTTCTGAAAATTCTTACCATTGAGGTGTCGATTTATTTTCTTCAATGAAAATTATCTCCTATAATGCACAGGTTTTTTTTTAATCCTTACCGAGCTGCTAGGGAAGATTCTCATGGAGAAAAATGCCATGAGATATCATAATAAATAAGCAAAGGAGATAAAACCCCCGACCCTCTGTGTGGAAATTGATATTATAAAATTATAAAATAGAAAGTATGATCCGATTGGCCATTTTAGCATTTGCAGTAGGAATATTTCTTCAGACTCATCTTATTAATGCACAGAATAACAATTTTAAACCTGATAAAGCATTACTTCAAACCATCGAAAAAAATTTTAAAGATGCCGTGTCGCAATATAAGGTAATGATGAAACTATTGCCTGCCGATAAATTCCCTAAAACCTATCATCCTAAAACAGATAAGTTTGAAGCCAGCGGGTCGGGCTGGTGGTGCAGCGGTTTTTATCCGGGAACACTACTCTATCTGTACGAACAAACCAAAGACCAGGCGCTTTATAACGAAACGGAGCGCATTCTAAAAGTGCTCGAAAAGGAACAATACAACAAAACTACCCACGATCTGGGCTTTATGATGTTTTGTAGTTTTGGCAATGCAAACAGGGTAAAACCAAAACCTGCATACAATGAAATACTTGTAAATAGCGCCAAATCGCTTTCCACCAGGTTTAATCCGAATGTAGGATGTATTAAATCATGGGATTCCAATAAACCTGAGTTTCTTGTGATCATTGATAATATGATGAACCTTGAATTGCTGTTTTGGGCTACCAAAACAACCGGGGATTCTTCTTTTTATGACATCGCCCTTACTCACGCCAATACAACCACGAAAAATCATTTCCGACCTGATTATAGTTCCTATCATTTGGTAAACTATAATCCAGAAAATGGGGAAATCCTGGAGAAAAAAACCGCGCAGGGATATGCAAACGAATCAGCCTGGGCACGTGGACAAGCATGGGGATTGTATGGTTATGTAGTAATGTACAGAGCCACCAAAGATAAAAAGTACCTTGAGCAAGCCAATCATATTGCGCAATTCATTTTAAATCACCCCAATCTTCCAGCAGATAAAATTCCTTACTGGGATTTCAATGCGCCTAATATTCCGAATGCTTTGAGGGATGCCTCTGCTGGTGCTATTATGGCTTCTGCTTTATTGGAATTGGCAACTTATGTGGACCAACTAACAGGACAACGGTATTTTACCGATGCGGAAACAATGATTAAAACTTTGTCTTCTCCAACTTATAAAGCAAAAGCAGGAACAAACGGCGGATTTATTTTGCAACACGGCGTTGGTCACTTACCTCAAGGTTCAGAAGTTGATGTTCCTCTTACTTATGCTGATTATTATTTTGTGGAAGCAATGACAAGATATAAGAATTTTGAGACGAAGTAATTAGTTTCAACAGAGGGCTTAACAGGAGATGAAAATTAGCTCAACGAAGATCTACTAAGCTCGTTTTTTCATATCTGTAAGGATTTAAATTCCTTACAGATATGGATTTCCGATTAAGAAACTTTAAATCCCATAACCAAAACATCGTCCAACTGCTCCTCATTTCCTTGCCATTGTTTAAAGCACTTTTCCAATTGATTCATTTGATCGGACATCTTTTTGTCGCTTATTTCCAACAACAGATCTCTGAATCTATTGTACATAAATTTATCTCCTTTCTGGTTTAACTGATCTGCGTATCCATCCGAGAAGACATAAAAAACATCCCCCTGCTGAAGATCAATAATGTTATTGGTAAAGTGATTTGTCACTCCAGGTACATCTATTCCTATTGAAAAACGATTGGGCTTTATCTGAATCAATTCCTTTTCTCTCACAATATATAAAGGACTTTTTGCCCCTGCATATTCTAATTTGCCTTTCATTTTATCCAATATACAAATGGAAATATCCATCCCATCAATTTGTTCATCCACTCCATCTTTCTGAATTCCTTTTTTGAAATTGTCATTCAGTGTATTCAGAATTTGGGAAGGATTTAACTCCTTATTGTTATAAATGGCTTGATTAAGAAAATGATAGGCATTTATTGAAGTCATTGCGCCACTAACTCCATGTCCGGTGCAGTCTCCGACAGCTATTACAATTTTTTCATCAATCACATCGTACCAATAAAAATCACCGCTTACTACATCTTTAGGAAGGTATAAGATAAAATTTTCAGGGAGGTGTTTTTCAATGAAGGATGCAGAAGGTAAAATGGCTTCCTGTATGTTTTGGGCGGCACGAATACTGTCTTTTAACTCTGTGTATAAGTTTTCAATCTGACTTCTCTGGTCATTGATTTCTTCTTTCTGCTGATTTAATTCGGCAACAGCAAATTGCAATTTTTCCGATTGAATGGAAAGCTCTTCCTTTTGCTCTTTCAAGTTATGATTGGCATCTTTCAGGAATTCAGCTTGCTCTTCTACGATTTCCTTTTGAGCAGAGATTTCAGATGTTCTTTCCTTTACCTGCTTTTCCAACTCCGTTTTTTGTTTTTTGATGACACTGACCCGTACTTTATAAAAAGCGATGAATCCTCCTACAATAAAAAGTACTGTAAGAGATTCGAACCACCACGTTTTCCAAAAGGGAGGAGTAATAATAACTTTTACACTTGCGCCTTCTTCATTCCAAACGCCATCATTGTTGGAAGCTTTCACCCTGAAAATATAATCCCCGGGGTTTAAATTGGTGTAAGTAGCCTTGCGTTGTGTACCTACATAGTTCCAATCAGCATCAAAACCCTCCATTTTATATGCAAATTGATTTTTTTCAGGGAGTGTATAATTTAATGCAGAATACTTAAATGTGAAAACAGACTGGTCATAATTTAAGGTTACCGTTTCCGCTTCATCTATCGATTTCGCCAGAGATGAATTTTTGACATTTAGTTTAACAGGTAAATTAAAGATCTCAAATCCCGTAAATACTGTTTCCGGAATATTCGGATTTTCCTTTATTGTCTCAGGGTAGAAAGCATTAAAGCCATTTGTTCCACCAAAGAACATTTCTCCATCTTTGGTCTTAAAAGAGGCATTAAATCTAAATTGATTGCCTTGAACGCCATCAGTAACGTCATAATTTGTAAACTTCCCTGATTTAGTATCATACTCAGAAATTCCCTTATTTGTACTTAACCAGAGATTGCCACTCTTATCTTCAAGAATGCCGAAAACGGAATTGTTCGCCAAGCCTTCTTTTTCAGTAAATGATTTAAAACCCTGTGTCTTTTTATTGAAAAGATTTAACCCTCCTCCGGCTGTACCTATCCATAAATTTTTTTTGTTGTCTTCATATATGGCATAAATTCCATTGTGGCTGAGAGAGTTTTTATTTTTAGGATCATTGATATATCGGATAAACTTATTTTTCTTCCTGTCAAAAAGATTTAATCCTTCTTGCGTACCTACCCAAAGATTTCCATCCGAGTCCTCAAAAATTGAAGGAATTACATTGCTGCTAATGCTGTTTGGATCAGAAGGATTGTTTTTATAATGTCTGAATTGCCCGGTATTTACATTATAAGAATTAAGTCCCCCGCCAGGTGTACCTAACCAAAGCATTCCCGATTTGTCTTTATAAGCAACCAGAACGGTGGGTTCTGAAAGGCCATTAGGATCATCAGGATTATGTACGTGATGCTCAAATACTCCCGTTTTTCTATTATAAATATCAAAACCCGCCCTATGGTAGCCGATTACGATGTTATCCTTGTCTAATTCAACTATGGAAAAAATATAATCACTTTTGATTGTATTCTCATCTTTTTGATTATGTCTGTAGTGGGTAAATGTTTTTTTCTTTCTGTCAAAAAAATTTAACCCGCCTCCATCTGTTCCAATCCATATATTATCTTCGAAATCTCCACCAATTGACAACACATTGCTGCTGCTCAGGCAGTTACTGCTATACGGCAATTGCTTGTGATGAATAAACTTATCTCCGTATTTAGGGAGAAAATTAATTCCTCCGGCATAAGTTCCTATCCACATATTTCCTATCCTATCTTTGTAGATACAATAGATTGAAGGATTGCTCAGGCTGTAGTTGTCATTGATTTCAGTTGTATAAGTATGAAATTGGTTATTTTCAATGTCTAAAATGGAAATTCCTCCGTTTTCTGTGCCTATCCATAAATTACCTTCCTCGTCTTCTTCAAAAGATAAAACATCCTTGTGTGCTAAGCTGTTTTTATTATTTGGATCGTGGGAGAAATTGACAAAAGAGTCTTCTTTGTCATTATAAAGAGAGATACCATTTCCCCTGGTTCCAATCCATATATTTTCTTTTTTGTCTTTATAAACAGTGGTAACATAATTTCCCCTGAAGCTTTTAGGATTCTCAGGATCATAGGCATAGTCTGTGAATTTTTTACTTTGCGGGTTGAACTTGCACAGACCCCTAGTTGTAGCTATCCATAATTCCCCGGTCTTTCCTTCGGCTATTTCTGTGATTGGATTATTCTGTAAACTGAAAGATTTATTATCGTCATCAGCGAGATATATCTCAAGCTTTTTCGATTCAATGTCATATAAAATGAGGCCTTGGTTGGTGCCGATCCATAATTTTCCTTTGCTATCTTCAAACAAATCAATAGGATAGTAAGCTGATAAATCGATGTGCCGGAAATTGTCTTTGTCCCTATCGTATATGTCCAATCCGGATGAAACGGCAATCAAAAGGTTACCATTTTTGTCTTCTAAGATATCCTGTATATAATTGTTTCCAACACTACTCTCTTCTTCAGGGATGTTTTTATAAACCGTGAACTCATACCCGTCATATTTATTGAGGCCTCCTTCTGTTCCAAACCACATATAGCCTTTTCGGTCTTCCAGAATAGCGGTAACATGGTCTTGAGAAAGGCCCTGATTACTCGTTATGCGCCGAAATTTAACCGTCCGGTATTGAGCATAAGTTGGAACGATCAGAAGTATGCTTAGGATGAAAAACAGGATTTGGGTGCGAAGAAGGAAATTCATAAAAGTGTATTCAGGTGCTGCTGATAAAAGGAATAAAACTTATTTGGTTTGCCTTTCTCAACATAATCGATACAGATTAATTTAATATGCTCCTAAAAATTGTTTATTAATGAGCAATGAAAATTAATAAATTAGAGCTTTCCATAATTTATTTTCTTGTTTAAAAATTACCTTGGCAATGATTAGTTGTTATTGAAAGGATTCACCGTCTTAACAAATTCCGCAGTTGGTTTTTAGGATGATTGATAACGGATAAAAAAGTCAAAACCAATTGAAAAGCTTGAGAAGAACTTTCAACCATACGCTACCTTTTTATATGTGAGCAGGAAAAATCAGACGCTCCAGATATTTCCTTTCCAATGCTTTTCTATCAAAACTCTTTTTCTTTTTAAAACATGGAGTGGATTTATATTGATTTTGAAGTTATTATTGTTCAAAACCTTTATTTGCTAATGACTTTATTTTTAATTCTTGCCTGTCTTGTCGTTCTTGTAGTTCTCATCACCTGGTTTAAACTCAATCCTTTTCTGGCTTTTCTGGTAGTTTCCATTTTGGCTGGAATACTTCTTGGTTTACCGCTCAATATGGTTACCAAATCCGTTGAAAAAGGCATCGGCGATACCATTGGTTCCATCGTTATTATTATCACCCTTGGGGCAATGCTCGGAAAGCTGGTTGCTGAAAGCGGCGCTGCTCAGAAAATATCTTCTGTGATGATGAATGCCGTTGGAGTAAAATATATTCAGTGGGCATTGGTCGTTACGGGATTTATCATTGGAATTCCACTATTCTACGGAGTAGGATTTGTGTTGATGATTCCTTTGATCTTCTCGGTCGTTTATCAGTACAAACTTCCTGCAGTTTACATTGGGTTACCCATGATAGCAGCTCTATCTGTAACCCACGGATTTTTACCGCCCCATCCATCTCCCACGGCCCTGGTTAATTTATTTGACGCAAACATGGGACTTACTCTGTTTTATGGAATATTAATCGCCATTCCTGCTATTGTTATAGCAGGTCCTCTTTTTGCCAAAACATTAAAGGGGATTGATTCCAAGCCCCTGGATACTTTTAAACCTAATCCTCTACCAAAGGATAAGTTGCCTGGTGCTGCGAATAGTTTTTTAACAGCCTTATTGCCTGTTATTCTGCTAATGCTTACCACTGCCTTTCCATACTTTGCCGGCAAAAATGAGGACGTCAATAATTTTACTTCCTTTTTAGGTGATGCAGGGGTGGTAATGCTGATATCTTTAGCGGTAGGAACATTTTCGCTTGG
>DASPJL010000137.1:0-43651 GCA_035628645.1 Cytophagales bacterium | reverse complement strand
TTAAATCACTCATCTTCCATTAGCATCAATTCATTGGTTTTTACAAAGGCTGTTACTGTTGATTCCGTTTTTAGCGCTAATAATTCTGCAGAAGGGGTCGTAATGATAGAAGTGATTACTAATCCATTATAATCAAGCTTTACTGAAGTAAGAATGGCTCCTTTTTCAATAGCCAGGATTCTACAAATTAGTTTATTCCTTAAGCTGATTTTGCCGGAAAGTTCAACGGCTAAAGCTACTTCTGTTTCTTTAAAAAGAATATGGACCTCTTTTCCCTTGGCGAAATAAATCCCGGTATGATCGAGAACTACCGCAGTTAAAATGTCTTCAAAAACTTTAATTTCCACTAAAGATAGTTCTCCCGAAGACCTTATTCCTGAAACTATGCCTTTAAGTTTATTCATTTTTCGACTGACAAATCTTTTAAATTATATCCATTTTTTTTTAATATTTCTCTTCCTTTTGAGGAAAGAGTAAAATCCAAAAACTCAGCGCTTAACAATTCAGTTTTTTTGTTGCCCCTCTTTAAAATTACAGCGGCTTGAGGAATCGGATTGTATGTAGCAGGATCCAACTCTAACCAGTTTCCTTTTGGTTTTATTTTCTTGGTCATAACAACAGATTTTGAAGTAAAGCCCAGGTCGCAAATTCCTGAATAGATATATTGATTGACCTGAGAAAGACTTTCTCCCTGAATTATTTTGGAGGTTATTTCCTCATAAATGCCGGATTTTTGTAAAATTTCTATGGTTTCTTTTCCATAGGGAGAAAATTGTGGATTCCCCAAAGCAATCTTCTTAATTGAAGATGCTTTGAGAAATTCTAATTGCTTTGAAAGCTTCATATCTTTTGTTGTCCATAAAATTAAAATTCCATGGGCATAAACCTTAGGATCTCCTTTCGTAAGCCCTTTTTTATTAAGTTCCATTGGATATTCAAGATCAGCAGAAAAGAAGATATCGAAAGGGGCGCCTTGTATGATTTGCTGGGTTAATTTTCCTGAAGAGCCTATAATAAGATCGATTTGGACATTGTGCTGTTTTTTGAATTCGGTAATGAGTTCTTCTAAAACATATTGAGCATTGGAGGATACAGCAACAGTAAGCTTTTGAGCACAGGTTTTATTGAGAAAAGATGATGAAAAAAGTAAAAAGGAAAACAGGAGTAATTGCTTCATTTTGCTTTTATTCATTAAAATAAACAAAAAATGGAAGACCTTTTGGATCTTCCATTCAAAAATAAATTAAATCGATATCTATTTTGCAGCCAAAGCTTCGGCTCCTCCAACTATTTCCAGAATTTCCTTGGTAATTGCTGCCTGACGCGTTCTGTTATAAGTTAATTTTAACTCTTTAATTAACTCACCTGCATTTTCAGTCGCTTTATCCATAGCTGTCATTCGGGCGCCTTGCTCGGAAGCGCTAGATTCAAGCACCGCTTTATAAAATTGAATTTTTAAAGTCTCAGGAATTAAATCTTTGAAAATTTCTTCTTTAGAAGGCTCGAAGATATAATCTACCTTAACATTTGAAGTGTCTTCAGTTTGGGCAGGAGCTATCGGTAAAAATTGCTCTTTTCTTATAATTTGTGTAGCTACGTTTTTGAACTCATTGTATACAAGTATTACTCTGTCATAATGATGGCTCAAAAATTCCTGCATTGCATATTCAGCAACTTTCTTAACATTATCATAGGATGGTGCTGAAAATAAGCTTGAATATTCTGTTACATTTGGCAAGCCTCTTCTTTTTGAAAAATCGAAGGCTTTTCTGCCAACTGGTAATATCGTTACATGCCCTTTCGCTGCCTGAGCGGAATACTGCTCTGCTACCATTATATTTATAGCTCTGAAAACGTTGGTATTAAATGCACCACATAGTCCTCTGTCGGAAGAAATGGCTACAATTAAAATTCTTTCCGGAGCTCTTTCTTTTGCGTAAGGATTATCAAGTTCTGATTCATCCAGTCCCGCAGAAACATTTTTAATAATTGCAGAAAGCTTTTGGGAATAAGGTCTCATTTGAATAATATTTTCCTGAGCCCTTCTTAACTTAGCTGCCGCAACCATTTTCATGGCTTTGGTAATTTGTTGCGTGGAATTAACAGATTGTATTCTACCTCTGACTTCCTTTAAACTTGCCATCTTTTAATACGAATTTAGAATTTCGATTTCTAATTTTTATTTTTTCTAGTCTAGAATAAGAACAGAAATAAGACAATTGACTCAATTAACCTTAATTCCTGTTCTTCTTTTAAACCTATTTAGCATATTTACTCACTAAGCTGGCTGCAGCTTCTTTCAACACAGAGGTAACAGAATCATCTATTTTTCCTGATTTGATCAGATTTAAAGTATCCTTGTGTGAAGACGTCAGGTAACCTATAAATTCTTTTTCGAATTCTTTAACTCTTGCTACCGGCACCTTATCGATTAGTCCTGTTGTGGAAAGATAGATAATAGCCACTTGTTGCTCTACCGGAACCGGCGAGTATTGTGGCTGCTTCAGTATTTCAAGGTTTCTTCGTCCTCTTTCAATAGTCAATTTAGTAGCGGCATCCAGGTCTGAACCAAATTTTGCGAATGCTTCAAGTTCTCTGAATTGAGCCTGGTCAAGTTTTAATGTACCCGCCACCTTTTTCATTGATTTGATTTGTGCATTTCCTCCAACCCTTGATACAGAAATACCTACGTTAATAGCCGGTCTGATACCGGAGTTGAACAAGTTAGTTTCAAGGAATATTTGACCATCTGTAATCGAGATCACATTGGTTGGGATATAAGCAGAAACGTCACCTGCCTGAGTTTCGATAATAGGTAAAGCGGTTAATGATCCTCCTCCTTTAACTTTTCCCGCCAAAGATTTAGGAAGGTCATTCATACCTTTTGCTATATCATCAGAAGCATTGATTTTCGCTGATCTTTCTAATAATCTGCTGTGAAGATAGAAAACGTCTCCAGGATAAGCTTCTCTTCCTGGTGGTCTTCTTAATAAAAGAGACACTTCTCTATAAGCTACTGCTTGTTTTGACAAGTCATCATAAACCACAAGGGCCGGTCTTCCTGTATCTCTGAAGTATTCTCCAATTGCTGCACCGGTAAAAGGCGCAAAGAACTGCATTGGAGCAGGGTCGGCGGCAGTTGCAGCAACTACCACGGTATAAGGCATAGCGCCACCTTTTTCAAGTGCGTTTACCACTTGAGCAACTGTACTTGCTTTTTGTCCTACGGCTACATATATACAAAAAACAGGCTCTCCTCTTTGATAATATTCTTTTTGATTGATAATCGTGTCAATGGCTACTGCAGATTTTCCGGTTTGTCTGTCGCCAATGATAAGCTCTCTTTGTCCTCTTCCAATCGGTATCATTGCATCAATTGCTTTGATACCTGTCTGCAACGGTTCATTTACAGGTTGTCTGTATATTACTCCAGGAGCTTTCCTTTCCAAAGGCATTTCAAATAATTCTCCTGGAATAGGTCCTTTTCCATCTATAGGTTCGCCCAAAGTATTTACTACACGGCCAACTAATCCGTCACCCGCTTTAATTGATCCGATTTTTCCGGTTCTTTTAACGCTGTCACCTTCTTTAATTTCATTATAATCACCTAAAATTACCGCACCTACATTATCTTCTTCAAGGTTCAATACAAGTCCAATTACTCCGTTACTAAACTCAAGAAGTTCTCCGGATTGAGCTTTTGATAATCCATAAATTCTTGCTACCCCATCACCAACTTGAAGAACAGTACCTACTTCTTCTAGTTCAGCCTCCGTTTTAAAATTAGATAATTGTTCCCTGAGTATTGCTGACACTTCATCAGGTCTTACATCTACTGCCATTATATATAGATTTAAAGGTTTTTAATTGTTAATTGTTTTTTTATTATTAATATGCCTTTACATAAGGATTGTGAGAAAATTCTCTTCTTATAGATTCGAGCTTGCTTCTTAAAGATTCATCTATTTGCCTATCTCCAACTTTCAGGACATATCCTCCCAACAAATCTTTGTTTACTGCCTCATGAAGCTCTACTTCTTTACCAAAGGTATTTTTTATCAGACTTATGAATTTCGTCCTTAATTCTTCTGTTAATGGCGCGACGGTTGTTATTGTGGCTTTTTCCACACCTTTTCTTTCATTGTATAAATTGTGAAATTCCTTGGCTACAGAAAGAAGAATCGGTTCCCTGTGTTTTCTTACTATGATGTCAAAAATAGCTATAGTGAGATCATTAACTCTTCCTTTAAATATTCCCTTTAGTACAGCAAGTTTTTTCTCGTGAGTAATTATCGGATTTTTAAGCATTAAAAGAAACGCTCTGTTTTCTCTGCCTACTTTTTCAAAAAGCTGCATATCCTTATTGACCTCCTCAAGCAGTCCTTTTTCTTGAGCAAGGTCCAATAATGATTGAGCATATCTTAAGGATACCCTGATTTCAGACATTTTAGTTTAATTTAAGGTCAGAAACATATTCGGACACCAATTCTTGCTGAGCTTTTTCTGTATTAAGTTCTTTTCTTAATAATTTTTCGGCAATCTGAACTGATAGTGTAGCTACCTGAGTTTTGATTTCTGCCAATGCAGCTTGTTTTTCAATTTGGATAGCAGCTCTTGCGCTTTCCAATATTTTGCTTCCTTCCTCTGATGCTTTTGTTTTGGCGTCGTTTACGATGGTTGTTGCTGCAACTTGCGCGTTTTTTAATATCTTGTCTCTTTCCAATCTTGCTTCATCGAGTAGTTTCTCGTTTTCTGCATGAAGCTTAGCCATATCATCTCTTGCTTTTTCAGCCGACCTTAATGCCTGATCAATAGATTGTTCTCTTTCTTTTACCGCATTTAAAATAGGTCTCCAGGCGTACTTGGAAAGCACAAAAAGCACTATTAAAAAGGTGAGCGCTGACCAAAATATTAATCCTAAACCGGGGGTTACTAATGGATGCATATTATATATAGTTAGTAATAGTAGTTTCAATATAAAGCCCTGCTATTTCTAGCAAGGCTTTAAGAATTTTTATCCTTGACCAACAAGGAAACAAACTGCAATAGCGAAAAGGGCAGCTCCTTCAACAAAGGCAGCAACTATAAGCATACCTGTTTGAATTCTACCGGCCATTTCAGGTTGACGAGCCATAGATTCCATAGCTCTTCCACCGATACTTCCGATACCTAAACCTGCACCAATTACGGCTAAACCGGCTCCAATACCAGCGCCTAATGCGCTCATACTTCCGGTGATTTCTAATAAAATAGTTAACAACATGTATTTATAATTTAAATAAAGTTTCTATTAATGTTTCTCGGCATGAGCGTGGCCTTCCTCATGATGTTCTTCAACAGCTATACCGATAAAAAGGGCAGCAAGTATTGTAAAAATGTATGCTTGTAGCAGTCCCACAAACAACTCCATAAAAGTCATCGCAATGACAAAAGCTCCTGCTGGGATGCCTACAAGGAAGCTTTCAAAAATAAATATGAAACTGAATAAGCTAAGAATTACAATATGGCCGGCAGTCATATTTGCAAAAAGACGAATCATTAATGCAAATGGCTTGGTAAATATTCCTATTAATTCTACAGGAAGCATGATTGGTCTCAACCAAAGAGGTACGCCCGGCGTCCAGAAGATGTGACCCCAGTAATGTCTATTCCCCGAAAAGTTCACAATTATTGCTGTTAACAGAGCCAGAACGAAAGTAAAGGCAATATTTCCGGAAGCATTTGCTCCTGTTGGTATAAGTCCTAACAAATTATTAATCCATATAAAAAAGAATAATGTAAGAAGGTATGGAAGGAATTTATCAGCTTTTTTCTCACCTATATTTGGAACGGCCACATCATCTCTGATATAAAGAATGAGAGGCTCCATAAATGATTGTAGCCCTCGTGGTGCCTTTCCTGAATTTTTCTTGAAACCTGATGCCACAGAAAGGAATATTATGCAAATGATCAATCCCCCCAGCATCATTGAAGCGGCATTTTTTGTTATTGAAAAATCATAGAATTTCCTTCCCTCAGTAGAAGAAAGATGCCCATGATCATCTAGTTTGTATCCATTGTATTCGCCAGACTCGTGCTCACCATGAGCTTGTAATTTGCCGGAAGAAAACACTTCTATTCCTCTGTCAGAAGAGTATAAAATAATTGGAAGAGGTATTGAATAATGATGTCCGCCTATAGTGACTAAGTGCCAATCATACGCATCTCCTATGTGATGCACAATCATTTCAGCGGGATTAAATTTTTCTCCTTCTTCTTTTTCCTTAGAAAAAGTTGGAAAAACAATAGAAAAAGAGAATATTATACTATAAATAAGTGATTTTATAAAACTTGAAGCAGATAAAGATCTTGAGCTCATTTACTTTTGTCTTTTTTCAAATGAGCGCGCAAGTTAATCAATACACTTCTAATTTCAAACCCGGTATATAATAAATAGAGAATAAAAAAATTACTTAAAAAAGATATACTTTCGGCTTTGATGAAATAAATATAAAGGAATATAATTATCGCAGATAAGAAGAATCTGATCCCCATAGAGGCCATCACAAAGTTTTGAAAATCCATGAGATTCTCACTTATTCCTTTTGAAGAAATGTAATAGGTGAGTGCAGTAATTGTAATCAGATAAGCCTGTAGAAGCCACACATAAGGATTTATTAAATGGCTAGCCTTAGAAAATTGCAGTACTAATATTAGGGCTGAAGAAATTATCGCTATTATTAATAGAGAAATATAAAATTTATTGTTTTTCATGAGGACATTAATAAATAGCAAAGGTAAGGCTAGTTGTTAATGTTTTGAAATTGGGAGCTGGGATATTAGGTATTATTCTTTGGTAACACTTCTGATTAAAAGGAATATAGAAGCGACCACCCCAAGTAGCATAAATACCAAAGTCCAGATATTATTAGTCGTACCCATTTTGGAATCAATAACGGAGCCAATCCAACCAGTAAGGATAATGGCTCCTATCATTTGAAAACCTAAGCCTGAATACTTAATATAGTTATTAAGCTGCTTTTTCGGCGACTGGTTTTTTTGCGGTATTTTCGGGTCTTTCTCCAAGATCAATTTTGTTGTGATTGTTTAACGAACCCATTTTACAATTACCATTAAACGTGGCACCAGACTCTACGATTAATTTTCCTGTGGTTATGTCGCCTTGTATGATTGCCGAAGGTTTTAATATTAAGGTATCTGTTACTTCCAGGATTCCTTTAATTTCTCCCGCAATTTCAGCATTTTGAGCATATACATTTCCTTCTACTACAGCTGATTCACTCAGTACTACTTTGGATTTGGATTTTATATTCCCAATAATTTTGCCTTCGATCCGTAAATTTCCAAAAGTTTCGACACTTCCTTCTAATACGGTGCCTTTACTTATTGTGGTTGTAGAGCTGCTGATCTCTTCCAGTACTTTTTTTTCATCTTTGTTACTAAACATAGCCATTATATTTTTAAAAATTAAAGGATACAAAATCTTCCGGATTAATTGGATTACCTTCGTGCCATAACTCAAAATGGAGGTGAGTTCCATTGGTCAATTCACCCGTATTTCCAATTATAGAAATCACATCTCCGGCTTTTACATAATTGCCTACTTTTTTTAATAATGCAGAATTGTGCTTATAAACTGACACTAAATTATTTCTGTGTTGAATTGCCACGACATATCCTGCATCTTGTGTCCAGGAAGACAAAGTAACCGTCCCGTCCGACACGCTTCTTACCGGTTCATTTGGCTGAGATAATACATCTACCCCATAATGATCGATCTTAGAGTTGTATTTTGAAGAAACAATGCCTGAAAGTGGCGGGAAAAGAAGAGCAGACTGAAGTTCATCCTGCTTATTGTTTTGAACCGACACCAGTTGAATAGTTTCATTTTCAAATTCCTCTCTCAGTTCTTCATCTATAGGATCTATATTGTTGAGATTCTTTATTTCAACTTTTGCACTTGTCTTATTCACAGAATCTTTAGCCGTTAAAAAAGACTTGTCTTCTTCTACAATATTTTTTAATGATTGAATAAATTTCTCTTTTTTGTCTACTTCGCTGGCCAATGAATCTACTGACAATGAAAGCTCTACGATCTTTTTGTTAATTTCTATTTCTTTGAGTTGCGGATCATACCAGCGCGCAAGCAAAGTCTTAGAAAGAGACAAAGAGAATGTTAAGAAAATAATAAAGATTCCTACAATAAAAAGAATCATCTTTGCGTAGTTGAAGCTAAAAGTAGTTTTCTCAGCAAAATTTTCTTCATTACGAATTATTAGCAGGTATCTATTTGTTAACCAATTATAAAAAGTTCTTTGTGGTTTCAAAATTTACTTAATTTTAACTTTCAGAGAGTAACAAATATAATTTAAGCTTTATTAAACATAACATAATTAATTTATTAAGTTTATAAAATCTTAGTCTTGAAACAATTCATGTTTAAGAAATTGAAAATTCATCGGCCTTTATTTTTAATATCCATAATTTTCTTACTTCACTTTTTGACCGGTTGTTCACCGGAAAGCGGAAATCCTTTGGCAAGGAACTACCATAATACCACTGCACGGTATAATGCTTATTTTATTGCTAAAGAAAGGATGAAAGAAGTTGAAGGAATTATATGGAAAAATAACGTGGATGATTTTAATAAAATTTTAAAAGTTTTTCCAATCCTAGAGCTAGAAGACACCGCTTTAATTAAAGCTCCCGCAGAAGAGTGCATAAAAAAAGCTTCTCTGGCCATTCAAAGGCATAAAAACAGCAGGTGGACCGATAAGAGTTTTAACCTTATCGGATTAAGCAGACTTTATTTAAAAGATTATGCCAATGCCAAAGAGACCTTCAAATATGTAAATACAAAGGGTAAAGATAAAAATGCCAAACATGCTGCACTCATTAATCTGATGCGGTTATTAATAGAAACAAAGGAATATGATAATGCCGTTTCTGTCGCCACTTATCTCAGAAAGGAAAAATTAAATAAAGCCAATACGAGAGACCTGAATTTGGTCAAAGCTTATTACTTCGGTGAACACCAGGATTTGCGGAAAAAGGAAATTTATATAGGTTTTGCTATTCCGGATGTAAATGATTTAAATAGCCGTTCCCGCTTGTACTTTATTATAGGCCAGATCAGACAAAGGAATGGCGATAATGAAGGTGCCTATGTTAGCTATAAGTCTGCTTTAAAAAATAACCCGAATTATGAGATAGCATTTTATTCCAGGCTTAATATGGCGCAGGTTTCTGAGATTGATAATAAAGGAGATCTAAAAAAGATTCAGAAGAATTTCGCCAAGCTCTTAAAAGACATTCGAAATGAAGATTTTAAGGACAAGATCTATTATGAGATGGCAATGTTTGAGTTTAAGCAAAACAATACTCCTGTCGCGATAGATTATCTGAAAAAATCAATCAGGGCAAGCACTATCAGCACTAAACAAAAAGCGCTTTCCTATTTAAAGCTTGGCGAATTGTATTACGAGGAACAGAAAAAATATGAGCTTGCAAAGGCTTACTATGATAGTACAGTAATGCTTCTGCCAAAAGGTGATCCTGAATATAATCCTGTATTCAGAAGGCAAAGAAGTCTGGAAAATTTCGTTGCTCAAATCAATACCATTGATATGGAGGACAGTCTTCAGCGGTTCAGCAAAATGGACAGTGTTACATTGAATCAATATGTTGCCAAGATTGAGGAAGAACAAAGTTTATTGGCCCAGAAGCAAGAGAAAAAACGATCTGAAGAAGCGGTATTTAGCAGTGTATTTGACGAAATGGGGAATAGTAATACCAGTAATACCAATAGAAGCACCAGCGGTCAGTCTGAGTCTGGAGACTGGTATTTTTATAGTCCCACAGCTTTAAGCAGGGGGAAATCGCAGTTTATCAAAGTTTGGGGGAGTCGCCCGTTAGAGGACAATTGGCGAAGGTCAAAGAAAGAGTCAGAAAATAATGATAAATCAGACCAAGATGTGGCGGAATCAGATGATGAAAGTGCGGACTCATCTGAAGTATTTGCTGAAACCCAATCGGAAAGCGCTTTTGATAAAAAAGGATTTCTTAGTAGAATTCCTAAAACGGAAGAAGAAATTCAGAATTCAAATAATCGGATAGAGGAAGCTTATTTTACACTTGGTAAGATTTACGACCAGGAACTGGAAGAACCGGCAAACGCGATGGAAACATTTGAAACATTGCTGAAAAGGTTTCCCAATTCTTCTTATAAACCTGAAATCTATTACTATTTGTATTTGTTAAACAATAAAGTGAAAGGTCCGAATGCCGAAGATTATAAAAACAAACTTGCAAAAGAATTTCCAAATTCAATGTATAATCGGTTAGCTAACAATCCTAATTACCTCACGGAGTCAAAAAAGGAAGAAAAGCTACTTCTTGAATTGTATAAGGATGCCTATGCTTTGTATGAAATTGACAGCCTGAAAAAAGCTGTGACTAAAATTGATAGCATTACCAATGTTTATCCTGACAATATTATTTCCGACAAATTTTCTCTGTTAAAGGTTCTCATTCAAGGGAAAGGAAAAAAACTGGAGGCTTACCAACAAGGCTTAAGTCAGTTTATAAATAGATATCCTGAAAGTAGCTTAGTTCCTTATGCCCAGGAGTTATTTAGGGTTTCACAGACACAGGATACTCCTGTCCGCGGTAATAAAATGGGAGGATTGTATAACGATAAACCACACTATTTTTCAATCAGTTTTAATGGTAAGTATAGGGCTGGAGAAAGTTTGAAAGAGGAGGTCATTAAGTATAACAATAGCAATTTCAGAGATAAACACCTGAATGTTGAAATCCGCGAAGAAGTGGAGGGGAGTAAATTTTTAGTAGTTAAAGGGTTTTCCAATAAAATTGAGGCATTGGATTATCATGCAAGGTTTAAAGCAGAATCTTCCTTATTAGATAAGCACAAAGGGTTAAATTTGAATCTTTTTATAATGTCTGAAGATAACTTTCAGGCCTTTAATTTAACCAGTGACTTGAGCGGTTACTTGTCTTTTTTTGAATAAACAAATTAGAAAGAGAGATGTCTAAAAAAAGCAAATTGTTGCCTTATATTAAGCTAATCAAAATATTTTGGGTAAGTTTTTTTTCCTTACTGTTGTTATTCGCACTTTTTATTTATAGTGTAAATATTAATTTATTAAATCTTTTTGGTACCCAACCCAACTTTCATGAGCTGGAGAATCCTTCAAATGAGGTTGCGTCTGAATTATACTCTGCCGATGGTTTTTTATTGGGGAAATATTATAGGGAGAATAGAAGCCCGGTAACTTACGATGAAATACCTTCTTCTTTTATAGGCGCTTTAAAGGCAACTGAGGATGTTAATTTCGAAAAACATTCAGGAATAGATTTTCGAGGCACTTTCAGGGTAATAATAATGTCTATTTTATTGGGCGAAGAAGGTTCAGGAGGAGGGAGCACAATAACGCAGCAATTGGCAAAAACTTTATTTAATACAAGAAGCGAAAAATACAAAGGTAAATTGGGAAATGTTCCTGGGTTGAAGATGGTAATTATCAAGACTAAAGAATGGATTACCGCTATAAAACTTGAGAATAGATATACCAAAGAGGAAATTTTAAAGATGTATCTTAATACGGTAGATTTTGGCAGTAATTCCTTCGGATTAAAAGTGGCAGCTAAAACCTATTTTAGTAAAGAACCTCAAGATCTTAACCTGCAGGAATCGGCGATGCTTGTCGGGCTTGTGAATAAACCAACCAGGTACAACCCTGTATTAAATCCTGACCTTTCATTAAACAAAAGAAATTTTGTGCTCTATAAAATGAGGAAATACAATGTTATTTCTGAAGCACAATATGATTCTCTAAAAACTTTACCCATTGAGTTGGACTATAATGTTGAAAACCACAATAAAGGTTATGCCACATATTTCAGACATGTTGTGAGAAACCAAATGTTGAGGTGGTGTGATGAAAGGGGAATAGATCTTTATGGAGACGGATTGAAAATTTATACTACCATTGATTCGCGGATGCAAAAGTACGCCGAGGAGGCTGTTAAGGAGCATATGAGTGTGTTGCAAGAGAAATTTTTTGAGCATTGGAAGGGAAGAAATCCATGGGTGGATGAAAAGAATAAAGAAATTGAAGGTTTCATTGAAAGGGCCGTCAAGCGAAGTGGGCGATATCGTACCCTTAAGGAAATTTATGGAGATGACGAGAAGCAGATAAATAAAATAATGTCTACGCCCGTAAAAACGAAAGTTTTTTCCTGGAAGGGAGAGATAGACACCGTATTAAGCCCGATTGATTCTATAAGATATTTTAAGCATTTTCTTCATGCAGGAATGATGTCCATGGCAAAAAATGGACAAATTAAGGCTTGGGTCGGCGGAATAAATCATAAGTATTTTAAATATGACCATGTGTATCAGGGAAAAAGGCAAACGGGCTCTACATTCAAAGCTTTTGTATATGCAGCGGCTATGGAAAATGGATTCAATCCCTGTTATGAAGTAGATAATCTGCCTGTTACAATCGCCCTGGAAACAGGTGAAACGTGGACACCGGTAAATGGCGACTCGGAGCCTACTGGAGAAAAGATGACGATCAGACAAGGAATGGCCCAATCGTTAAATACCATTGCTGCTTATGTTTTGACTAAAGTAGGAGTGGAGGCTGTAATAGATATGGCAGACAGATTGGGAATTGATAGGGAAACACTTCCCGCTGTACCATCTGTTGTGTTGGGGGCCGGAGAGGTTTCTGTGTATAATATGGTTGGCGCATACAATACTTTTTTGAATAATGGGGTATATGTTCAGCCAAGTTTTATATTGAAAATTGAGGATAAATACGGGAATCTGCTTCAGGAATTTGTTCCAAAAACCAGGGAGGTTATTAATGAGGAAACTGCCGATTTAATGATTTACATGCTTCAGGGAGCAACGCAGGAAAAAAATGGATCAGGGATGGGACTTCACCGATACGGCCTTCTTGAGGGAAATGAAGTAGCGGCAAAGACAGGCACAACTCAAAACAATTCCGATGGATGGTTCATGGGTTTTACAAAAGACCTGGTAACGGGCGTGTGGGTTGGAGGAGATGACAGGAGTATACATTTCAGAACATTAGCATTGGGTCAGGGGAGCAGAATGGCACTGCCGATTTGGGCGTTGTATATGAAGAAAGTATATGAAGACAAAGAGTTAGGAATTACCAGAGGTCCGTTTCCAGCGCCAAAAAGCAGGACTGTTCTTGAAAAAATTAATTGTGATCGATACAAAGTTGAAGTTGTCGGGGAGGATTCTGTCACAAATTACGTTGCCCCTAGTAGTCCCTTTTAGGGGAACAAATTAGTATTATGTCTTTGAAGAATAGTTCTATATTAGATCTTAAGCTTCCTAATGAGCCGGGTATTTATAAATTTTTCAACATAGATGGTATCTTAATCTATGTCGGAAAGGCAAAAAATATTAAAAACCGGGTGAGCAGTTACTTTAATAAAGGTGCTAGTAATACCCGGAAAACGTTAAAGTTAGTATCAGAAATAGCCAAAATAGAGTTTACCATTGTTAATTCTGAATTTGATGCCCTTCTGCTGGAAAACAGCTTAATCAAGAAACACCAGCCAAAATACAACATTCAACTAAAGGATGATAAATCCTATCCCTATATACTCATTACAAATGAGCCTTTTCCTAAAATATATGCTACCCGGGTTTTAAATCATGATTTAGGCACTTATTACGGACCTTATGCAAGCGTAAAGGCCATGAATAATGTCTTGGAATTTATAAGGAAGCTTTATACTATCCGAACGTGTAACCTTAATTTAAGCGATAAGAATATTAATGAGGGCAAATTTAAAGTGTGCCTGGAGTATCATATTGGTAATTGTAAAGGACCTTGCGAAGGTTTGCAGAAATTAGAAGAATATGACGAGGATATTGCTCATGTTCATCATATTTTAAAGGGCAATTTAGGCGTAGTCAGGAATTATTTCAAGGATAAGATGAACACCTATGCAAACAACCTGGAATTTGAAAAGGCACATTCTTTTAAGGAAAAACTAGATCTTGTTGAGAGATTTCAGAGTAAATCTCTGGTTGTGAATCCAGCTATTTCTGACCTGGAGGTTTTTACTATTGTCTCTGATGAAAATACAGCTTACGTAAATTTCTTAAAAGTCATTCAGGGTAGCATTACGCAAACCTTGACCCGCGAGGTGAAAAGAAAGCTGGATGAACCGGAGAATGAGATTCTTTTAATGACTATTATTGAAGTCAGAGAATTATTGCAAAGTACTTCAAAGGAGGTGATTACGAATATTCCGGTAGATACTACCATAGAAAAATTTAATATTACAGTCCCACAAATTGGTGATAAAAGGAAGCTGATAGCGCTTTCTCTAAAAAATGCCCTCTATTATAAAAAGGAAAAATCAGAAGAAATTATCAACAATAGGTCAGAGGATGCCTCAAGCAGAATATTGACAAAATTAGGGCAAGATTTGCGAATGAATTCCTTGCCGATGACAATTGAATGTTTTGATAATTCAAATATTCAAGGGACTAATCCGGTTTCCTCAATGGTGTGTTTTAAAAATGGCAGACCTTCAAAAAAGGATTACAGGCATTATAATATTAGATCAGTAGAAGGACCTAATGATTTTGCTTCTATGTATGAAGTGGTTTACCGGCGATATAAAAGGATTTTGAGTGAAGAGCAACCATTACCTGATCTGATTGTTGTAGATGGAGGAAAAGGACAGTTATCAATGGCCGTAGATGCCTTAAAAGCGCTGGAGATATATGGAAGGGTTCCCATAATAGGTATTGCCAAAAGATTAGAGGAACTATATTTTCCTGATGATTCCATTCCTTTGCACATAGACAAGAAGTCTGAGTCGTTGAGACTTTTACAAAGAATCAGGGATGAAGCCCATCGGTTTGCGATCAATTTTCACAGAGACAAACGAAGCAAAGCAGGGCTTAAATCTCAATTGGAAGGCGTAAAAGGAATAGGAAAGGAAACTATAAATAAATTGCTGTCAACTTATAAAACTATTCAAAGAATAAAGGAAACCGATGTAGAAGAGGTTGGAAAACTGATAGGGATGGACAGGGCAAGAAAGCTATTGATTCAGCTTAATCCTAAAGAGAACGAGTAAGGTTTCATTGTTTCGATCTTTTTAGGATATTATTATAATAAAAAAGGAGGCTTTTGCCTCCTTTTTTATTAATACATATAATTTACTGTTAATATTCCCATAGATTATGTTCATACTCCATTAGTTCCTGCTCCAAAGCTTCTGATGCCAATAGCGCATTCCTTCTGTTTTCATATAAGTCCTCTATGAAATTATTATTGGGGTTAGAAATCTTTATTAACCTGGCATGAAATAACCTTAATTCAAAAGCATCAGCATAATTCTTATGTTCTCTGCTATTTTTTCTATTGAACCAGATTGCTTCTTTGGGTTTGCTTCTGAAAAGCTCAACCAGATCTTTGTAAGCAAAGGTAGCAATGCTTATATCCAATCCGGTAACTACCTTTTCCCCAGGAACAACTAATTTAATGGATTGAATGTCAGTATACATTCTTGATCTTTTCTTGTCAAAAATTAAATCCTCTTTTATCTCTAAAACACTTATTTCTCTGGGAAGGAAATTTATTGGTCCGGTTGGAGCAGCAGTTGCAGTATCAACAGCGCCAGCATCACCCCATCCTGATAAATCTTCAACAGGAGCTGCTTCGCCTGGCTCATCTGTTCCCGGAGGAATTAATCGCTCATTGAATTCATCTATAGACATCTCCCTATTAAGGGAATCACTCCAGTAAGGTCTCAAAGTACCCGCTTTTACGGCTTCAACAATTAGTTTCGTGATTTCATTATTGAAAGCATAATAGGGTTGGTTCATAGGCTCTCTGGAATCCATTCTTCTCCATATTTCCTGTTTATACATGATATCTGATTCATGAATGTGTTTTGCCGACCATTCATTATAGCCATCATCAGTATTTTCAGCTTCCTGTGCTTTAAGATCTGAAGTAAACCCTATAAGAATCAATAAGAGGGTCACATAACTAACTTTTTTCATATCCACCTGTTTTGTTGCTATTAATTTAACGGTATTGTTATAATTGATGAACTCGCACTAATTGGAACATCAAGTCTTTTATCCCTGAAATTTAATCTTTGTACCTTCTTAATCTCTATAACCAAACGATCTCCAGGTTGAGCCTGAGCTGCAAAGTCACTTAAATTAGCCGAGTTGTCATTAACCCTTCTTTGTAATTTTGCTCTTGAGCCTTTAGCCAGAGAAACTTCCCATTCCACTACCCTGTAACGAGCATCTTTGGGTAAGTTTTGCTTGAAGCTTTCGTCACTAACAACAGCTTCTAATCTCAGGCTTCTTAGGCTTGAAGCAGTTTCACCCATTTTAAGGTTTACTTCTTTAGAGCCGTTGAAAGCTTTTATTTCAGGTCTTGGAACAGCTTTTACTTTGAAAGGCACTGTTTCAATCAAGTTTCCGTTGCTGCTTACACTTAATTTTACTTCTCTTTCAGTAGGAACTACTGTTACAAAGCCTTTTTTGTTTCCAGGGATATGAGATCCTCCATTTACGGAAAAAGAAGGATTGTAAGAAGCTCCTAAAGCAGGCACTTGAACATTAAGCTCATTGCCACAATCCATATAAAGAGCGCTAAGTGCTGCGGACTGTATAGAGATAACGGGTTTAGCTACAAAATATGTTATCTCATTATCATAAGTTTTGGGACCTGCAGGTGTATTTACTGTTATTTCCGCCTTAAAGGTTCTTTTAGATAAGAAGTTTTCATCGTAATTACCAGGAGTTGCGGGGATTTCAACTTTACCCATACCTTCACCATCTACAGGAATTTCTTTACCATTAACTTTCATAGTAGGTATCATTCCAGTTGACGAAGCAGCTATAAACATATCTGCGGTATATTTTGTACCAGCGGCAACTACATTAGATTCTGGTCTCACCATTGCCACGATTTTGTCAAATTTTACATCTTCAGCCCCTACTTTTGAAGCTAAGTGTTTTAGAACCTCACCTTCATACCTTGTGATTTCAGCCTGCTTTTGACTGATTACGGCAAGTGCAGCAACTAACGGCGTAGCTTGAAAGTTTATTTCCGCAAAGTCCTTGTTTTTTTGCTCCCTGTCTTTGAAGTCAGGATCATCTTTGGGATCTATTGCAAGCGGTTTAAAATTCATCTTGCCTTCGCCCATTTTATTTAGATAATCTACATGTTGATTTAATAATCCTTTTAACTGGTAACCTAAACCATTTTTGCTTCCTCCAAGCATTAATTCCTCTACTTCTGATTCTGCATTAGGATTAGCAAATCCTGTCTTGTCTTCATTTGGTCCTCCAGATTTTGTAATCAATTTTTGCTTTACATCCTCTAAACTAGCTAAAAATTGTTGGGTCTTGTTTTTTACCTCTTGAGCAGCCGTAAAAACAGCCACATCTTTGGGGCGGTTTCCTGACTTTTCAACGGTCGCCTGGATGCTTCTTACTACATTTGAATTGGTTTTTTCTGCCTCTACATTGGCTCTTTCCAAACTTTGATTAAGTAACGTAAACTTATCGATGATAGCAGACGAAACCTGTAAAGCAAGCAGGGCAGTTAGCACTAGATACATCATCCCAATCATCTTCTGCCTTGGTGTTTCTTTTCCTCCGGCCATACTTTTATAATTTATTTAATATTAAAGTTATAAATATGAATAATTGGTACTAGTTCTTCATTGCCGACAACATGTTGCCATACACCTTATTAAGGTTAGTAAGGTTGGATGTTAATGTGGACAATTCATTCTTAAATTGCTGCGTGTCTTTGCTGGCTTCTGACATACTTTCCATTGCCGTTGTAAGACTGCCATAGAATTTATTCATCGCTTTTAGATGGCTATTGGCATCTTGAAGCTCCATTTCATAAACAGCATTTAAAGAACCTAAATTCTTAGTTATCGCTTGTACTTGAACATGGTAGTCTTTTGCATCTTTAGAAGCATTTGTCATTTCTTCCATTGCCAAAGCCGAATTGGAATAAGATTTATTTAGATCTAAAATAGACTTAGAAGCTTCCTTTACATTTTTGGTATACTCACTTGTAGCGACTGTAGCATCAGATAAACTGTTCATTTTTCCTACAGTTTCAGTTAAAGATCTCATTCCTTTTCCTAAACTATCTATAAGTACGGGCTCGATTTTAGCTTCTGAAAACATTTGATCAAGTTTTTTAGTAGGGGATTCACCACCTGATTTCGCTTCAACCCGTCTTTGTCCTCCCTGGAAATCATCTGCTAACTCAGGATAAACTCTAGTCCAATCCGGTTCATGTGCCATTGGTTGAAAAGCACTAAATAAAAATATTATCGCTTCTGTTGAAAGACCTACTACTAGCATTGCTCCGGCACCTGGCCAGTGCATAATTTTAAACATTGCTCCCACAATTACTATGGCTGCTCCAATACCATAGATTTTGGGCATTATCGTATTGAATAGAAATTCACTGAATCCACCTTTTTTAGCGCTCATTGTATTAATTTTTAAAGTTATAAAAGTTATAAAGTTTAATGATTTGTTTTAAAATTCTGATCCTGACGATCTGCCAAGATGAGTCATAACACATCTAAAGCCTAAATAAGCTTGAGCTGAGTCTTTATACTCAAATGTTCTTGTACCTGTTTGAAGATAATAGGCAATGTCTTTCCAGGAACCACCTCTTATTACCTTTTTAGGTTCGTTATTGTCGAAAAAGGTTGGGTTTAAGTCCCAAACAAGCGGCATTGATGCGGGGTTGAAAGCATCTTCACACCATTCTGAAACATTTCCAGCCATGTCATACAGACCATAATCATTTGGAAAATATTCCCCTACAGGTGCAGTATAACTATAACCGTCATCGTAATAGTTCCCTCTTCCGGGTTTAAAATTGGCTAACATACATCCTTTTGCATTCCTTATATAAGGACCACCCCATGGGTAAGGAGCCATATCCCGTCCGCCTCTTGCAGCATATTCCCATTCTGCTTCGGAAGGCAATCTGAAGTTAGGGTATGCCCAGGCGCCTTGGCCTGCTCTGTATGTATTTAAATGTATTGTTCTCCATTGGCTGAAGTATTTGGCAGCATGCCAGTCAACACCAACAACAGGATAGTCATCAAATGCCGGGTGCCAGTAATAATACTCCATCAATGGATCACCCATATGATGTGTAAAGTCCTTAACCCATACTGTAGTATCAGGATATAATTCTTCTTTAATATATTCTTCTCCTAATACGTCAAGCGAATCGGTCAGCATTACCACCATGAATTGCCTGTATTCATTATTTGTTATCTCGGTGTCATCCATATAGAATGGACCGATGGTAACTTGCTTATTCATGTTGATTTGTGTAACCGGAACATCTTGATCTGCCTGTCCCATATGAAATGTTCCTCCCGGAATTTCGACCATGCCGTAAGGAATTGACATACCCTCATATTCTCTGCCGAGGACACCTGTTAATTGCCCTTCACTATCGCCGCCTCTTCCTCCGAAAAGGCCACAACTTTGAAGCGCTGTAAGAGCTAATAGTAAAAGGAATAAATTACCAGCTCTAAATAGAGTACCTGTTTTTTTCATCATAACACAATTCTGACTTTAACCTGTTTATTCGTTGTTCAAAAATAAAATTATAAAAATTCTAAATATGTCCAACTTTTATTTTAACCTTCAATTGTAATATTTATTCTATTATTTATACTTTTTTTAGTTCTACTCTTAGTCTTGAACTAAACTTTTTTTATTCACTCTGTTTATTGCCTGAATCTTGGCGTCCTTATGATTGACTTCTTATTGGTAGTTGCGACTGGCAAGGTATAAGAAAGCATTAATTCACTGGACGTAGCGCTCTTAGCTTTTTGAGCGGTTACAATGTAATCAAATGAGTAACCTATCTTTAAACTATTGTCTTTTAATAACGCCATACCTAACATAATAATAGCAGCTTCGGACTGCCTATAGGACAACCCTCCCCAAAATCTATCTTTATAAGTTGCAAGAACGCCTCCTTGTACAGATAATTGTTTAAAATCTGTTTGAACTAATACACTCGGGGTTATTGTCAAGTCGCCGGAGTATTTGAAATCGTAACCTCCTGTGAAATAAGAGGCTTGCTCAAGTGCGTTTCTTGTCGTGTCCTTTGCAAATTGAAATTCTGTTTTTAATAAGTGATTAAAAGAAGCGCCTATAAAATATTTTTCTGCCCGGTAGTAAAGCCCTATCCCCATATCAGGTTTTATCTGAGATTCTTTTCCAGCAGGTATGGTAGGGTCATCAATATCATTAGGTCTCAATTTGTCAAAATCAATGGCTTGTGAAAAGAATCCTCCCCTCAATCCAAGACTTAACTTTCCTTTAAATATAGGAAGATGGTAAGCATAAGAAAATTGAGCTTCTAAGTTTTGGAAAGGACCTATCTGATCACGGATTAAATACAACCCCGCTCCACTTTTTAACATAAGGATGGGTGTATTTAAAGTAATCAGTGTTGTTTTAGGGGCTCCGCCCTGATCAAAGTCCCCGGTGTAACCCGTCCATTGATCTCTGTGGAGTACAGAAAACTTTGTAGCACCTTCTACACCTGCAAATGCAGGATTATAGTATAAGGTATTAAACATGTATTGACTGAATTGCGCAGGCTGTTGAGCAAATGCACGATTTGCTATACTACAAAAGGTTAGTAAGACGAAGATAATACATAGTTTTTTCATATCCGGCGCAAATAAAGCCTAAATATAAAGGTAAAAAATTGAATAAAACAAAAAAATCTTAAAATTGTGATATTACTCCGTTTATTTTATGTATAAATTATTTTATTTTATTCCGTTTACCTTTTTAATGTAGAGTTCTAAAGCGCCTGTCATTGATGGTGCGTTAGGCATAGGGGCTTCTATATCCAATATCAATCCTGCATCCCTTACAGCTTTTGCTGTTGTAGAACCAAACGCTGCCATTCTTGTATTGTTCTGTTTAAAATCAGGAAAATTAACAAATAACGAATTTATTCCCGATGGGCTGTAAAAAGCAAGAATATCATAATTAACATCTGCAAGATCAGAAAGATCACTTGCCACCGTTTCATATATTATTGCTTCTGAATATTTATATCCATTCTGATCTAAAAAATCAGGGATATCATTTTTACGGATACTGGAACAAGGGAAAATAAACCGCTCATTTTTATGCTTCTTCAATATTTCTATCAAATCCTGAGCTGATTTTTCACCTGTAAATATCTTTCTTTTTCTAAGTACGATATATTTTTGAAGATAGTATGAAGTTTGATCCGAAATACAAAAATATTTCATATCAGGGGGAATTTCTATCTTACATTCTGAACATAGCTTGAAAAATAAATCAACTGCATTGCGACTAGTAAAAATTACCGCTGTGTGATCTAAAATATCAACCTTCTGCTTTCTAAATTCTTTCACATCAACAGGTTGTACTTCGATAAACGGGCGGAAATCAATTTTGATCTTATACTTTTCTGCTAAATCGAAATAGGGTGATTTTTCGTCTGTAGGCTGAGGCTGTGTAACAAGAATACTGGAAACTCTCTTAAGCCTTTCCTCAGGCACAATAGTGGTCATGGAATTGCTCATCCTTTATATTGCTGAATTTAATAGTTGTTTACGGATAGAAAAGTTAAACCAATAGTTTAAAAACTATAAATAATGGTATTATTTCAGTAGCACAAAGGTAAGAAAATAA
The DNA here is from genome assembly GCA_035628645.1 of Cytophagales bacterium. GTDB lineage: Bacteria > Bacteroidota > Bacteroidia > Cytophagales > Cyclobacteriaceae > DASPJL01. The sequence goes on along the minus strand of DASPJL010000137.1, from coordinate 21,855 downwards.
ATAGAGATTTCTAAATTGCCTAATCTTATTTAAATTATAACTAATTACTATGATTTTGGCTATGGAAAAGCCAATAAGGCACAAAAAAATCACATTTATAATCAGCCTCTCGTTTAATCTGTCGAACCACAAATAAATGATACTTATAAATGGCAGGATCAGTAGGTAAAATACCATGGATAGCTTTATAAAATTGAAGTAATGAACCAACTTATATTCCGTCACATTGTATAAATAAGATATAAAGGCTATTAAAATGAATTTTAATATATATACACCAAAGGCAATTCCAACAAAAGTAAAGTAACTGAGCAGCAATTGACTTAGGGAATTTTGCCGGTTGAATAAGGAAAGCTGGATTAATCCATCAGTGAAAAACTGGATAATAAAAAAGACGAAAACAAATATAAGGCAATGGATAAATAAGGAGGCAATATTATTCCTGTTCAGAGGCTTTTTGAAAATAAAACTTTGATCTTTTCCTATAGCAAGAGTATTTCTTCTAATACTGTAAAACTCGTTATAAGCCTTATTGTTAAAAACCTTTAGGACGGCTAACAGAATCAGGATAATTATAAAGACTATAATAAAAAAATTTTGGAAGGTAATGGAAAAAACCGGACGAGCCTCTAACTTGTTTTCCAATAACTTTGGAGGAGCCTTTGAATTAATTTTTAGCCCGTAAAATATTTTATTAAAAGGTAATTTTCCCGACGGGTGGAAAATAGTAAGCCATTTAGAGTTATTGATTTCCCTGCTTTTTAATTGTATCCACCCCTCTTTATCCGACTTTTCATATAATTTGTTGTCAAAGAAAAGTGAGGAACCCTTTGATATATATAAAATGCAGGAATACTTTTTATTGAGTGAAGAATCCAGTTGTATAGTTATAAAGTTGGTTCCGGAGTGTATTTCTGAATTATAGGGAACATAGGAAGAAAAGTCAGGGTCGTAAACCAGAAGTTCGCTTCTTAAATCTTTTACCACTCTAAATTGGTTAAAGTCTTCCGATTCCTGAGCAACAAGACCGTTGAGGGAAATAAATGAAATTAATAAAATCGAAATAAATCTCATCTTGGCTGAGGGAGTGGTTTCCTTTTAATTTCTAGAACTATTGATAGAATAATTGAAAAGATTAGTAAAGCTACAAGAAGGTTTAGTGTACCTATAAAGGCGAAATAAACTACTCCTGCAATTACCAGAATATTAAGAACCGCCAGGATTAGAACAGATTGCATTTGTGAAAATCCTAAGGCAATTAATCTATGGTGAAGGTGGTTTTTATCCGGCGAAAAGGGTGATTTGCCATTTAAAATTCTTATAATAGAGACCCTAAGTGTATCCACAATAGGAATTATAAGAATTCCAACGCATATAGCGGGTGCTGAAGGTATGATAGGTTCAATTGACACACTATTTGTTTCGATAAACTTAATTGCCAGTACGGAAATGATAAAACCGCTTACAAGGGAACCGGTATCACCCATAAAGATGATTGCCTTGGTAAAGTTATACCTAAGAAAGCCTAAAATGCTCCCTGCCAGACAGAAGGCTACAATTGAATAATGTGGAGAATCCAGTGCGAAAAAATATACACCAAAGGTTATGCTTATAATTAAAATGATGGTCCCGGCCAACCCATCTAAACCATCAATCAAATTTATGGCATTGGTAATACCGATAACTAAAATAAAAGTAAAAGCATAACTAAATCCTTGTTCCAGATCATAGATACCTAAAAGTCCCTGAAAACTGGTAATTCTTATGTCTCCCATGAACATTATTATCCCTGTTGCCAATATCTGAACAAAGAATTTTTTGAAAGCAGATACTGAAACGATATCGTCTTTCAGACCTATAAAGTAAATTATTATACAACCTGCGAGCAAGTGTTGGATGCTATAACTTAATTCCCCGAATATGGTAAGGGCCGACATAAAACCTGCAAAAATGGCTAATCCTCCTAAACGGGGAGTTAAGGATTGATGCATTGTCCTTTGATTGGGTTCATCTAATAACTTCTTGCTATGCGCTACATTTATAATGGAGGGAATGGCAAAAACCGTGATTAGAAAAGACCAAAGAACGGATAGGAAAATTATAATAGTATCCATGAATAGTTCAATCTGGTTGGGACAATTTTACTTATTTTTTAGTTTCATTTTGTAAATGTGAATAATTTTATTTGAATACATAATTTAGTCAAATGTCGGTTGGTGCAAGTTTTAGAATCTATTGATAATACCAAAATGTATTTTTGAATAGTTAAAATTAAGAGGTTGGCTATTTGATTTACCTAATGAGTATACCACCTGTAAAGTTCCAACATCGGTTTTTAAATTTAAGCCCGCTCCAATTCCCAAAGGATAGTCTACGTTAATCATATTTATAAATTCGGAACGAAGGAATGCTTGGTCATAGAACAACATAAAAAAAGATTCAGCTTCGTAAAAATATCTAAATTCTAAATTGCTTATCCCATAACCTGAAGCAAAGAAAAAATTTTCATTAAATCCCCTCAACGTTTTTAATCCTCCGATCCGGAACATGTCATTAATTAATATCCTGTCATTAAAAATAAATCCTCCGCTAAATGCCGCATAAAGTCCGCTTTTCCCTTTTATTCTAAGATGCGACTGAATGCTTGCAGTCAGAGAAGATTGAAGGCTTTTCCCCGAGATATTCCCATTAAAGGTAGAATCAACAGTCGGATTTCTTCGAATTGTTTTATTCCCAATCAAACCATCCACGGTAAACTTTAGCCCTTTACGCGGAAATATAACATCGTCCAGATTTTGCCACTGATATCCTAGACCATAGGAAACAAGATTAAAATCTGCCAAAACCGAATCTGCAAGTTGGTTTTCCACAACATTACTTCCGATCCTTGAATTTTTTAATTCAGAGAAAAACTTAATTCTTCCATAATTTCCCCGAAGAGGCTTCGAAATATTTATTCGCCCTACAATATTAATAAAAGTAGTATCTTCTTTAGTTAAATTAAATTTAGTTTCCAGATCTAGCCCTGTTCGGAGCAGGTTATAGTTATTAAATTGAAGATTTAATAACTGTGACAACGGTTTTAATTTATTCCATTCTATTAACAAATCCTTTCCTGAACCTCCGATGTTAAATAAATTCAAATTTAGCTGCCCCGTCACTAAAAGCTTCTGGTTTTTATTTTCATTCGGAAGAAATCCAATAATTCCATCAATAACATTAGCAGGTCTGTGGTTCAGAAAGAAAACCGGGTAGGCTTTGTAATTGCTATAAATAATATCTGTTGGACGAACCAGCTTAACAGACGGAAATTCAGAAACGGAGTTTTCTGCTTCCGTTATTTTTGATCTGTTGAATGGGTTCCCTTTTTTGATGTTAAAATATCGGGCTACAAATCCGGGTTTAATTTTGGCTGTTCCCACTATTGTTAAAGTATCATAAGAAATAAAGGGTCCTGGACTATACTTCAGAGAGGCAATTATTCCTGATCCTTCAATTTTAATAGAATCTAGTTTTATCGAAGCAAATGGATTTCCTCTGTTTTCCGACAGAGTAATTAATCTGTATTGAAGTTTTTTGTATTCCGAAATTGAAAACGACCTGTTTAAATAAAGTTTTTCTTTAAAACCAACTTGCCTTAAAAAACTTTCATCCACATTTCCTTTCCCTAATTTAACCCATCTGTATTTTTCGCCCACGGATAAATAGGCATAAATAGTATCTTTTTTTATAAAGGAAGAATCTAAACTTGCAGTTAAAAAGCCTTCATTCCTCCAGTTTTGTACTAATTCTTCCAGTAAGACAGCAGCTGTTAAAGAATCCCTAACGGGCGTGGATGGATCAATGAAAAGCTTCTTTTTTAAGGGGTGCGCATTACCCTCTATTTTTAAATAATAGTTACTTTGTGCATTAGCAAAAGAAAATGCAGAAAAAAGAAGAATTATTGTCCATATAATTTGTTCTCTTTTCAAAAGAAGGTATTTATAATAAAATTAAAAAATCTTTGGCAGGTATATATATTCACATCCCGTATTGCAGGCAGGCTTGTCATTACTGTGACTTTCATTTCAGTACTAATATCAGTAAAAAATCTAAACTGGTTGATTCCATATGTAAAGAACTGGTTCTTCAAAGGGATTATCTCAGTCAGGAATCTGTTGAGACGATATACTTCGGAGGCGGCTCCCCATCATTGTTGACAACATCGGAACTAACAGCAATTTTAACAACTGTAAGGCAAAATTTCTCCATTATTTCCAATGCTGAAATTACATTGGAGGGAAATCCTGATGATTTAACTTTCTCCTACCTAAAATCCATTTACGATCTGGGGATAAATAGATTGAGTATAGGAGTCCAATCTTTTAATGAGCAATCCTTAAGATTTCTTAACAGGGTACACAATGCCCGCCAAAGTGCTGAATGTTTGGAAAATGCAGTGAAAGCTGGTTTTGATAATTTTAATATTGATTTAATTTATGGAATACAGAGTAATGATCATAGTTCCTGGAAAAATGATCTGGAGATGGCAATGGCAATTCGTCCCAGGCATATTTCCGCATATTGTCTTACCATTGAAGAAAAGACTGCTTTTGGTAATTGGTTGAAAAAAGGGAAAATGCAGCCTGTGAATGAAGAGTTTGCTGCGGAACAATTTGAAATGCTGGTTGAAAAACTGGAACACAACAATTATGAACATTATGAAATTTCAAATTTCGCGTTGCCAAGCGCTTATTCGAAGCATAACAGTAGTTATTGGAAAGGGAAAAACTATCTCGGTGTCGGTCCGGGTGCTCATTCCTTTAATGGCAGTTCACGAAGGTTCAATATTGAGAATAATGAGAAATATATTAATTTTTTAAACGAAAATAGAGTTTTGTTCGAGGAGGAGGTATTGACTTTAGAAAATAAAATCAATGAGTATATTCTTACTACATTGAGGACTGTGTGGGGATGTGACAACGAACATTTAATGAAGAACTTTAACTTTGATCTTATAAAGGACAAATCATTTGTTTTGGAAGATTTACTTAAGGGAGAATATCTGATGCAAAAAAACCAAACCCTTTTTTTAACAAAAAGAGGAAAGCTTATGGCAGATAAAATTACAGAACAACTTTGGGTAGAAATTTAACAATCAATTAATTCTGTTAAAAAAAATCAGTAATCCTTAAGCCTTGATTATTAGTATAATAATATTTTATAATAGATTACAATAAAAACTAAAAACTATTATATTTGTGTCTATCAATCTTTTTTTAATGACAAGTGAAGAGAAAAAAGCTTTTTTGTTACTAAAATCCATCATCTTCCATTATCATGGTTTGGATGAGGAGGAACAAAAGATTTTAGATGAAACGGCTTTAAAATATGATGCTTCGGAAGAATTAAACTGGGCCAATGACTTTATTGCTCTTGACTACTATACTGCTTTTGAAAGATCCAGGGAATATTTGAATGAAGTAGTAGGTAAACTTGAAAAAGAAAAAAGACTTTCTTATCTGGACATGGTCTGGAAAGCAACAAATCAAAAAGGGTACATAAGCGAAATGGAAGCTACCGCCATGTTAAAGCTTGCAAAAGACTGGCAAATAGAAGGTGAATTGATTGCAATGGTAAGAGGATAGACTCTTACAAGCTCATCATATCTTTGAACTTAACCGCCTGTCGTCTGCTTAATTCGATTTTCTCCCCTCCTGTCAGTGTTACCATAAGTCCTCCGTTAAACCAGTGTTCTATATTTTGAACGCTTTTAAGGTTGATGATGTGTTTTCTGCTTGCCCTGAAAAAATCTCTCTCATCCAATCGCTCATCAAGGTTATTAAGCGATTTGTGTATCATCGGTTTGAATTTTTCAAAATATACTTTTACATAATTTCCGTCTGATTCAAACAATCGGATATCTCCAAGTTTTACAAACCAGCACTTTTCACCATCTTTTACAAAAACCTGATCTGCCGCCGTTAATTTATGCTGACTTTTTACAACTTCATAGGATCCTTTTTCCTGAAGTTCTCTTGCTTCCAGCTTTTTTAAACTTTCAGCCAGCCGCTCTACTACAATTGGTTTTAAAAGATAATCCAGGGCATTAACCTCAAAAGCCTTTAAGGCATACTCATCATAAGCAGTAGTAAAAATAACATTAGGAGCTTTGTCTAATGAGGCTAAAAGCTCAAAACCGGTTTTTCCAGGCATTTGTATATCCAGAAACAAGAGTTCGGGCTGAAGTTGTTTTATTAAATCAATAGCTTCGTCAGCATTGCTGGCTTCACCTATAATTTCAACTTCCGGGAAATCCGCTAATAGTTTAGCCAGTTCTTTTCGGGCAAGTCTTTCATCATCTATTATTAAAGCTTTCATTCTTGAATTGTTGGTTCTGAGGTTCTAGGAAGTTCATCGGAACTTCTTACTATTTTCTTTAAATCATTCATTGTCAATGGCTTTTTCGGCGCTTTTATTTAATTATCATATCTAATGGGTTGTTCAAGTCAATGCAATTCTGGGAATCCTAAGTTCTGTTAACACAGTGTTATCTGTTTCGTTGCGAATATTAAAACGAGCCGTATTTCCATATAATAACTTTAATCTTCTTTTTGTGTTCATTAGTCCTTGCCCCTGGGCGTTTTTTTCTGATGCTTTAAATGCCCCGCTGTTTCTGATTCTTATAACAAGCTCAGCGTGTTGATTTACTTCCGTTTCTAATTTGATTGTTCCTCCTTCTTTTAGCTTTGATATGCCATGTTTTATTCCGTTTTCTACCAACGTTTGGATCATTAAAGGCGGCACTTTAAAAGTAAATGTTTCAGGATGGATTTTAATTTCTGAGTTAAGTCTTTCCTCAAATCGAATGGTTTCTAGCGCTAAATAATCGGTTACTGCTTTCAGTTCTTCAGAGAATGGAATGAGTTTTTGCCGGTCCATAATCAGAGAATTTCTTAATATGTTGCTCAGTTGGTTAATCGCCTGTTTGCATTTTGAAGGGTCTTCGTCTACGAGCGCTCTGATGCTGTTCAGCGCATTGAAAATAAAGTGAGGGTTAAGTTGTGATTTTAACTTATTTAATTCAAAATCTTTTAATGCTGCCTCATCTTTCAAACTTTGCTTTTGTTGTTCTATGTAATGGTATAAAAAGTAAATAAGCGACCAACCAAAATGCACAATGACTAGACCGGCAATTGAAATCATTGCCGTAAAAAAGAAGTCCTCCAGTTTAAAATTGTTTCTTGAGTCTGAAAGTTTAAGAAAGTAGGTAAAGGTATATTGAAACAAAAAGTTTACTAAAGAGATCAGAAAAGAGGCAATAAGCACCTTCGGTATCAGTCTCAAATAATTCAACTTAATCCACTGGTTCTTTTTGATGAAGTACCTATAATAATGAGTAAGAAGGATTGAAATTAGAAAAGCCCAAAAAAAGCTTAAAAATGGTTTAAAGGTGAGACTTTCCCAATCGAATATAGATAATAAAATAAATATGTTAAAAAAAGCATGTGACGCCCAGCCGGTAATTTGGCAAATCCAATACAATGAATTTTTATTCATTTCTTTTCATCTAGCCTCTAAATCTACTTATTTGAAAAATCATTCGGAATTGAAATATGATTAAAGGACAAATCAAGTTTTAAACGGAAATGATTTGGTGCCCTAAGAATAAGTATTTAAAAAACTTACATAAAATTGATTAAAGTCTTTGCATTAATAATAGATGGTAAATTAAGTTGGACGCATACTGAAAGTATCAGTGAAAAAAGTAATCTCACCATTAATTGATCGATTATTTATATACTAACTTTGATTAATTATGTCGGCATAAGGATTTTGGTTTTATCCTCAATTTCAATTAATGAGGAAAACTGATATTGTTTCTGTTATCTATAAAAATAATATTTTGATTTTTTTACATTTCTAATAATTTTCCCAAAGAAAATATTACTTTTGACAATGAATTTTTTTTAGAAATAAAAGAAATTTAGTTTAGTTAATAATTTGTTTTGTAAAGGCCACCCGGGTTTCTGGTTGGCTTTTTCTTTTTTGTCACTACCTTCTATATTTTATATGTTATATTACATCGCTTCATTTTTTAAAAAAATGTTTAAAGATTTGTGTTTATAAACTGAAAGACTTGATGAGCTTTTTAATAATGATGACCTTTAAGTAAAGAAAGTTTAAATATTGTCTAAGTTATTCATGAATAAAACACATACCCATTCATAGCGTTCTAAATCTAAAACTTCAATGAGGATCTTTTTAATTACTATATTTTCCATATTCATCTTTCAGTTTCAGGTTATTTGCCAGGATACATCCAGGGTTCTTTCCCCTGACCAATTCCTGATCGAACTGGATATTCCCAACAACTGGGATGTCGTTAGAAGGCTTGAAGGGAAGGACTATACGCTCTCCGGATATAGCCCGGACGATAAATTCTTTGTTTACTATTGTCAGTTTATGGAAGATGATGAATCAAGGCCAAAGCGATACCTTGAAACTTATTCTTCACAATTTGGGCTGGATGCCAAAAAAATGGAGGTAAATTCCAAAGAGATAAAAGGAGAAAAACTGAAGTTTTATTATCTGAAAGATGAAGCAGATTTTCTGAATGAAAGATTTAATATACTTTTTTTCGCCACTTCTGTAAATGACAAGAATGTAATTGCTTATTTGATTTATCCTTTAAACAGCAATGAGGAGACAGAGGAAAGAGTACGAAAGATTATGTTATATGGAGAGTAGGTTATCCTTATATAGTTTCCAGAAGCATTAACAGTTCATTTTTTTTCCTGGTGGAAACAGGCACAATGCTTTTGTCTTTCATAACCACCGTTCCCCCATCCTTCTTGTCAAACCTGTCCATATAATTTAAATTAATAATATGGGAATTGTGTAATCTGAAAAAAAGCCGGCTTTCATTTAAAAGCTTTTCATACTCTTTTAAAGTTTTGGCTACTGTAATCTTTTGCCCTGTTTTTAAGAAGAAATGTGTATAGTTGCCATCCGCTTCACATCTCACTATATCATCAAAATCAACTAAGTAAATACTTTCATTGGTTTTAATAACAGCTTTCTTTAATGGAGGCCGGTTTATTGAAAATAAACTCCTGACTTCGTTTTCTGATAAAATGTGTTTCATGGGTCACAATGTTTCTTAATGAAACAAAAATAACTAAATTGCGTAAAATAGAAACATTTTTTTAATTTTATTCTTTAAAAGACAATTTGCATCAGAAACTTGATGGAAAAAACTACCGGAAATTTTGGAAAAATTCTCAGGGAGCTCAGGAAAAGCGGCAATATGACGCAAGAGAGCTTTTCCAAAATTCTTGAAACAGACAGAAGCAATATTGCCAATTATGAAACAGGAAAAAGACTTCCTCCTCTTGATTCGCTGATAAAAATTGCTCATTTTTTTAATGTTTCTCTTGATTATCTGGTTTTTGGCCATAAAGAAAACATTCCTTTTGATGATTCAACAGATCAGTTTAACCGTGAATTGATGGCGGAAAATACCATGCTAATGGAGGCTCAGGTCAAATATCAGGAAGAACAGTTAAAACTTCAGGAAGAGGTGCTGAAGAAAGATGAAACCATAAAGATGCAAAAAGAAATAATCAGCGTGTTGAAAAAGTATAACAATATGCTGGAAAGTAAAATTAAGAAATAGTTCTGCTTTAACCTTCACCCTTCCCTTTCAGTCTCGACAGGCAATTTGATTATAGGAAGTATTATAGTTTGTAAGTATTAAAACTCAATATTTTCGTTAATTTAATATCTGAGATGTGAAGATTATTTACCCCGTTTGCGTTTTTCCCATCAAAAAAACATTTTTAAATCGGACTTCTAGTCCTATCTTTGCAAGATTTTTTTAAAAACTTAAAAATGCCCAAAGACAATAGCATAAAGTCCGTTTTAATCATAGGTAGCGGCCCCATTATTATAGGCCAGGCATGTGAATTTGATTACTCAGGTTCCCAGGCTGCACGATCTTTAAGAGAAGAAGGAATTGAAGTTATTCTTATAAATTCCAATCCTGCCACCATTATGACTGATCCAGTTACTGCGGATCATGTTTATTTAAAACCCCTTGAAAAAAAGTCTATCATTGAAATTCTAAATAAGCATAAAATAGATGCAGTATTGCCTACAATGGGCGGCCAGACTGCACTTAATCTTGCTATTGACTGTGATAAGGCAGGAATTTGGCAAAAGTACGGAGTTAGGATTATCGGTGTTGATATAAAAGCCATTGAGACAACAGAAGACCGGGAGAAATTCAGGTTAAAAATGCTTGAATTGGGCGTTGGCGTTTGTAAGGGAAATACGGCTACTTCTTTTCTAGAAGGAAAAGAGATAGCACAGGATATAGGGTTTCCTCTGGTAATAAGGCCTTCGTTTACTTTAGGAGGAACCGGAGGAGGATTTGTAGATGAACCGGGAGAATTTGAAAAGGCTTTAACCCATGGACTGCATTCTTCGCCTATTCATGAAGTACTGATAGAGCAAAGCATAATGGGGTGGAAGGAGTACGAACTGGAATTGTTAAGGGATAATATAGGCAACGTTATTATAATCTGCTCCATTGAAAATTTTGACCCAATGGGGATCCATACAGGAGATTCCATAACAGTAGCGCCAGCCATGACTTTGCCTGATACTATTTATCAGCAAATGCGTGATTTGTCTATTAAAATGATGAATGGAATTGGTCAGTTTGCCGGTGGTTGTAATGTTCAGTTTTCGGTAAATCCTGAAAATGATGAGATTATCGCTATTGAGATTAATCCTCGGGTGTCCAGGTCTTCTGCGCTTGCATCAAAAGCAACGGGTTATCCGATAGCCAAAATAGCGGCAAAGCTCGCAATTGGTTATAACCTGGACGAGTTAAAAAATGCAATTACCAAAACAACAAGCGCGTATTTTGAGCCTGCTTTGGATTATGTGATTGTGAAAATACCTCGTTGGAACTTCGATAAATTTAAAGGTGCGGACAGGCATCTGGGCTTGCAAATGAAGTCAGTGGGAGAGGTAATGGGGATAGGAAGAAACTTCCAGGAAGCATTGCAAAAAGCTTGTCAGTCTTTAGAAATTAAAAGAAACGGGCTTGGAGCAGATGGAAAAGAATTAACAAATCAGGAAGCAATTCTGGAAAGTTTAAAAAGACCTAGCTGGAATAGGTTGTTTCATATTTATGATGCATTTAAATTAGGCATACCTTTCAAAACCATTCAAAATTTAACCAAGATAGATAAATGGTTTTTGTACCAGATCGAAGAATTGGTTGTCCTTGAAAAGGAAATCCAAAAATATTCATTGGACGACCTGCCAAAAGAGTTATTAGATACGGCAAAAAACAAAGGTTATGCAGACAGGCAGATAGCTCATTTATTGGATTGTTACGAAAGCGAAGTATTTAAGAAACGTAATGATCTGGGCATTAAAAGGGTTTATAAGCTTGTTGATACCTGTGCGGCAGAGTTTGAAGCAAAAACGCCTTATTATTATTCTACTTTTGAGTCTGAGAATGAATCAGTAGTTTCTGACAAAAAGAAAGTAATTGTACTTGGGTCGGGGCCTAACAGAATCGGGCAGGGAATAGAATTCGACTACTCTTGTGTGCACGGAGTGTTGGCAGCAAAAGAAATGGGTTATGAAACCATCATGATCAATTGCAATCCTGAAACAGTCTCTACAGACTTTGATATAGCAGATAAACTTTATTTTGAACCTGTCTTCTGGGAGCATATCTACGACATCATTCTGCATGAAAAACCGGAAGGAGTGATCGTTCAACTCGGAGGACAAACGGCATTGAAGCTGGCAGAAAAGCTTGAAAGGTATGGGATTAAAATTATGGGAACAAGCTTTAAAGCGTTGGACCTTGCCGAAGATAGAGGAAGCTTCTCAACCTTATTGAAAGATAACAACATTCCATACCCCAAATTTGGTGTGATAAATAATGCGGATGAGGCATTGGAGCTTTGTAAAGAACTGGGCTTCCCATTATTGGTCAGACCTTCTTATGTGTTAGGCGGTCAAAGCATGAAGATTGTCATCAATGAGAAGGAATTGGAGTCACACGTAGTAGATATTCTAAGAGATATTCCTGATAACAAAGTGCTCCTGGATCATTTTCTTGATCATGCAATAGAAGCAGAAGCAGATGCCATTTGTGATGGAAAAGATGTGTATATCATTGGTATAATGGAACATATAGAACCGGCAGGAATACATTCCGGCGATTCTTACGCTGTTCTGCCTACTTTTGACTTAAGCGAAAACGTAATTAAGCAAATTGAAGATTATACCAGACGTATTGCAGTTGCATTGGAAACTGTAGGACTTATTAATATTCAGTTTGCAATTAAAGATGAAGTGGTTTACGTGATTGAGGCCAACCCCCGTGCGTCACGAACGGTGCCCTTTATTTGTAAAGCCTACAGGGAACCTTATGTGAATTATGCAACCAAAGTAATGCTTGGTGCTAAAGTAAAGGACTTCACTTTCAATCCTTATAAAAATGGCTATGCTATAAAAATTCCTGTATTCTCGTTTAATAAATTTCCAAATGTAAATAAGGAACTAGGGCCTGAAATGAAGTCTACCGGGGAAGCTATTTATTTTATAGACAATCTGGAAGATGATTTTTTTGTTAATGTTTATTCGGAACGAAACTTATATTTAAGTAAATAGGTTTTTGAATATTAATAACTAAAAAAAGCTATTACTGTGTTTAAATTCATTGTTATCTCAATAATATGTTTTTACCTGCTTTTTAAAGTAGTGGGGCTTTTGTTCAGGGTTTTATTTTCTGCAATGGGTTCCAACACCCCTCCGCGCTCGGTTTTTGGATCAGGGGGGTTTAGTAAAAATAATTCCAAAAGAAGGCCTGCTTCCGGTAATATTAATGTAGACTATATCCCGGAGGACAAGAGTAAAAAGGAATTTAAAGGAGGGGAATACGTGGATTATGAAGAGGTGAAATAGATTTCGTAGAGCAAAAAATATCATTTGTTACTTTGGAGGGCTTTAAACCCTCCAAATTTTTTATTGCCTGGCTTAGTTATGAATTCTACATTAACATCATTTTCTCCTAGCCGGCTTGTTTTTCATTTTGTATTTTGTCGCCTTATAATCGTTGTAGGTATTAGCTTTTGATTGGGTTGTATAATGTTTTTTAACACAACCAAATCCCAAAAGAGAGATCGAGAAAATAAGAAAGAAATAAACTGTTTTTTTTAGCTGGTTCATCTGGAATTATAAAAACATTAAATTACTTCTCCTGCTCCATTTATTCTCATTATTTTTTGTGTTAACCTTACTTAAGGCTTTGTTATTTACTAAAACAAATAGGATGGCAGATGCTACAACGAAATTCTATTTTTCCCCTATATTTACACCCTTATTCCTATTAAAAACTAAAAGAATGTAATGTCTTATAGCAACAGTGTGGAGTTATCGAACACAATATCCGTGAATTTGCTAGAGCGTAAATCCAATCTTTTTTCAGTTTTCCTGAGTACAGTTAGGAAACCTCTCACTATGTTTTCTGTTGAATATCCAGACAAAGGAATTATCCTTTGTTCAAGGGATATAGGAAGCCAAAGATGTGAAAAGAATTTGGAAGAAGACATTTTATAAGGGAATGGCTAACAAAATAGGTTAGATCCGATATTATTCAAAGTCGGTCAGGTTAAATTAATTACTGATTGATCAACATTTAAATTTTACCATAATGTCTTGGTTTAAAAGAAAAGAAAAAGGAATTATAACTCCAACAGAAAATAAAAAGGAAACTCCTGACGGACTTTGGTATAAAACACCAAACGGCAAAATAATACATATGCGTGAGCTTAAAAACAATGCGTATGTATGTCCGGAAGATGGGTACCATGTGAGGATTGGGTCAAAGGAATATTTCGAGATTTTATTTGACCAAAATATTTTTACTGAATTAGATGCAAATATTATAAGCGGGGATCCTTTAAAATTTGTGGATACCAAGCCTTACACTTCTAGAGCTAAAGCATCAAGGGAAAAAACAGGATTAAATGATGCACTAAGGTCGGCCCATGGAAAAATAAATGGACAGGATTTGGTTGTTGCCTGTATGGATTTTGAATTTATTGGTGGTTCTATGGGGTCGGTTGTTGGCGAAAAAATCGCAAGGGCAATTGATTATTCAATAGCAAACAGGATGCCGTTACTGATCATTTCAAAATCGGGGGGAGCGAGAATGATGGAAGCCGGCTTTTCTTTAATGCAAATGGCAAAAACCTCAGCCAAACTGGCGCTTCTGTCAGAGGCAAGGATCCCATACATTTCTTTATTAACTGACCCGACCACGGGAGGAGTGACAGCTTCTTTTGCAATGTTGGGCGATTTTAATATTTCGGAACCGGGAGCTCTTATCGGATTTGCCGGTCCAAGGGTAATCAGGGAAACCATAGGTAAAGATTTACCGGAAGATTTTCAAAGTGCTGAATTTGTGTTGGAACATGGGTTTCTTGATTTAATTGTAGATAGAAGAAATCTTAAAAATCAACTATCCATTCTGTTGAACATGTTGAAGGAGGAACCTGAAAAAGTAGTTATCAAAAGTAACGGCGTTAATCAAAATTTATAAAAGCATCTAAAAAGTATTTTGCTCATTCTTGCTGAATTTATTTTGGTATTTAAGGCACTTTTAAAGAATGACTTAAAGATCCCGAAATAAATTCTGAAAGACTTTTAGGCATTCCTTTTATTTCCGGACTTGTCCGCTTTTGGGGAGTTTCTTTTGCCTTTCTTTTATTTCTGTGATATCTTTCACCAAAAGTCGTTACGCTAATTCATGGATCTTAAAATCTTTTTTGACAGGTTAGATGAGCATCATTTTTACTCCATTAATCATCCTTTTTCGATTTATAAACAGATTTCCGTTCACACGGAAGAGCTTCCTTCCTGGAAAGACGCAGATATTGCCATAATTGGTTTAACGGAAGTGAGGGGAACCTCTGACAATAAAGGGGCTGAAAATGGAGCGCTGGAAATCAGAAAGGCTTTATATAATTTGAAAAAAGGCAATGGTGCCTATAAAATTATAGACCTTGGAAACCTAAGAAATGGGATGAACCTTGAAGATACCTATTTCAGGATCAGGGAGGTGTGCCAGTTTCTTATCGAAAATAGTGTTTTGCCTCTTTTAATTGGCGGATCTCATGACTTGGATTATGGACAATTTTTGTCCTATCAGGGCTTGGATAAGCTCATTTCTGTACTCAACATAGATGCTTTTCTGGATATGGACGGAGAGCATCAAAATGAACCTTCCAGGTTTCACAATTATAAGGTCCTTTTGCATCAGCCGAATTATTTGTTCAATTTCAGTCAGCTAGGGTATCAGACGTATTTAAATAAAGGAGAAGATCCCGTTAGTCTTGAGAAGCTCTATTTTGAAGCCTTCAGATTAGGATTGGTTAGGGAAAAGCTCACCGAAATGGAGCCAATTATAAGAAATGCGGATATGCTTTCCTTTGATGTTACGGCAATTAAAATGGCTGATGCTCCGGGAAATGCGAATGCCCAGGTTTTTGGACTTACGGGTGAAGAGGCCTGCCAATTATGCTGGTATGCCGGCATGAATGATAAATTATCTTCTGCGGGTTTTTATGAGTATAATCCTGAATTGGACGAAAGAGGTAAAACTGCTGGAGTGATAGCAACGATGATCTGGTATTTCGTAGAAGGATATTATAATAGAAAAGGAGAGAAAGATTTTAAGGGTTCTAACTACCTTAAATATGTAGTGTCGATGAAGTCAGAACCTTCGGTCGTTACATTTTTTAAAAGTAGGTTAAGCGAGAAGTGGTGGATGGAAGTACCCTATCCTCATAGTTTTGGTGCGCCCGGTAAGCACTTTATTGTTCCCTGTAATTATGAAGATTATTTACTTGCATGTAAAGGGGAACTTCCTGAAAGATGGATAAATACGCATGCCAAATTATTGTAATTTAATTTCTAGGCTGAAAATACTAAAGCCAAGTTCCTTCGAACAATAAAACCCTTTAACCGATGACTAATCCTGGAGTAGAAACCTTCTTTGCTGAAGACAGATCAGCCATTTCAAAGGAAGCAATTCTATCTGTGTTTAAGGAGAAATATCAAGGATTTCCCCTGCCGGTAAGGTCTCCGGGAAGAGTAAATTTAATTGGCGAACATACGGATTATAATGAAGGATTTGTTTTACCTGCTGCAATAGATAAAGAAACGCGGGTCGTGATGTCATTAAGGGAGGATAATGACATTAATATTTATTCGATAGATCTTGATGATAATTATAAAGGCAAAATAGATGACCTGAAAAGATCAGAGAAAGGCTGGCCCAACTATATATTGGGTGTTGCTGACCAGTTGATAAAAGCAGGACATCAAATCAAAGGGTTCAATTGTGTTTTTGGAGGGAATATTCCGATCGGCGCCGGATTGTCTTCTTCTGCTGCATTGGAATGTGCGACAATATTCGGATTAAATGAGCTTAACCATTTAAAAATAGAAAAGGTACGGTTGGTAAAATTTGCTCAGGCAGCGGAAAATCATTTTGTAGGGGTACAATGCGGTATAATGGATCAGTTTATAAGCATGTTTGGAAGGAAAAATCAAGTCTTTAAACTTGATTGCAGGGATTTGTCCTATGAATACTTTCCCTTTATGACAGAGGGCATTAAAATTGTCCTTCTTGATACCCAGGTTAAGCATTCGTTAAACTCCTCCGAATACAATACACGCCGACAACAATGCGAAGCCGGGGTAAATATGTTAAAGAAATATAATTCTTCGATCTATAGTTTGAGGGATGTTTCTCTTCCGCTTCTGAAAGAACATAGGGAAGAAATGGATCCAATTGTATACAAAAGATGTGAATATGTGTTGGAGGAAAATGAAAGGCTCCTCAGAGGCTGCGAAAGTTTAAAAGATGGAGACTTAAAAGCCTTTGGTCAGAAAATGTATGAATCTCATGAAGGTCTTAGCAGGAAGTATGAGGTAAGCTGTCCCGAACTTGATTTTCTGGTTGAATTCTCAAAAAAGGAGTCCGCCGTATTAGGAGCAAGAATGATGGGTGGTGGCTTTGGTGGCTGTACAATAAATATAGTAAAGGAGCAAGACCTGGAAGCGTTTATTGAGAAAGCTGCAAAGGAGTACAAAAAAGCCACAGGTATTGATCTTAAAGCTTATGCAGCAGTTATCGAAGATGGAACTTCGGTGGTTGATTGAGGAACAGACCGAACTAGAAGTATCAAAAAAACTTCTTATCATGGTTTATTTTCCCTTCATGTGAAAGCAGGTGCTTCTTTAATGTAAATGAAACATCGTGATCGTAGAAGGGAATTAGTTAAGAGCCGGCAAAATCTAAATAAAGGAACGCTATAAAGACTATAATTCTTCGAAGGTAGAGAAATAAAAAAAGGGTGAAGTAAATCGCTTACTTCACCCTTTTTTAATAAAGTCCTTTTATAAAGGATAAATTAACCTCGTAGCTTTTACGTCACCTGTTGTAAATCCATTCCAGGGCAATACATAAGAATTCATGACAGAGTTAGCGTCAGTTACAGGAGATCCTGTAATGAAGATACCCTGAGTCTGATTGGTATGATAGAAGCCAAAAGTATGTCCCATCTCATGTACCATTGTAAATAACTTCCTGCTGCTATCCAAAGTATTGTATTTGGTATTTATTGTCATTTGAAAGCCAGGTTTTCCAGTATAAGAAGGAAGATATGCTCTTGCTATCCAATTGGCATTTTCATAACCTGTGTTTACTATACAGTTGGCTGTGCTTCTTGTCGTAACTTCTGAAAGATAAAGTTTTGTGCTGGTAATGGCATTCCATTGCTTTATGGAATTTCTTATTGCTGTTTTCCATGAAGAAGATACGGAAGGTTCTATATAATACTTAATGTTTCTTACATAGGTGTTGCTCACTTTATATCCACGGTAATGCTCCGTTCTTTGATTGGGTTCTGAAATCCCGTTTTGTGCGATATATTTTTCTACTTCTTCTTTTGTGATTAAAATGTCATCCTCAATAATAAACAGGCCATTTTCATAAACAATATCTTTTCGATCAAACCCTGTACTTTCAAGGTATTGTAACATGGGTTCAAGGTTGGTTTGCTGCGGTGCAATTTTTTCTTCTTCCTTTTGACAAGAAGCAAAGGCCATCAATATAAGAAGACCAAAAGAGAACAAATACGATTTCCTTAGAAATCCTGGTAGGATTTTTCTTTCCATAGCTGTAGAGTATTAGGTTTTTTTAAAATGTGTAAGGAATTTATGAGTTTTAATTTTATTTATACAAAAAAAATCTTTGTTTTTAGTGATTTAGCATATAACCACTTCCTTATTTGAATAAGTTTCCATTCAAATAAAAAAAGTAAAAAATACTCTCAAAGGGAGACTATTTAACCTGTTACTATCCTTAAAAGCAAACTTTTTGTTCTTGCTTTACAAAATTCTTTGTCCAATAATCTATTATAATACCTCTGATGTTTTATTTTTGAATTTCTTGTCAGGAACATTTTAAGGGATTTTAGAATTAATAAAATGTGGCATTTGCCAAGAAGTTTGCTTACCTATAAACTATTAATTTATTTAAAAATGAAATGAGCATGCACCGAAGACTCACCAAAAAGAGGATGGATATCATGCGAATTCCATATGGCCATTAAGAAAACAAATTATATCATATGAAAAAAGCTGAAATTAAAACAGTAAAGGGAACAATGAAGGTAGAATTCTATGAAAAGGATACTCCCAATACGGTTAAAAACTTTATTGACCTGGCAGAAAAAGGATTTTATGATGGATTAACTTTTCACAGGGTTATCCCGGATTTCGTGATTCAGGGTGGTTGTCCTTTAGGAACAGGTACAGGTGGACCGGGATACAAAATAAAATGCGAGGTATCAGGTGGAAATCAGTACCATGACAGAGGAGTGCTTTCAATGGCTCATGCAGGAAGAGATACCGGTGGCTCGCAGTTCTTTATTTGCCACAGCAGAAACAATACAGCCCACCTCGATCGAAATCATACTTGTTTTGGCAAAGTGGTGGAAGGCCTAGAGGTAATTGATGCAATTAAAGCCGGGGACAAAATTGAGAAGATAACGGTTATAGAGGAATAGGAGCAGTCAGCAGTCAGCAGTCAGCAGTCAGAAAAATGAAAGGAGACGAGTTACTTAATTCCTTTTAAATAGGAGACTTAATTATTAACTTAAGGATTAAGTTGTTAGCTGATTGCTGACTGCTGATACCTAAAACCTGATATCATGCGCAAAATAGACCTCCTCCTCGCCGAATATGGAACAAGCCATAAAAATGAGACCAATAAAGCAATACATTGGATTTGCGTGCCATTAATATTTTTTAGCATTATCGGGCTTCTTTGGTCTATCCCCTCCGATTATTTTAGAGATTTCTTCTCTGAACCTGTCGGTGAGTTTGTTAATTGGGGAACAATTGGGCTCCTTATCGCTTTGACCTATTATATTTCGTTGTCCGTTCCGTTATTTTTCGGAATGTTATTATTTTCCATGATTCTGGTGGCAATAAATTTTTGGATCAGCCAGAATGCGGAAATGCCGCTTTGGGTTATCTGTCTGGTAATTTTTGTAATTGCTTGGATAGGCCAGTTTTGGGGACATAAGATAGAAGGCAAAAAACCTTCCTTTTTTAAGGACCTGCAATTTCTTTTAATAGGTCCAGCCTGGTTGATGCACTTTATATTTAATAAACTGGGAATAAAATATTGATTGCCTCCAGGAACTAAAGGAAGTCATCACTTATTGGAAATGCTCAGTTTTTAAAACTTAGGTAACAGTTTTTTATAGCCATCACCAATTCATATTCATTTGTTGACAATACAAAGTCTGGGCTTAGCTGACAATACTCCATAAAATCGTCTAGCTCTTTGTCCTTAATTTTTAAAATTGAAGCTACATATTCCCGGTTATATTTTCTGAAAGCCTCCTGTTTCTTGTTATTATGAATTTTGAGTTCAGCAGCTTTGCGTTCTTCCCTGCCTCTTTTACTGAACTTGTTGTATACAGCCGTAAAAGGAGCATTTAAAGTCATGGTCGGGTTGGTATTTTCCGAATGAACTTTTTGAGTCGGGGGAATAAATGCAGTTTTTTGCTCAGGAATGTCCAGGTTTATAAAATCTTGTTTAAATCCCTGATAATTTTTATAAGCATATACGCCTACTTCTTGCAGTTCATACGTTTTGGGATTCAGCAAAATTTTATCATAAACTCTTTTACCCGCTGCAACAGGAACGATATATTCTTTGGTGGAAAAGCCAACCGCAGAAATCACCAAGGTGTCGTAACTTTCGGTTTCCAGAACAAAGTAGCCATTCTCGTTACATACCGTTCCTGTTTTTGATTTTTTTATCATAACAGTGGCAAAAGGAACAGCTTCAAGACTATCACTTGTGTACACATTTCCGGAAAGAATAATAGATGGATTTGTGTTTTGTGATAAGACTGGAAGTTGAATGATAGTAAAAAGGATCACAAGAATGCCCCAAACTTTCAAACCATTTATTATAAAATCTTTTTTGATCATTCTTTTTATCTATAATCAATAATAGGGTTAGTTGTAAAACAGCGGCCTCTTAATCATCCCAATACCAAATAATAATCAGCACATCAAGTGATTTTGCACCTATTTGCTTTACGGAAGCCAGTTGTGTTTTGCTACAATTATTAAAGGACAAAGATTTGGTACCTATAATGAAAGGAGAAAAAAGCCATATAGGTTCATTCACACAGCGTAAATTTTATTGAAGAGATATTATTTATACAATTCGGTGAGCTTTTCGACTACATAATCCACTTCTTCCATCGTATTAAATTTGCTAAAAGAAAAACGCACTGCTGCCTGGTCTTCAGGAAAATTAATTGCTTTTAATACATGTGAGCCAATGTTAGAGCCGCTTGAGCAGGCGCTGCCGCCGGAAGCTGAAATTTTACTGATGTCCAGATTAAAAAGGAGCATATCATTAGAGTCGGAAGCAGGAAGCGCAATATTTAAAACTGTGTATAAGCTCTTCTGAAGATTGCCAGATTCGCCATTAAAACTGACAGAAGGCATTGAATTTTTTAGCTTTTCAATCATAGCGGATTTTAAAGCTTCTATATGTCTTCGATGGGCTTCCATATCTCTATAGGCTATTTCCAGCGCCTTTGCCAGACCAATAATTCCATATACATTTTCAGTTCCTCCGCGCATGTTTCTTTCCTGCGCGCCACCATGAATAAAAGGCGAAATTTTATTGTCATTGTTAATGTAAATAAATCCAACTCCTTTTGGGCCATGGAATTTATGCGCCGAACCAACAATACTTGCAATTTTTATTTTTTGGAGATCATGCTTATAGTGTCCCATAGTTTGGACAGTATCAGAATGAAAGATGGCCCCGTAAGAAGCACACAGTTCGCCTATCTGGTCGATAGGATTCAGATTTCCAATCTCATTGTTTGCGTGCATCAGCGAAACAAGCGATTTAGGATGTTCTTCAATTAGATTTTTAAGATTGTCTAAGTTAATATTCCCTTTATCATCCAGCTCTACAAAGCTCAACTTGATCTTTCCTTCTTTTTCCAAGGCTTCCAAGCAGTGCAAAACTGCATGATGTTCGATAGGAGAGGTGATGGCATGTTTTATATTATAGGTTTGTATGGAGGATTGTAGAAAAGTATTGTCTGCTTCAGTGCCTCCTGAAGTAAAGAATACCTCAGATGGAGAAGTATTTAAAAGAGAAGCAACGGTTCTTCTTGCTTTTTCAATAGCCGCCTTTACTTCCCTGCCATGAGAGTGAATGGA
>DASPJL010000136.1:0-41143 GCA_035628645.1 Cytophagales bacterium | reverse complement strand
CCCAGCGGAAAAGTAAGCACTCTTCAGGAAAAGCAATTAACTACTTTAGGCAGCAACATCACCGCCTTAGAAGTAAAAGGTACTTTTGATGATTGTCAAAGGATGGTGAAAGAGGCTTTTTTAGATAAAGAGCTTAATGAAAAACTTAATCTTTCCTCAGCTAACTCCATCAATATTGCTCGGTTAATTCCACAATCTTTCTATTACTTTTATGCCTACTCAAGACTTAAAAGTTACAATCTGCCTTTGGTCTTTTCTGTGCCGAGTGGAAATTTCGGGAATTTATCTGCAGGACTGATTGCAAAGAAAATGGGACTTCCGGTGCATCGTTTTGTTGCCTCGACAAATGTAAATGATATTATCCCGAAATATTTGCTATCAGGAAAATACGAGCCGCGTGCTTCCATAAGAACACTTTCAAATGCGATGGATGTAGGCAATCCAAGTAATTACGCCCGCATTGTAGCTCTTTTCGATAATGATCTATCAGAAATAAGAAAAAATATTCAGGGATACAGTTTTACAGATGAAGAAACCAGGGGAGCTATGCGGAAGATTCTGGATCAGGCAAATTACATTATGTGTCCGCATACTGCCGTGGCTTATTTGGGATTAAAAAACTATCAGCAGGAAGATAATACTGAATTTACCGGTGTATTTCTTTCTACTGCACATCCTGCCAAGTTTTTAGATGTGCTTGATGAAGATATTGCCAAGCAGGTGGAACTGCCCGAAAGCTTAAAAGTATTGGTGGATAGACCAAAGCAATCTATTCCGATGGTAAGCTCTTTAAGTTCGCTAAAAGCATTCCTTCTAAATAAGTCAGCATAATTGGTATAAAGACTATGAAAAAAATTCCCTTAAATGATCTACATGAAAGCCTGGGTGGAAAGATGGTTCCATTTGCAGGCTTTATTATGCCAGTGAGATATTCTTCAGATATTGAAGAACACAATACAGTAAGAAATGGCGTAGGTGTTTTTGATGTTTCTCATATGGGGGAATTTATCCTTCGGGGACCTGATGCGCTTGATCTTATTCAAAGGGTTACCTCAAATGACGCCTCTGTTTTAGTGGATGGCAAAGTCCAATATTCCTGCCTTCCGAATGAAACAGGCGGAATTGTAGATGATTTATTGGTATATAGAAAAAATCAAAATGAATATCTTATTGTAGTAAATGCTTCCAATATCGAAAAGGATTGGAATTGGTTTTCAAAGTTTAACTCAAAAGGAGTGGAAATGGAAAACATCTCTGACCAAACGGCTTTGTTTGCAGTACAAGGGCCAAAAGCAACTGCTTCCCTTCAAAAGCTTACTTCCGTCGATCTTTCTGCCATGGAGTATTATACTTTTAAGATTGGTGAATTTGCGGGAGTAAAGGAGGTAATAATTTCTGCAACGGGTTATACT
Source organism: Cytophagales bacterium (assembly GCA_035628645.1). Taxonomy (GTDB): domain Bacteria; phylum Bacteroidota; class Bacteroidia; order Cytophagales; family Cyclobacteriaceae; genus DASPJL01. The sequence continues at coordinate 39,731 of DASPJL010000136.1, read as the reverse complement.
GGTGCCGGTGGATTTGAAATTTATGTAAAAAATGAAGATGCCAGAAAGATATTCGATGCCATAATGAAAGCAGGGGAACCAGAGGGAATAAAACCTATAGGATTGGGAGCAAGGGATACTTTAAGATTGGAAATGGGATATTGTTTATATGGAAATGATATTGATGACAATACCTCTCCAATAGAAGCTGGTTTGGGATGGATAACAAAGTTTTCAAAAGAGTTTACAAATTCCAGCGCATTAAAAGCACAAAAAGAAAAAGGCGTTTCAAAGAAGCTTGTGGGCTTTGAAATGTTGGATCGTGGTATTCCAAGAGCTCATTACGAAATTTGCAATGCTACCGGAGAGAAAATAGGTGAGGTCACTTCCGGAACTCAATCTCCGACTTTAGGAAAAGGCGTAGGGATGGGTTATATAAAAACCGGATCCACTAAACCAGGATCGGAAGTTTATGTTAAAGTAAGGGATAAGCTTCTTAAAGCACAGGTGGTAAAAATGCCCTTTATAAATTAAATGTTAAATGTGAGTGTTAAATTTTGAATTTAAATGGAACTTCATTCTAAAGACTCAAGACTAACTACTCAAGACAATTTAAAAGTTTTTTGATGAAGAAAATTGATGTTTGCCTTAGCCCGGAATTACTTCATTTATATTCCCTGGAAGACCAAACGGTTGTAATAGTAGATATTTTACGGGCCACCTCTTGCATGGTAACGGGTATTGCCCACGGTGTAGAAAGCCTTATCCCGGTGGCAACTATTGAAGAGTGCAAATTTCACCAGTGTAATGGATTGATAGCGGCTGCAGAGCGGGAAGGTAAAAAGATAGATGGTTTCGAAATAGATAATTCTCCATTTAGCTATATGAACCCCGAATTAAAAGGGAAAACAATAGCAATGACCACCACAAACGGCACTTTAGCCATTACAAAATCATTAGGAGCAAGAGAGATTTTAATTGGGGCTTTTTTAAATATTTCAGCGCTTGTGAAACACCTGGCTGCTCAACAAAATGATGTCCTGGTAGTTTGCGCAGGGTGGAAGGGTAAGGTAAATCTTGAAGATACTTTGTTTGCCGGCGCTTTGGTCCACAAACTCAAAAATCATTTAAAGTATGCTTGCGATGCCCCTCTTCTGGCAGAAACTGCCTACCTATCAGCCAGGGAAAATATCTTCGAATACTTAAAGTCATCTTCTCATTTCAACAGACTTAAGAAACTAAATGTGATGAAGGATATTGAGTTCTGTTTGAAAAGTGATGTATATGAAGTAATTCCTGTTTTAAAAGAAAGCAAACTTGTAAAGCTGGAACTGGAAGAATTTCAAACTTCCAGATCCGTTAACTAGCTAGAAACTGCCAATTTTTAAAATATATAAGAATAATATCCTCTTACGCCACGGCTGTTCATACCCTCAATAATTACCCTGCCTTTTATACCTTCGAAAGCTTTTACCAATTGCTCTACATTTTCTATGCTTTTCTTGTTTACGGCGGTAATGATAAAGCCTTCCTCGATACCAAGCCTTCGCATTAATCCAGTCCTGATCTTTTTGATACGAATACCGTTTTCAATTCCTAATTTGTCTCTTTCGATTTTTGGAACCGCTTCCAGGTCTGCACCTAAGAAATCAGAAGTGAAAGTGGATTTTTTTATCAAAGAAGTAGTTCCCTCAATATTGGTTAAAGTCAGCGTAGTTTCTTTTACATTATTGTTTCTTCGGTAGCTTACATTTATTTTATCGCCGGGCTTATAATGTACAATCTTTTCATCAAACCCACTTTTGCTTTCTATTCTTTCCCCATCTATAGATAGAATGATATCCCCTTCTTTAATTCCTGCTTTTGCTGCAGCTCCGTCCGTTTGAACATAACTCATTAAGACTCCGTCATAATCTTTCAATTCATATTTTGAAACTACCGTATTGTCAATGTTGATTACCTCGCCTCCGAAAAAGGCTTTTTGAACCTCACCATATTTTATTAAGTCGTTCACTACTTTTAAAACAATATCCACCGGCACAGCAAAACCATACCCATTATAAGAACCTGTACGGGAAAGAATTGCTGTATTTATCCCTATAAGTTCACCATTGGCATTAACTAACGCGCCTCCGCTGTTTCCTGGATTAATAGCTGCATCGGTTTGAATAAAAGATTCAATGGGAAACTGATCTCTCAATATGTTAATGTTTCTTCCTTTAGCGCTTACTATTCCCGCGGTGACGGTACTGGTTAAATTGAAAGGATTTCCAACGGCGATTACCCATTCTCCTATATTTATATCTTTAGACTTTCCAAGTTTAATGGCAGGCAGGTTTTCTGCCTCAACTTTTACCAGGGCCAGATCGGTTGATGGATCTACGCCTATTACTGCTCCCACATAAGACCTTTTGTTGTGAACCACTTCTATGGTTTCTGCTCCATCAATAACGTGATTGTTTGTGATGATGTAACCATCTTTTGAAAATATTACGCCTGAGCCAGAAGCAATAGACTTTCCAGGGGTCTGATTAAAAAACCAATCCCACCAGCTACTCTCATCATAGCTTGGCCCGCTTATGGTTTTTATAAAGACAACCGATTGGATGCTGCTTGCTGCGGCACCTACAAAATCACCAGTTTCAGGAATGCTAAAAGGTTGGTCTTTATTGTAGGAAGTAAATTCAGCAGGAGGTGTTTTATAAAAATTAACTTCCCCGGCCTTGTTTTTTTGATTTGCAAAAAAGGTGAAAGAATATGCACCTAAAACTCCTGCAATAAAAGCAATTGCTATAATCTTAATTGTTCCCTTCATTCTTTTAAAATTTTACGTTAAAAGTGTTTTCCTTAAAACTTAATAATACTCCGGTTTTAAAACTAGCCCTCACAAATGAATTTAACGGCTTTTTAAATGTTAAAAATTGCTAAAATCCTGTCCTTCTATATTCTCGTTTCAAAAATATATACTAGAAACAATAATTGCCCAATTTTATTACTTTTGCTGAACGTATGGGAATTCGATCTTTTTTAAGTAAGCCATTTGCTTCCTATGTTGTAACACAACAAAAGAAGTGGGCATTTAATCCTTTTTCATCTCAAAATAAAATTTTTAAAGAACTCATCGCAGTCGGCAGGAAGACTGTATTCGGCAAGGATCATGATTTTATGAAAATTGACAATTACGATGAGTTCAGGAAGAGTGTCCCCATCAGGGATTATGAAGGATTATCCTCCTATATTGAAAAGGTAAAAGAAGGACAATTGAATGTGCTTTGGAAAGACCGACCCATTTATTTTGCAAAAACTTCCGGGACAACCTCCGGAGTAAAGTATATTCCCATAAGTAAAGATTCTATTTCAAACCATATCAATGGGGCAAGAAATGCTTTGCTTAATTATATTCATGAAACAGGTAATTCTACTTTTTTAGACGGTAAATTAATTTTTCTTTCAGGTAGTCCTACATTAAATACAAAAGGAGCTGTTCCGACAGGAAGATTGTCTGGTATTGTTAATCATCACGTTCCGGGGTATTTGAGAACCAACCAAATGCCTTCTTTTGAAACCAACTGTATGGAAGATTGGGAAGAGAAATTGGAGAAGATCATTGATGAAACCATAAATAAGGACATGACTTTAATCTCCGGCATTCCTCCCTGGGTGCAAATGTATTTTGACAAAATTCAGGAACGCACCGGAAAGAAGATAAAAGATGTGTTCCCAAACTTTTCCCTTTTTGTATATGGTGGAGTAAACTTTGAGCCATACCGCGCTAAGCTTTTTGATTCGATAGGAAAGAAAATAGATTCCATTGAAACTTTTCCGGCATCGGAAGGCTTTATCGCGTTTCAGGACTCACAAAGGGAGGAAGGCTTACTGTTGCAGTTAGATAGTGGAATCTTTTTTGAATTTATCCCATTAGATGAATATTTTAACGAAAACCCTAGAAGGCTTTGTATTGAAGAGGTTGAATTAGGAGTAAACTATGCTATAATTATAAATAACAATGCAGGTCTGTGGGGATATTCCCTTGGGGACACTGTTAAGTTTGTCAGTAAAAATCCATACAGGCTTTTGGTTACGGGAAGGGTTAAGCATTTTATCAGCGCTTTTGGCGAACATGTAATTGGAGAGGAAGTAGAAAAAGCGATGAAACAAACCATGGCAAAATTCGGGGAAGTAGAGGTAGTTGAATTTACTGTTGCTCCAATGGTTACGCCAAAAGAAGGCTTACCCTATCATGAATGGCTAATAGAATTTGCCAAATCACCTCAGAACATAAATAGTTTTGAAGAGGAGTTAAATAAGAACCTACAAAAACTCAACACCTATTACGACGACCTGATAACAGGCAACATATTACGTAACCTTAAAATTACTTCCTTGCAGCGAGACGCATTCAGGGGAATGATGAAAGTAAAAGGCAAACTTGGCGGACAAAATAAAGTTCCCCGCCTGTCGAACGACAGATCTTTAGCGGAAGAATTGGTTCACTTTAAAATATAATCCTCCGAAATAGCAATGATTAGAAATTACCTAAATGAGGAGAAATGTCCGATGGCGTATTCCATCCCGAAAAACGGGATAAATCGTGGCAATTAAAAAAACAAATCCTGCACAAATGAAGGAAAATAAGAAAGGTATTGCCATCCTCGGGTCCACAGGCTCCATTGGTACACAAGCTTTAGAAGTTATCCGGCTATTTAAAGATAAGTTTTCCGTTGAAGTGCTTACCGCGCAAAATAATGCCGACCTTTTAATTGCTCAAAGTCTTGAGTTTAATCCAAATACAGTGGTTATTGAAAATGAAGCACTATACGATAAAGTTTTTTCTCAATTGGATCCTGCCGGAATAAAAGTTTATTGCGGCTCAAAGTCCCTGGCGGGTATAGTGGAAGCAGAGACTATTGATATTGTTTTAACCGCTCTGGTCGGTTATTCAGGATTACTTCCAACCTTAAATGCAATTAAGGCAGGGAAATGCATCGCCTTAGCGAATAAGGAGACTTTGGTGGTAGCTGGTGAGTTAGTAACCTCCCAGGCCAGGCGAAACGGTGTTAACCTTTATCCTGTTGATTCTGAACATTCTGCAATTTTTCAATGCCTGGTTGGAGAATTCCATAATCCTGTTGAAAAGATTATTTTAACAGCCAGCGGAGGTCCATTTCGGGGAAAACAAAAAGATGAGCTTAAACTGGTGACCAAGGCACAGGCGCTTAAACATCCGAATTGGAGTATGGGGGCAAAAATTACCATAGATTCCGCTACCTTGATGAATAAGGGACTTGAAGTAATAGAAGCAAAATGGCTGTTTGGATTGAAGCCTGAACAAATTGATGTGGTCATACATCCGCAATCCATTATTCATTCCATGGTTCAATTTCAGGATGGTTCAATAAAGGCACAGATGGGACTGCCGGACATGAAGCTTCCTATTCAATTTGCTTTGTCTTATCCTGAGCGTTTAAGAAATGATTTCCCTCGTTTTGATTTCAATAATCACACTTCATTAACGTTTGAGAAACCGGATCTTGAAACATTCCGGAACCTTGCTTTGTCATTCGAAGCGCTGAAGAAAGGCGGGAACATGTGTTGTATCCTCAATGCAGCAAATGAAATAGCAGTAAATGAATTTTTAAATGAAAATATTGGTTTTTTACAAATATCAGACATCGTTGAGGGATGTATGGGCAAAGTATCTTATATTGCGAATCCTTCTTTGGAAGATTATATAGCTACAGATAACGAGGCACGTCAAGTTGCCAAAGAACAAATAAAAGTTAATAATAAATTATAATGGATATATTATCAATTGTGGTGATGGTGGCCCAGGTATTATTGGGCCTGTCAATTTTGGTTGGACTGCATGAGTTGGGGCATTTGCTTACAGCAAAGATGTTTGGGATGAGGGTAGAAAAATATTCAATAGGTTTTCCTCCCAAAGTTGTAGGATTTCAATACGGAGAAACAGAATATTCAATAGGAGCGATACCGCTGGGCGGGTTTGTCAAAATTTCAGGAATGATTGATGAATCCATGGACACAGAGCATTTATCAAAAGAACCTCAGCCATGGGAGTTTAGGGCTAAGCCAGCCTGGCAACGATTAATTGTGATGATGGGAGGGATCATTGTCAATGTTATATTGGGAATCCTCATTTTTATCGTAATGTTTTATGCGTACGGCGAGCAATATTATAAGACATCAGAAGTAAATAAACACGGAATTGTACCAAGCGAGCTTGGGAGTGAAATAGGGCTGAAAGTTGGAGATAAAATCGTAGAGATAAATGGGAAACCTTATGAAAGCTTTTCCGATATTTATAGTCCTAAAGTGATCCTCCAAAACGGAAGCTATTACACAGTGGATCGAAATGGAGAACTTTTAACTATAAAAATCCCATCTGATTTTATTGATAAATTTTCTGATAAGAAGGCAGGTGGAGGTCCTTTCGTTATGCCCAGAAGTACATTCACAATAGGTAAGCTTTCCCCCGGCCACCCAGCTGAGGAGAATGGATTAAAACCTGGGGACCGGATACTTGAAATCGATGGCCAAAAGGTGACCTTTTACGATCAATTTCAAAGCCTTATAAAATCTAAGAAAGATCAAACCATAGACGTAAAGTTGGAAAGGGATGGAAAAATTCTTTCTAAAAGTATTAAACTTGGAAAAGATGGCGTAATTGGTGTTTATCCTAATTTGGATATTGACCCATCCACCAAAAAGTATACGTTTGCTGAAGCCATTCCGTACGGAACAAAAAAAGCATTTAATGTAGTTTGGATAAATATTCAGGCCTTTGGTAAAATATTCCGGGGAGAAATTTCTGCCTCCAAATCATTAAGTGGACCGGTAGGAATAGCCAAGCTATTCGGAGGAACCTGGGATTGGGAAAATTTTTGGTATTTAGTAGGACTACTTTCTATGGTCCTTGCATTTATGAACTTTATGCCTATCCCGGCTTTGGATGGAGGGCATGTGATGTTCTTAACCTACGAAATAGTGTCTGGAAGAAAACCTTCTGATAAATTCCTGGAAAACTCTACAAAAATAGGGATGGTATTTTTACTGGCGCTTATGGCTTTTGCCATTTTCAATGATATTTTTAAAGAAGTTTTTTAATTATAGAATATTTAGATTTATAGCTATATCGAAAGCCGTTCAGGTAATTCTGAATCGGCTTTTTGTTTAATTCCCCCTGGATTTTCTATTTATTATGACCGAAAACAATAAGGCGCTTACAAGAGATTTTTTAATTTTTTTGGCCGTCAGCTTTGCGCTCTTTCTTATCAAATACCCTATTGAGATGAGTGATTTTAGAGTTTATTATCTTACAGGGGAAAGGGTGCTGTCAGGGGAAAATGTTTATAATGTGACAGATAAATTGGAATTTAAGTACCTGCCTGTTACAGCTCTCATCTTTTCCATCTTTGGCATTATAGATTCTGTGGAAGTAGCCATCATCATTTGGTACTTTCTAAATACCATTTTAATTTTTTTAGTTTTATATAAGTCCATCAAACTGGTCAGAGGGCATTATGACTATAAGCTTTTTTATGGTTTATTCATACTCTTCTCACTTTATTTAGTAAGAGGACTTTTACTTGGCCAGATGAATATGCTTATGGTGCTGTTGGTACTTCTAACCATTGAACAATTGATCAATGGAAAGGAAAGAAAAGCAGGTATATTTTTAGGATTATCTATTTTGATAAAGCCCTACACGTTAATTTTCCTACCCTACTTTTTAATCAGTAGAAATTACAAGGCTTTTTTATTTTCCTTTATAATACTGGTAATGGGGCTTTTTTCGCCTTTTGTTGTTTTTGGTCTGCAAGGAGGGATAGAGGTTTACCACTCCTGTTTTCAACTTTTAAATACAACAAGCGATGAATTGTATAAAAGCATTGACAATGTTTCAATATGGTCCTTTTATGCAAAATATCTATCAGACCTAACTCATGCTAAATTTTTTGCAGTAGTTACCATTCTTATTGTATACGCTATTTTTCTATTTTTTGCAGGGAAAAAACGAGCTCTGGAAAAAGAAACTATTCTAATGGATGGCGCTATTTTGTTGACGCTTATTCCCCTCTTTTCTCCGCAGGGATGGTTTTATCAACTTACTACCGGCCTTTTAAGCATTCAATTATTATTTGTTTATTTTGACCGGCTTCCTTTAGCTGCTAAGATAGGCCTTATAACTGCGCTGCTCATAATCCCTCTTTCTATGTATGATGTATCTGGTAAAGTAATTTCAAGAGGAATAGCAAACTTGTCAATTTTAACCCTTTCTTTTTCTCTGATTGTTTACTTAAATATTAAACTTAGGCTGAAGACCTATAATATAAATTATAAGAGCAAAGACGATCAGAATTTTATAGATATGAATATATTAGAAGAAGAAAAAGCCGCTTGATGTATGCGGCTTTTTATTGCAAATATGATAATTAGATTTTTTTAAACAGCAGTAGAAGCAAGGACTGTTACTTTGTTATTTAAAACTTCTACCAAACCTCCGGTTACAGGGATTTTTACTTCTCCCTGACTGTTTTTTACTCTCACTGAACCTGCTTCCAAAGTACTGATCAAAGGTGCATGATTATTCAAAACTTCAAATGAACCAGCCGTTCCAGGAAGTTGAACCGCCGTAACTTCTCCTTCGAATAGCCTTTTGTCAGGTGTTATAACTTCTAAATACATAGTTAAATGTGCTAATTATTGATGTGCTGATGAGCTTATAACACATCAGCACACTATCAAATCAATTAATTATTTGGCTTCCGCCATTAATCTTTCTCCTTTTTCTTTGGCTTGGTCGATGGTACCCACAAGGTTGAAAGCTGCTTCAGGGTATTCATCCATTTCGCCGTCCATGATCATATTAAAGCCTTTGATGGTTTCTTTAATATCTACAAGCACTCCTTTTAATCCTGTAAACTGCTCGGCAACATGGAACGGTTGAGATAAGAATCGTTGAACTCTCCTTGCTCTGTGAACAACAAGTTTGTCGTCTTCAGAAAGTTCGTCCATTCCAAGAATAGCGATGATATCTTGAAGCTCCTTATATCTTTGTAATAATTCTTTAACTCTTTGCGCTGTATTATAATGTTCATCGCCAAGCACTTCCGCACTTAGAATTCTTGATGTGGAGTCCAATGGATCTACAGCAGGATAAATACCAAGCTCAGCAATTTTTCTTGAAAGTACTGTAGTGGCATCTAAGTGAGCAAACGTTGTTGCTGGTGCCGGGTCAGTTAAGTCATCCGCCGGTACATATACAGCTTGTACAGAAGTAATCGATCCACGTTTAGTAGAAGCAATTCGCTCTTGCATAGCACCCATTTCAGTAGCAAGAGTGGGTTGATAACCTACGGCTGAAGGCATACGACCAAGAAGCGCCGATACTTCAGAACCTGCTTGTGTAAACCTGAATATATTATCAATAAAGAATAAAATATCTCTTCCCTGTCCTTCATCATCTCCATCTCTGAAATATTCAGCGACTGTTAATCCTGAAAGCGCAACTCTTGCCCTTGCTCCGGGAGGCTCATTCATTTGGCCAAATATAAAGGTTGCCTGAGACTGCTCTAATGCTTTATGGTCTACTTTAGATAGATCCCATCCTCCTTCTTCCATGGAATGTTTGAAAGCATCACCATATTTTACAATTCCGGATTCGATCATTTCACGAAGCAGGTCATTTCCTTCACGAGTTCTTTCACCTACACCTGCAAATACAGAAAGTCCAGCGTAAGCTTTAGCAATGTTGTTTATAAGTTCCTGGATCAATACGGTTTTACCTACTCCGGCACCACCGAAAAGACCAATTTTTCCACCTTTTACATATGGCTCTAAAAGGTCAATTACTTTAATCCCGGTATAAAGTACTTCACTTGAAGTTGAAAGGTCTTCAAAACGAGGAGAAGGTCTGTGAATAGGCAAGGTTTTCAGACCTTGAGGTTGTTTTATACCATCAATGGCTTCACCGACAACGTTAAATAATCTACCTTTTATGTCGTCTCCAATAGGCATTTGGATTGGTGATCCTGTATCTACTACATCCATTCCACGGTAAAGTCCTTCAGTTCCATCCATTGCAATGGTTCGAACCCGGTCTTCACCAAGGTGCTGTTGACACTCTAAAATAATGGTAGCTCCGTTTGCTTTGGTTACCACCAAAGCATCCAGGATGTTAGGTAATTTAGAATTTTGATCCTCAAAGCTCACGTCTACCACGGGTCCAATCACTTGGGTGATCTTTCCAACGTTTCGCTTTTCTGACATTACGTTTGCCATTGTACTTTATAGTATATATTAGATAGGAATGATTAAAATTTTGCGACTGCAAAGGTAAGTTAATATTTAGTTAATGCAAACGGGGAAAATGGAAAAATTTGTAAAAGATATTCTGTTTTTGAGGCATGAGAAAGGAGTTGGTTAAAATGAAAAGTGATAAAACCAAGTTTTTTTCTGATCGCTTATTGCTGATAGCTCCTTATTCATCCAATTCACTACTCACTGGTCCCTCGCTTACTTTTTCAGGATGAAATTCACCTTCCCATCTGGCAATTACGGCAGAAGCAAGGCAATTTCCTACAACATTAACGGACGTTCGGGCCATGTCCATTAGTTCATCTATTCCAAGGATAATAAAAATAGGCCAGGTAGGAAGGCCAAAGGATACCGCTGTTCCTAATAAAATTACCAGGGAGGCTCTGGGTACTCCGGCTACACCTTTACTGGTAAGCATTAATGTAAAAACTATAATCAGTTGTTGACCAATACTTAAGTCTATTTTGGCAGCCTGAGCCACAAAGATTGTGGCTAACGACAGATAAAGTGTGGTGCCATCAAGGTTGAAACTATATCCCGTAGGCATTACAAAGGCTACAATTTTCCTTGGAACTCCAATAGATTCCATCGCTGACATTGCTTTTGGAAGGGCTGCCTCCGAGCTGGTGGTAGCAAAAGCAAGCGAAACCGGTTCTGAAACTGCTTTTAGAAATTTAATAATCGGAAGTCTTATGATTAGCGCAATTGGAAGCAAAACCAAAATTAAAAAGGCCAAAAGCGCCAGGTAAAGGGTCACTAGTAAAGTAAGGAGGTTTTGGAGGATACCTATCCCCATATGGCCGACCGTAAAAGCAATAGCAGCAAATACTGCGAATGGGGCAAAATACATTACGACCTGAGTGAATTTAAACATTACCTCCGATAAACTTTCTACAAAATTTAACATAGGCATTCGATGTTTTTCTTTCACCATTGCCAGGCCAACGCCAAAAAGAATACTAAAAACGACCACCTGAAGTACTTGTCCCTCAGCAACAGATTGGGCAATGTTTTCAGGGAAGACGTGTAGAATAACTTCCTGCCATGTCTGTTCCTCTGGCATTGTAATTTCCTCTTCATGAATGGCATCGGGAATTATAATCCCTTTTCCGGCTTCTGTATAGTTTATGGCAATAAGACCTATAAACAGAGCTACCGTAGTTACAACTTCAAAATAAAGAATGGATTTCCAGCCCATTCTTCCTACTTGCTTTAAATCCGAATGTCCCGCAATTCCAAAAACAAGGGTGCCAAATAACAAAGGCGCAATAATGGCTTTGATCATTTTAAGGAAGACCTGGGAAATGACTTTTAGATTCTGTGAAAAGGCTGGAAAATCATGTCCTACTTCTGCACCCAGTAGCATACTGACTAAGATCCAGGTGGTCAACGATTTCTTTTTTACTGCATATCCTATTAAAATCACCAGAATCATCCACCTTAGACCTGCCAATAAAACTGCCGGAATGGGAACAATTTTAAATATGTCAAGCGCAGAAATCAGTGCAACTACGGATATGGCAATGAAAATCAAAAAGGGTGAGAAAAGCTTTGAAACCATCTAGTTTAGTTAAAAGGGCAAAATTAAAAGCAACTAAACTATTAAAAACAGTCTAATTCTCATAAGTGAATCCTCGTTTTGTTGTATATGGAAAGATTTATTTAAGCGTCTGCAAAGCGATGACATCCCTTGATGTTATTTTTAAAATGAGGGATGTCATCACTAAAGGCCTCAAATGCTTGTTTCTTTATTTATCTTAATCCATTTATCCATTTTCTTTTCAAAAATTTCCAACGGCAGCACTCCATCTTTTAATACTTCCTGATGAAATGCAGCAATGTCAAATTTGGTCCCGAGTTCCTTTTCAGCTTTTTTTCTAAGTTCCATTATTTTTAACTGGCCAATTTTATAAGACAAAGCCTGACCAGGAATGGCCATATACCTTTCAATTTCAGCAGTTGCATCCTGCTCCGAAATGGCTTCGTTCGCTCTCATATATTGAATTGCCTTTTCTCTTGTCCATCCCTTTGTGTGCATTCCCACATCCACTACCAATCTTGGGGACATAAAATATTCCAGGTCTGGATCCATCCGGTGTTCCCTGCATATATTCCGCACTGGCCGAAGCTTCCCTAAACTCTTCTGTTTGGCGAACCTCAAATTTTGTTTTAGGAACCATGCTGAAAAGCTTTTTTAGTTGAGGCTGCATCTTTTGTTCAATATTTTTAAAAGCATTGATCACTTCTTCATCCGTTTTAAAAGGTTTGAATTTTGGGTCTGTATTTACATGTTCAAAAAAAGCTTTCAAATCTCCTTTAAAACCAACCTGCTCCCTTACCTTTTCCATTTCACTTCTGATCCTTGCCACTTCTTCTAGCCCGATTTCATAGATTTCATTTGCAGAAAGATTGGTGGTAGTCCAATATTTTATCCAGTAGTCATACCGCTCTTTTCCATTTGGAATATCGAAAAAGCCGGTAGAAGTTCGGGTTTGGGGAATGTATTCCGTCTTTATAAAATCATGCAGCCTTTTATAAGCGGGAATTACTTTATCCTTGATGGCTTTGAAATAAGCAAAGGTTATTCTTTCTTTATCTTCTGCAGTGAAAGAATTCGGCAGATTTTTAATGGGTTCGTAGAAAAGACTTTTTTTAGGGTCATCCACCACCATAGCCTTAAATTGAGGAAGCACTTTTTCCATAAGTACTTTGGGAAATGTTTCTTTTGAAGCAAGTCCTTTTTTCATATTGCCTATTGCCGTATCAGCCCAAACAGAGAAATCATCTATTCTTCCTAAAAAGTTTTCATAATCTTCAGGAGTTTTAAAAGGTTGACTGCTCTGCCCTGAGCCTAACTGGGGGAAGGTAAGCGCTGTTCCCCAAAATTGCTGGATAGGCATATAATGATCATTAAATTCGAGTCCTTCAAGAGCAATAGTGATTTCTCTTTTAAGAATCTCATAGGTTAGTAAGTCCTGATCGCTTAACTCCTGGCTATTGATATTGTTAAGTAAGGTTAAATTGTTTTGGTAAAAATCCTGAAGCTTTGACCTGAAACTCTCACTAATATCATTGGGCAGCGTATCGTTGTAACGGTTGTCTCCATTTACAGTAGCATCTAATGGAAAAAACTTAAGCCGGTCCTCGTAATAATTTTCTACAACTGATTTTAATTCTGTATTCATTTTTTCGGATTTTACCTGTGATTTCGTTTCCTCTTTTTTCTGACAACTATACATTGAAAAGATCAAAAAGAATATGGCAATATTTGATTTCATCTAGTTAAAATAATTTGTGGAATGTTAAAGTTAGGATTTTCTTAGAACGTAGAATTCAAATTTGAATTGATAATAATTTGCCTAATCTTTGCTGATGCAAGCTAAATTAATATTTTATGAGTTAAATGCTTTGTTATGCATATTAAAATACTATCCTTCTTATCCTTTTTCTTCCTGATTTATCTGCAAGCTTATACACAGGTTAATAATACCAAAACCTTCACCCGTGCTGATTCATTAAGGGGAATGCTTACACCTTTGAGAACCTGTTTTGATGTTAAATTTTATCACCTGGATATAAAAGTGGATCCTGCTACAAAATATATAGAAGGAAGCAATAAAGTGGTTTTCCAAGTTTTGGAGCCATCTGATAAGATTCAGTTGGATCTGTTTGAGAATTTAGCCATTTCTAAAATAATATATAAAGGAGAAGAACTGAGATTTACCAGAGAGTTTAATGCCGTTTTTATTGATTTCCCTGAAAAATTAGAACAAGGTGCAATTGGTGAAATTACTGTTTTTTATCAGGGAAATCCTATCGTCGCTGAAAAGCCGCCTTGGGATGGTGGTTTTGTATGGTCAAAAGATAAAGATGGAAATCCGTGGGTTGGTGTTGCTTGTGAAGGAATTGGTGCAAGTATCTGGTGGCCAAATAAAGACCATCTTTCCGATGAGCCGGACAGTATGCTTATCAGTACTACGGTGCCTAAAGGTTTGATTAATGTATCCAACGGGAGGTTAAGAAAACGAGTAGAAGTTGATGATCAGTGGACTCGATTCGACTGGTTTGTCAGTTATCCGATTAACAATTACAACGTCACGATTAATATTGCCAACTATGCACATTGGAGGGATTACCATATCAATGGCGATACTTTGACACTTGACTACTATGTGCTTCCTGCCAATATTGAGAAAGCCAGAAAGCAGTTTGAACAGGTAAAACCAATGATGCAGTGTTATGAAGAAGCATTGGGTAAATATCCTTTTTACCGCGATGGTTTTAAGTTGATAGAAACTTCCTATTTGGGTATGGAACATCAGAGTGCAATAGCTTATGGCAATAGATATTTAACAGGTTATTTGGGAACTGACAGGTCAGGATTAGGTTTGGACTTTGATTTTATAATTATCCATGAGACGGGGCATGAATGGTGGGGCAATAATGTCAGTTGTGCGGATATAGCCGACATGTGGATCCACGAAAGCTTTTGCACTTATTCGGAATCTCTCTACGTCTCATGTATCTATGGCGAGGATATGGCAAGAAAGTATGTGCTCGCTCAGCGGTCGGGGATTAGGAACATTTCTCCAATGATGGGGATTTATGGCGTAAATAACGAAGGAGACGGAGACATGTATTTAAAAGGATCTGTGGTTTTAAATACTTTAAGGAACGTTATTAATAATGACCCACTTTGGTTTGATATATTAAAGGGAATACAAAAAGAATTTGCATTACAGACAGTTTACAAAAAAGATATTGTAAATTATATCAATCGAAGAACAGGAAAGGATTTTTATTACTTTTTCGATCAATATTTTGGCTATGCAAAAATACCTGTTCTTGAATATAAGTTTGAGAAAAAGGGAAGAAAAGCCTGGCTAAAATATAGATGGAAAACCGATGAAGAGGATTTTAGAATGCCCGCTAAAGTTACGCTGAGTTCTGCCCGACAAATGGAGTTTATTTACCCTACTACCGATTGGCAAAAAATTAAACTTGGAGTCGCAGAAAAGGACTTTAAGATCAACAACGAAGATTTTTATTTTAACAAGGAAGAAATTAAGTAATAGTTAGAGGACTGGGATCAGCGATGACATCCCTTGTTGGAGGTTATTAAACTGGAGAAGTTAAAAGGGATGTCATCGCTATTGAATTAGCAAAAGAAATAAATAAAAGAATAAATGGAACAAGCTCATAAAGCTGGATTTGTAAGCATCATAGGAAAACCGAATGTTGGAAAGTCAACATTAATGAATGCAATGGTAGGCGAGAGGCTTTCTATCATTACTTCTAAGGCACAAACTACCCGGCATCGGATAATGGGGATTTTGAATGGTGAACACTTTCAAATTGTTTATTCAGATACACCGGGTATTTTAGATCCTCAATATGAGCTTCACAAGTATATGATGAAGTTTGTTCATTCGTCTCTTGAGGATGCCGATATTGTATTGTTAGTGAAGGAAATAAATGAGAAAGTGGCTGAAGAAGAGATATTTAAAAGGCTGCGAAATCAAACTGTTCCTCTGTTTATTTTACTCAATAAAGTAGATCTTTCTGATCAAATAGAAATAGAGCGTAAAATGGAAGAATGGAAAGCTTTTCTTCCTGCTAAAGAAGTGATACCAGTTTCGGCACTTAATAATTATAATGTAGATAAAGTATTTAATACCATTGTCGAAAATCTTCCTGTACACCCTGCCTATTACCCTAAAGATGAACTTACCGACAAACCTGAACGCTTTTTTGCTGCTGAAATAATACGAGAGAAAATTTTTTTGAATTACTCACAGGAAATACCTTATAGCTCGCAAGTAGTGATTCTTTTATTTAAAGAATCGGAGGATATTATTCGCATCAGCGCCGAAATATATGTAGAAAGAGAAAGTCAGAAAGGGATTTTGATCGGTAAAGGCGGTGCATCTCTAAAAAAGGTAGGTACGCAAGCCAGAAAAGAGCTTGAAACGTTTTTTAATAAGAAGGTATTTCTTGAGCAGTTTGTAAAAGTGGAACCTGACTGGCGAAAGAATGAGAAAAAGCTTCGCCAATTTGGCTTTGACACCGATTAAATAACGGATGAAATGATTATTGCCAATATTCTCAATGTGGAAGATCCTTCCTGAAATAGCCATAAGTCCAGGTTCCTGCTATGGCGCTTAAAAATGTGATCAATACAACCGGATAACCATAAGAAATTTGTGCCAGCATAGGTCCAGGACAAGCCCCGGTTAATACCCATCCAATTCCAAAAATCAGGCTTCCGAAAACATGTCCTTTGTGAAAAGTTTTAGGCATAATTTTAATGTATTGGCCCTCCATCGATTTTAAATTAAATCTCTTGATGATCTGAACTGAAATTATCCCTGTGATTATTGCAGTTCCAATTACACCGAATAGGTGAAAAGATTGAAACCGAAACATTTCCTGAATTCTAAACCAGGAGATAATCCCGGATTTTACCAATGCGATGCCAAAGAAGATTCCGGTAAATAGATATTTAGAATTCCGCATAGTGGTTATTTTATATTTAAAAGAAGAGGAAGTAAAAAATGAGTAGTGAGAATGCCACCAGTCATAAAAAATATTATGGCAACCAAAGAAGTCCATTCTAAATTGGACAGCCCCATTAAACCATGGGAGGAAATGCAACCACCTGCATACCTAGTGCCGAATCCAACCAAAAAGCCGCCGATTACAATAAAAATAAATCCTCGTAATGTAATTAAGGAAGACCAACGGAAAACCTCCGTTGGAAGCATTTCATTAAAATCATGCACTCCCATTGCATTTAAAATGACAAAAGTTTCATCAGAAATGTTGACCGGATTCGGGCTCGTAAGCCAAAGGCCTGCAAGGAGGCCGCCAATTAATATTCCGGCAGCAAAGTACAGATTCCAAAGCTGGCTTTTCCAGTCATACCTGAAAAAAATCGTACCTCCTGAAAAAAATGCTGCACATAAATGACGAAGATTCGAAGAGATACTTAATCTTTTATTGCCTTGAAACAACAACAGGGGGACGGTTATTCCAAGCAAAAACCCACATAAATACCATGGCCAGGGTTTTCTTACGATTTCTAATAGTTCCATACCTAGAGTTTTATGGATTAACCATCAAAGTCCGGACTTTTTTCTCGTTCTCAAGGCGGAAGCCCAAACCTTTAGTGGGTGCAAACTTTTTTTAAAGTCAAATCTGAAGTTGAGTTTGATATCTAAAAATCATATCGCTTTTCACTCCTTTTCGTAACTAAATATAGGCATAAGAATTAAAAAGGGTGAAAAACAAAAAGATTAGCGAATGATGATGCCTAAACGAAGCGAATAACTTTCACAAGGATTATAAGATGATTAAAATAGGAAATTACTGAAATATGAAAAAGAAAATAATGTTAATAATATTTGGATGTGTTTTAGGTTTTTATGGCTATGCACAAGACCAAAGCCAGGATGCAGAGATAGAATCGGAAGAAGATATTTTTGAAAATGTTTCTGAAGATTCACTGGAATCAGGCCCTGATGAGCAAAATTTGATTATAGATAATGCGGAAGCAGTAGAAGATAATAGTGCGGGTTTCGCTCTTCCTCTTGATCCATATTATAATGAAGATGATGTTTATGATCCTTCTGAAGTGACTGGAAATCCCGGCCCCGCAGCAAATGGAGCGTATGATGTAGATGGAAAAATAAATGGTGACCTGGATGCTAAAGAACCGACCCTGGTAATACCTGAAAACAACACAAGGAATCCCCAAGCGGATACCCTTGAAGACAGTACTTTTTAAGTTTAGTAGCCTTTAGGGCTCAGATGGTCTCAACTTCAATTAGGTCTGTGCTTTAGGTGAATTAATTTGTTTTTAGTGGACACGGCTTGTTCCATTTTTCAGGGTGGAATTCGCATAATTGATGCTCTTTGGGATGAGTCTTTCGCTTATATATATTTCATATCTGTTATTGGAGGAGTTTAAAAAGGACATGTAGCTCTTTTAGAATGCCTTGTCTCTAGAAAATTATTTAGATTCTTTCTAAATAATTTTGGTTTATTAAAATCTACCTATAGATTTGCGCGCTATTTAAAATGAATCTAAATAGCGATGCCTTAATGATTTTTTCAGGCGGCATTCCCATTAGTTTCCGGACACAGTTAATGAGTACAACTTTAAACCAAATCACAACCAATGAAATTAACAAAAAACTACCAACCACTAATTTATTTTTTTATAGCTGTTGCTATCGCCACTTTTTCATCCTGTAGTGAGGATGATGATCCCAAAGGTCCTTCTTATCAGGTACCAGACACTTATGCTTTTGAAAATGCTGCTTATAATGGACAAACTGTGAGAATTCAATTGTTGGACAGTTTAGGAAAATTAATTAACTCAGCTAAAACCAATAAGGTAACCCAGGCCCAGCTTTTGGCAGTATATGAAAACCAAAATTCTTTATTTGGAGGAAACCAGAAATTGTCAGATAAAACGGCTCCAGGAACTGACACACAAATTCGCGAATGGTTTGAATTGGTAGAGGAAAACAGTCCAATGGCAGAAGACAAACGTGGAACCAAAGGTTGGTTTATTACTCCAAACGGATTAGATGTAAGTCAATTGGTTCAGAAGACATTAATGGGGTCTGTTTTTTATTATCAGGCAACCTCCACCTATCTGGATGGAATCGAAAATGACAATAATACTGCAGTAGGCGAGGAAGGTTATACAGAAATGGAGCATCACTGGGATGAGGCATTTGGTTATTATGGAGCGCCAAAAGATTTCAGCTTGTATACCGCGGAAGATATCCTTGTAAAATATCGTGACACTAATGGCGACGGTATCCAAAATATTCCTGATGAAAAATATTATTTTCATGCTGGCTATTCCGTCACAAGAGATGAAGGCGCAAAGAATTTTCCTGAAGCTGAAAAGGTAACTTTCAGAAAAAATTTGATGGACAATTTCATCAAGGGAAGAGCAGCGATTTCAAATAAGGATGGTCAGGGAAGAGAAGAGGCAAAAGAGCAAATCCTTGTAAATTGGGAAAAACAAATTGCTGCAAGCGCCATTCATTACTTTAAGGCTGTAAAAGAAAAAATAGAAGCTAATTCAGAAGTTTTAGACGATGTGTACTCTACCAATCATGAATGGTCAGAGGGAAGAGGTTTTTTAAATTCGTTAAATTATAACAACAATTCAATAATTACTGCTGCACAATGGAATGAAATAGATGCCCTTGTCGGAGATCAGCCAAGCGAAACCACACCTGAGAACCTTTCTCTGGCTGTTGAGAAGATTCAAACCATCTATGGTTTCTCTGATTACCAAACAGATAATTTTTAAAATAGAAACCTTAAGATTAGGTCAATAAGGAGGTTGTCCAAAAAGTTAGTTTCCTGTCTTCGGGAAGACTTTTTGAACAACCTTTTTTGCATTATATAAAATCCAAAAGAATTGTTATTAATTAAAATGAAGCGGCAAAAGGTTTACAATTGTATAAGTTTTTAAAGGTTCCCACATCAAGTCAATTACTTCGGGTTCTTCCGATTGTTCGGTTTCCCTGGGCATTAAGGAACTGGAAAGCATAACAACCTTTATTTTATCCTTATTCCTAATTGTTAAAGTATCCAATGCTTCCAAAAATTCAAGCCCTCCCATTCCACGAATTTTAATGTCTAATAATACCAATTCCGGGCAATTGTGTTTGCATTTATTCTGCAGATAATTCAGCGCCTCACCGGCATTGGTTAAAACTTTGGTATTAGCGGGAATATTTAAGTCGGGAACAATTGATTCCTTTGTAGAACTGGTTGCAGAATCATCATCAATTAATAAAACGCAATTAATTTTTTCCATCAATTTATTTTAAGTTTCTTCTATTCCTATTTCTAACCTACGAAACTTAAAATAAAAGTTTCAAATAAAGGAAAAGCCCTATTATATTCTTATAGTGTGGTTTGCTAAAACCCTTTTTAAAATAGTGAGTTACTATTCTTAGAATTTATTTAAAGTAAAAAACTATGCGTTGGAAAGGCAGACAACAAAGTGGCAATGTCGATGATAGACGTAGATTAGGTGGAGGAATGGCCATCGGTGGTGGTATTGGTACACTTGTACTCATAGTATTGTCCCTGATTTTTGGTGGGAATCCTTTAGATGTATTAAATACATCAGGGCCTCAGATGAATCAAACCACTGTATCTCCGGAACAGGACCAGCAAGCCGAGTTTGTTTCGGTTGTTTTGAAAGATACAGAAGATGTTTGGAATATGTTATTTCAAAAGGAATTGAATCGTGATTATCAAGAGCCCTTCCTTGTTTTATTTTCAGGTTCGGATCAATCTGGATGTGGGTTTGCAAGCGCAGCAACCGGACCTTTTTACTGTCCTTTGGATCAAAAAGTATATATTGATTTGACATTTTATGATCAATTGCAAAACAGATTTCAAGCGCCTGGTGATTTTGCTATGGCTTATGTAGTGGCTCATGAGGTTGGGCATCATGTGCAGCATTTGCTCGGTATAACCGATGAAGTTCGAAATCAGCAAAGGAATTTAAGTGAAGCAGAGTCCAATCAATTGTCTGTTCAGCTAGAATTGCAAGCAGACTTTTACGCGGGAGTATGGGCACACCATGCCCAGGAAATGAAAAATATATTAGAATCAGGGGATATTGAAGAAGCGCTTAATGCAGCCAATGCCATTGGGGATGACAGACTTCAAATGGAATCCCAGGGATATGTGGTTCCTGATGCTTTTACTCATGGAACTTCACAGCAAAGAATGTTCTGGTTTAAGAAAGGCTTCGAATCAGGAGATATCGCGGAGGGCGATACTTTTAGCGAGGTCGAGCAGAATTTTTGAATTTAATATTTAAGTAGATAAGTTACCACAAACTTATTTCTCTAAGCTTTTTGATCCTAAACCATGATCTTAACTCAAAAATAAGAGGCGCTTTTTAGAAACGCCTCTTATTTTTAAAACTGCTAAAGGAGTTTTAGTAAGATACTATAAACTTTTCTTTTAACACCTGATTGTCGTACGCAAAATGAACAAAGTAATTTCCTCTGTTTAGCTTCTTATCAAAGCTTATTTTATAAGTATCATCACTGTTTGTCATTATATTATCAGATAAAACTATTTTTCCATTCAAATCATAAACCATTACCCTTACTGTTTTATGTTGAAGGTCATCTCCCTGGAAATTAATTTCATCACCTTTGCATATGTTAGGAAATAATTTTATTCCCGTAGAATTTGATGAATAAACCAAATGGGTAATAGGGGAGAATATTGTAGATTGATCAAATTTTACCATGGCAACTCTATAAAACAGTCTTCCCGATTTCGCCTGATTATCTGTAAAACTATAGTTACCGGCATCCATAGCTTCCACTTCGCCTATCTTTTCGAAATCTATTCCGTCGGTTGATTTTTGAATTTCATAACGATCAACCTCAAGCTCGTCTTCCATTTCCCAGTTAAGGTTTATTTTGTCATTTAAAAGATCGGCAGAAAAGGCCAATAACTTTACAGGCATCGTTCCATCACTTGTGAATGTTTCAAAAGAATTTGGAATCTGACTTATATCATATTGATTACCCGTTCCAGTAATTTTTCCAACAATGTCGCTATTTAAAGTTTGATCATAATAAATGTTAGCTCCCTCGCCTATTTCAAGATTAGAGTTGTTTCCATTAGAAAAAGAAATTTTTCCTAATATTATAAGTGTTCCACCCCCCGTAATTTTGTCCGAGCTTTGCTGACCGCTATAATAATCTTCCCATACAATTAAAGTCGCATTATCCATTACTACAAGATCAGAGGTATTGCTTAAGGTTAAATTTCCAGTAATAATAAGGGTGTCTCCTGAATTAATGGTTAAAGACTGATTTGGTCCCAGCTCTAGATTTCCATTTCTCCTTACAGTGCCATCTATAAGATAATCATCAGCGGTGCCGGGCACAAAACCTGACAGCCATGAATTTCCCTTTTCCCAGTCTCCTCTTTTTTCAACCTGAGATTTACTCGCTTCAGGCGCTGCTTTTGCGTTTTCACTATTTCCGAAGTTAAAGACAAGGTAGCAGCCCAGCGCAATAAAGATCGATAATGTAAGACCAGCAACAACATATTTTTTTATTGAAGTCTTCGTCTTAACAGACGTTCTTGAAGTTAATCTCCTTTTCATAAGCAGGTTCTTTTTTGAATAAGAATGAGCATAAATGGTGCTTCAAATTAGGCACGTTAGGACGGATTTAAGAAATTGATGTAATATCTAATTTAACTAATTTTCTTCCAAAGCCATTGTCTTCTCAAGGGTTGGCAATTGGTTGTGGATGAAAGTTTACTTTTTTTAGATAAAATCCTTGTAAGAAATAGATAGAATCTGATTTTTTTTAAAAAGGTATAAAAAAGGAAAAAAAGTTTTTATTCCCAAAATGGACTTATTTTCTGTATAGTGGAATATGCCATAATACAAAAAAGAGGGATTAATGATTTAATCAAATATTATTGTTTTATTTCTGCTTACAAACACTCGCTCTTCAAATACAAGCTTTAAGGATTTTGCAAGTACAATTTTTTCAACATCAGCGCCGGCAAGAGCCATACTGGAAGGACTATGTGAATGCGCTACGGGAATTACGCTTTGTGCAATAATGGGGCCTTCATCCAGGGAATCGTTAACAAAATGTGCAGTAGCGCCTATTATCTTTACTCCTCTTTCAAAGGCTTGTCTGTAGGGGCTTGCACCCTTAAATGCCGGTAGAAAAGAGTGGTGGATGTTGATTATTCTATTTTCAAACCTTGAAATAAATGAAGGGGAAAGGATTCTCATATATTTGGCAAGAACCAAAAATTCAGGCTTATATTGCTCCATTACCTTCAGTATTTCTGCTTCATGTTCCTCTTTTGATTTGTCAATATGGGTGACGTGATAAAAAGGAATATTAAACTTTGAAGTAAGATCCTGAAGTGTATCATGGTTGCCTATTACGGCAGAAATATTAGCGTTTAACTCGTTGAAATGATTTCGCATCAATATATCACCCAGACAATGCTGTTCTTTGGTGACCATTATTATTATGTCCTTCTTTCGTTTGGAGGTCAATCTTATTGTAGTCCCTTTTGGCAATACATCCTTCAGCTCATTAAATACTTTTTGTCTGTCAAAATCCCCGGCAATTTCTGTCCGCATATAGAAATGATTGAGGGTTTTTTCTACAAACTCACTGTTACTTATGATGTTAAGTTCATTTTTGTAAAGCACGCCGGTTATTTTATGGATCAGGCCTTTTTCATCGTCACAGTCAATAAGAAGAATTGTGGAAGACAGATTGTTCAGAGGATTCATTAATGATCTATTGTTAATGGTTTGCTTTAAAGTTATAATAAATTGCTTTATTTTAGTTTGCCCTATTTCTGACAGACTCCAAACTCATTGGAATATCAAAGAAGGGATTATGAAGGAAGTCTCTTGCAAAACTTTTTCAAATGGTTAAACTCATCTGATATTCTACTGTTTATAGATAAATAATTTATTTTTCGAAAATAAGCTTAATATCACTTTGTCGATTTTGTTTGATCAATCGAATAAGCGAAATTCGAATTAATATAAATCTTATTTAACCTCTAAAGTTATGGTTCCCAAAATCAACCCAAAAAGTGAGATTGTGGCGAAAAGAAAGTTAAGAAGCGTTCTACTCGTAGATGATGATTATACTTCCAATATCCTTTGTGAGACGATTATTAAAAGACTGGATATAGCAGAGGAAATAGAAGTGGTGGATAATGGTGAAGATGCTTTTCAATTCATTAAAGAGACTTGTTTTACCGATAAGTGTCCGGAGTTAATTTTACTGGATATAAATATGCCTGTGTTGAATGGATTAGAATTTTTAGAGGCTTATAGGCTTCTAAACTCTTTTCATGCTAAGGTAATCCTGGCGGTTTTAACATCTTCTTCTTTTGAAGGAGACATAGAAGCAGCCAGAAAATTAGGCGTTGATGACTATATTTTAAAGCCACTTACCTCTCAGAAACTGCTGGATTTAATTGAAAAACATTCAGTAAAGTTGGAAGCAGGAAGTGGGAAGTAGGAGTCAATAATTTTGCTCTAACAACTTCCTACTTCTAGCTTCCCACTTTTATTCCTCACGAAGGACCAAAATGGGAAAATTAGCATTTTCTACTATTTTACTTATTTTATCTTCCTTAAAAAGCCAATCCCATTTTTTGTGTTCGTGTTGGATGACCGCTAATATATCCGGTTCTTTTTCTCCAATATATTGATTGATGCCTTCTAGGATGTCCTTATGTTTTACCTTGTTAAAGGTGATAATCGCTTCGCCGGATCTATCCTGAAGCGTTTTTGTTTCTTCCAGTTCCATTTCCTTTTTTCCTCTTTCTTTTTCAACGTGGAGAAGGTCTAATTTAGCGTCAAATAAGGAGCAAAGCTGCCATATCTTATTGGCATCCGCTTCATTATTATTCTTGACATCTGTGGCATATACCCAATACTGGGGAATAGTGAATTCTGCTTCTTCCGGAATAACCAACACAGGACAAAATGTTCTTTCTAAAACTTTAATGGTATGGGTGCCGCTGAAGACTTCCTTTATCCCTTTTGCCCCGGATGTTCCCATTACTACAAGCGCTGTTTCTTTGTCATTTGCAAATATCGGAACGATGTCTTCCAGGTTTCCATATTCGATCTTTGTCCTGACGCTAATGCCATCCTTTCTTTCCAAATCTCCCCTTAGGGCTTCCAACTTCTCATTGATCAGTTTATCATAGCCGCCGGGGGTGCTGTAAGGACTTGAAGTGGCATTTGCTGCAGTACTGGTACTTCTGTCAATTACATGAATGATTACCAAATCACCAGCAATCTTCTGAGTAAAAATAGAAGCATACTCCAATGCGATGCTTGATACATTGGTAAAATCTACCGGACAAATGATCGTTTTCTTTTCCATACTGATTTGGCTATTGACGGTTCTTATGTTTCCTTTTAGAGGGAAAGCTTATTTTTTTCAACGAAAGCACTTTTGGAATGTTTATGCATTGATTAAAATGTGATGATTTTATATGTGCCTACGCTGCTATGCGGAAAGTAGGAGAAGTAGAAAAGCCGTGAGAATAATATTTTAAAGCATGTTAGGCTGTCTAATTATACTTTTTAAAAATAAGTTTTAATTTCTGAAATTTTGAGTCACCATCAAACCTTTATTACCTCCATCCATTATGCCTATTCCTACCCGTTTAAACTTAGGTTGAAGTATATTGGCTCTATGTCCGGGGGATTTCATCAGACCGGAATGAGCAAGAGAAAGTGTAGGAGCCAGGGCAAGGTTTTCACCCGCTGTGCGGAAAGATACCCCCTCATTTTCCATCCTGTCGAAAGGGTCCGAGCCTTCGGGCGTGTAGTGTGAAAAATAGCCACGGTTAAACATATCCACTGAATGTTTTCTTGCCACTGCTCTCATTTCAACATCTGCCTTTAATGGTTCAAGTCCTTCTGCTGCTCTTTCCTGGTTAATAAGTTCAAGCATTCGTGCTTCCAATTCCGGGGCTGCCAGAAGCTCATTTACTTTATAAGGAAGTTTGATGAATTTTTTCGAGTCAGGATCAACAGTTAATCCATTGAGTGTTTTACCGACGGCTTTATCAAAGATTGGGGAAATGGCAGTTTCTACTTCTTCTGCCGGTTTTGCTAACTCATTAATTAATTTACTTACCCTTACCTGCTTTCTTAAACCCTCTGCCATTGGTAAGGCGAGAATAGTGACTGAAGCAAAAGTGGCTAATACTATTCCATTTACTAAGCCAGGAAAAGCGCCTAAAACTTTATTGAACTTTTTATCATGCAGAGCAGGCGGAATAATTTTTAAAAACCAGGATTCCAGAAAATACAAAAGGGTATTTCCTACAAAAAAAATGAATAGAAAGGCAAAGGAATCAATCCATAATGCAGCTCCTGTAAGATTTATCTCTAACCAGCTACTAAAAGGCCTATATAAACGAAAGGCCAGAAGCAGGCTGCTTGTCCATCGTACCAGATCGAAAGCGCCTAGAATAAAGCCTCGTTTCCATCCTACAAGAATATTAAATAATATAAGTAAAACGAGCAGTATATCTACGTAATTGATCATATTAAATTATCCCTACCTTTATCGTTTTAAATACTTCCAACTTGATCAGAAGTAGGGTAAATGTCTTAAGAAAGTAAAATTAATATTTTTTTGAATCCGAAAAATTATTCAAGCTATTCCAAGGTACGAATACTAAGTTTTAAAGATAATCCGTAAAATGTTTAAGCCAGTAAATAGTTAACTTCCTGATAGGTTTTTTAAAAAATTTTAAAACAATGAATAAATCTTAAATAGAATTTGTTCTGTTGCAAAATATAAATATTGATAAAACCAATAGTGCGAACAACGTATAATAATGTCTAAAACTATTTTATAGTGATAAAATAATTATAATTTGAAGAAAGAAGCGTGAACTTGGCACAGGCTGATCTTCTAACAGATATCCGATATTAAAATGAAATTGTCCGAAGAGAGTTATAAAATTTCTCAAAAAATCTGGAGTAGTACTGATGTTATACTATTGGTTTTCGCCGGAAGTGCTGCCGAATTTGCAACAATAAAGGCCGTGGATTGGCTATTTTACACCAATAAACTTCCCTCTGCTCCAATTGACCGCCTTTTTGACACGGCTAGATTTGCTCAATGGCTTTTCTTTTCCACGCCTTCTGCCGCTGCTCATACCCTCGAAACCATAAATAAGGTCCATTCTTCTGTTGAAAGAAGCAGGGGAATGAATATTCCCAACTGGGCCTACAAAGACGTCCTCTATATGTTGATCGATTACAGTGAAAGAGGATATAAAATAGTTTATGGAGAAATGACTTCAAAAGAAAAGCAGGCATATTTTGAAGCGGCAATGGCTGTAGGAAAAGGAATGCACCTTGAGGACCTGCCGGAAACTTATGAAGCGTATTTGGCCGACAGGAAATTGAGCTTAGAGAGAGACTATGAATTAAGTATGTTTACCTCGGAGTTATTTAATCGATATAAACAGTCTTTGGGAAAAATAAGATATGGAATGCTCAGAATGATCCAGGCAAATATCGTTCCGGCAGAGTTAAATAAAATCTTAAAGTTGAAGGCCAATCCGGCTATTGATATTCTTTTAAAATGGTATCATAAACTTCCTGGGGGCGGAGAGAAACTGAAATTCATGCATGATGTTTTGTTGCCACGAAAGTACACCGAACAGCTTAAAAATTTAGGAAAGATTGAATTAACTTCATTTAATGCTCATTCTAAAGTAAGGTCAGCAATGGTTTAAAATTATTACGTGGGAAGAGGGAAGTGGAAGACAGTGCTTATTTACTTCCATCTTCAGTCTTCCAACTTCCAACTTATGAACAAAATTATTCGAATAACTTTTTTCTGTTTGTGTTCTGTTTTCTTTTTTTCATGCGCTGAAAAGACAGTGGTAAAGGGTAAAGCTTCCTTTTATGCCGACTCTTTCCAGGGAAAGACTGCCAATGGAGAGCGGTACAGAAAAGGTAAACTTACGGCTGCCCATAAATCCCTTCCTTTTGGCACAGAAGTGAAAGTAACGAATCTAAGGAATGGTAAAACTGTAAAAGTGAGGATCAATGATAGAGGACCTTTTGTTAAAGGAAGAATAATCGATCTTTCAAAAAAAGCCGCCAGAAGAATAGACCTGATCCAAAGAGGTGTAGGAGAGGTAAAAATCGAGTATAAGGTAGAGTAATAAGAAAATAAGGGCAAGAATTGCAGTTAAGCAGGCACATCCACAGGAAGATAAACTTTAAATGTTGCGCCTTTGTCCGGTTCGCTTTCCACCTCTATCCGTCCTTTTAGCGCTTCCACTTGTTCTTTTACAATAAACAATCCCATTCCTTTTCCGTCGGTATGCAAGTGCATTCTTTGGTAAAGTTTAAACAGCTTTTCCTTGTTTACCTTTGTTAAATCAATTCCGAGCCCGTTATCTATTACATTTAAACAAATATTATTACCCTCCATTTTTGATTTTATAGATACATGTGAGGCGCGGAACGGTGACCGAAATTTGATGGCATTAGAGACGAGATTGTAAAGAATACTGTTTAAATAGGCTTTATTGGTATAAATACTTTCTGTTTCAGACACGTCAACTTGTATACTGGTGCTTGATTCATTAATTAAACTTCGAATACTTTCAAGCGCTGTTTCTGTTGCCTCTTTTAAACTTACCATTTCCTTATTCTCCCCTGAATTTCTCATAAGTAAGATCTTATTCAAATCTTTAACGATTTCATCCATATTACCGGAAGCTTTCTCGAGGTATTGAATAATTGTTACATTGGCAGGGTCCTGGAAATTATTCTTATTGAAAATGGATAACAACCCGACAACCTGGGATATGGGCGAACGAAGGTTGTGGGAAATAACAAAAGAAAACTGTTCCAGATTCTGATTTTGCTTCAAAAGGTTTTCCATTGCTTCCTGAAGCATTTTTGTTCTTTCTTCTACCTTTATCTCCAATGAATTATTTAGTTTTTTGATTTCTTCATTTTTCTCTAACAGCTCTTTTTGCTGTCTAAGCAGCATTTCATTGGCTTGTGTTTTTGCAGCAATTCCTTTATACAACAGATAGGCTGTTACTCCTATGAAAATAATCAATAGCGCTGCGAGTAGAATAATAAAATTCTTCCTGTTTTCAGAAGCTGTAATGGCCTCATTCTTTTTCTTTAATAGCTCTATTTGATCCTGTTTTTTCTCAAGCTCAAAAGTGGAACGCATCTGGTCAATTTCTTCTGTAAAGCTTTTCTGCTCTAAGGAATCCTTTACTTCGGAATATAAGGTTTGGTACTGGAATGCCCTATCTATCTGCTTAAGCTGTCTGTAATAGTTAGTGAGGGACTTGTATAAATATAATCGCCCGTCATATTGGTGTTGTTTGTTTGCAATTTTCGAGGCACTGTCTAAATAAGACTTAGCCTGTACAAAATTATTTTTTTCTATATAAATATCTGCAAGCCGGGTAAGCGTTATAATGACGTCGCTCCATTCCGAATACTTTTGACTTAAATTTATATTGGTTTCGTAATGTTGAATTGCCCTGTCAAGCTTACCCTGTAATTGATTAATCCTGCCAAGGTTACCATATACAATTCCTATCCATGCACTGTCTTTTTCATTTTGAGCCAAATGTAAAGCCAACATTTGATAGTAGTTCGCCTGGCCAAATTCGCTTTTATTCCGATGAATTAAGGCTATTGTATTTAAAGTGTTTATTACCGTCCTGCTGTCCAATAAATGTTTGCCTCTCTGATAGGCTTGTAGCAAGTAGTCTTTAGCCAATTTATAGTGTTTCGTTTTATAATAAATATCTCCGATATAAGAATACACCAAATATCTTTCCTTTGAATAACTCTTGCTCTTATCGTAGGTTTTCAGGGAGGCGTAAAAGTTTTGTAAAGCAAGTTTAAATTTTCCGGTATATCGGTAAATATTGCCCAGGACCCGTATGTTATCCGCAAATTCTATGGTAAGGTTGTAATCTTTGGCTATCCTGTTTGCCTTTTCAATCATTTTAACAGCTTCTGGAATTTTATGGTTTCTTTCATAAGCGATCCCGTAGCACCGGTAAGCACTGGATAAGGGACCAAGAAAATTTAAGTTCGCGCTTTCCAGGTTGATTTCATCCACTTTATTTAAAGCCGTTTCGGCAGGTATCCGGAGAAGCTCAACCTCAATTTGGTAAAAAAGCTTACGGTAATTAGATTCAGTGGAAGTTTTTAAAGCATTAATCAGGCTGTCTATCTTTTCTGTTTGGCTGTAGGAGGAAAAGCAAATTGAAATAATAAAAAATATAAAAAGAGCTGGTCGCATTCAAAGATTATTTACCTGTCAATATACATTTGAGAAAAAGATAAAACAATTTGAGATAGAAAGGTATGGTCTTGTTCGTGTAAGATTCGATTTGTAAATATTTGTTCCTGATGAAAATTCTTTTTTTATCTCACAGTTTCCACTGGTTTACAAAAGTTAAAATCCGGGTAATCTGAGAGTAAACACTTTGTTTTTTTTCTCACGGATTCCACTGACTTTACACAGAAAAGGAAAATATCCGTGAAGATTCGAGTAATTTGTGAGCAAACACTTTCCTTTTTTATCTCGCAGATTTCACTGATTACACAGAAAAGGAAAATAATCTGTGAAAATCCGTGTAATCCGTGAGCAATATTTTTAGTTTTTATATCATAGATTTCACTGATTACACAGAAAAGGAAAAATCCGTGAAAATCAGCGTAATCTGTGAGCAAATACTATATACAAAAAAAAGATCCGGCTTATTGCTAAGAACCGGATCCTTAAAAATCCTCATTTCATTTTATCAACAATTAATAAATTTCACGAGGTCATCTACCAACTTCTCAAAAACCAACACCTGTGGAATGAATTAAATTGATAACATTTGATAAAATTTCTTTGGGACTAGACACTTGTACCTCCTTTCTTTTTTGTTACACATAAGTAACAGCATGCGGGATATCAAACAACTTATGAACCGGCTTCCATTACCGATAACGATCGTTATCATAAGGCAAACGCCTGCTTTTTTAAAATAGTTTTTATAGAAGAAAATATTTTTAAATGCCTTATAAAGTAGAATAAAAGCCATGTAGGATATCCTGGAAAAATATTCTATACTTTAATTAAGGGATTGCATCCTATTATAGTGATAAAAGGAGCGGGATATTCTATTCTTTTTATATGATTTTGTGTTATCCGGACGGATGAAAGCTAAAATCAGATAAATATTTAATAACTCTTTGTGAAATTTTAAAAGTATTTAATTTGATAATGTATTGTAATAAAGGTATTTGCATGTCATTTTGGTGGTTGAAAAAATTAAAAGTGTCATTTTAATTTTTTCAACTAAGGAAGGTGGCTAAATTTGCGCCGTTCAATTTGAAAATCAATCCAAAAGGGTTTTTAGATTCTCTTTAAAGTTTTAAATGAACACAAAATAGTTCAATTATTACAATGTATGTTTTTTTTCTCTTGCCACAACCAAGGAATGGGAAAAAGAAGCAATTTTGACACGATTTTTAAATAGGTTTATGGAAGAAGCTGGATTAGCAAATTATATTCCGATAGTCCTGATGTTTATAGTTGCAGCGGGATTTGTAGGTACCACTATGGTAGTCACCCACTTACTGGGTCCGAAGAGAATCACTAAGAAAAAATTAGACCCTTTTGAATGCGGCATTGAATCCAAAGGAAATGCCCGCGCTCCTCTTCATATCAAATATTTCCTTGTTGCCATATTATTTGTCTTGTTTGATATCGAGGTGATTTTTATGTATCCCTGGGCAGTGAATTTTCTGGAAATGGGAATTCCTGGGTTCATTGAGATGTTGGTATTTATATCGCTTCTTCTTGTAGGCTTTTTCTATATCCTTAAGAAAGGCGCTTTAAAGTTTGATGATTAATTAACTAAAGAGACAAAAGTATGCAAGCAACAGATATAAATAAGCCATCGGATATCAAATTAGTGGAAAAACCGGATGGATATGAAGGTGCAGGATTTTTTGCAACAAGTTTGGAGAAAGTGGTTGGAATGGCAAGAAAAAACTCAATCTGGCCTTTACCTTTTGCTACTTCATGTTGTGGAATAGAGTTTATGGCCACTATGGGAGCTCATTATGATCTGGCAAGATTCGGTTCAGAAAGGTTAAGTTTTTCTCCTCGTCAGGCAGATTTGCTTATGGTGATGGGGACGATAGCCAAGAAAATGGGGCCGGTCTTAAAGCAAGTTTACGAACAAATGGCTGAGCCAAGATGGGTGCTGGCAGTTGGCGCATGTGCCAGCAGCGGTGGAATTTTTGATACTTATAGCGTCCTTCAGGGCATTGACAGAATAATTCCTGTGGACGTGTATGTTCCGGGATGTCCTCCAAGGCCAGAACAAATAATAGATGGTGTAATGAAAATTCAGCATTTGGTAGAGACTGAATCCTTAAGACGAAGAGATTCGGCTGAATACAAAGCAATGTTGAATAAATATGGTATCGAATAAATAATGGATAATACTGCTCAAGAAAAGATCATCAACATATTAAGGGAAAAGTTCGAGGGGGATATCCTTCAGATAGAAAACCCTTACAACTTTCTGACAATCACGGTAAAAAAAGATAAGATCGTTGAATTAATACAATATTTATACAACCACGCTGAAACTCAATTTCAATACCTGACAGATCTTTGCGGTATCCATTTTCCGGACCAGAATCAAATAGCTGTATCTTATCAGCTTCATAGTCTGGTTAATAATTACAGAATTAGAATTAAAATATTTCTTTCCGCCGACCATCCAGTCACTCCAACCCTTATTCCTGTTTTTGCGGGCGCTAATTGGATGGAACGAGAGACTTATGACTTTTACGGAGTTATTTTCGAAGGTCATCCTAATTTAAAGAGAATTCTTAATGTAGAAGATATGATCATTTTCCCTTTAAGAAAGGAATATCCTTTGGAAGACCAGGTAAGGGAAGACAAGAAAGATTATATGTTTGGTAGATAATTCAGGCATGGCAAACGAAGAGATTATAATTAATAATAAAGCGACTGAGATTACAGAGGAGAGTAGATATACCACTCTGAACCTTGGTCCAACCCATCCCGCCACACACGGAATTTTCCAAAATGTGCTGACCATGGATGGTGAAAAGATAATAAGTTCAGAGCCTACCATAGGCTATATTCACAGGGCATTCGAAAAGCTTGCAGAACGAAGACCTTTCTATCAGGTTACTCCATTAACAGATCGATTGAACTACTGTTCTTCGCCTATTAATAATATAGGATGGCACATGACGGTTGAAAAACTGATTGCTGCCGAAATCCCTAAGCGCGTGGAGTATTTAAGGGTTATTATAATGGAATTGGCGAGAATTTCGGACCATATAATTTGTAATACTGTAATAGGAGTAGATACCGGAGCATTAACAGGCTTTGTTTATTTATTCCAGTTCAGGGAGTTGATCTATGAGATTTATGAGGAGGTTTGTGGAGCGAGATTAACTACCAATATCGGTAGAATAGGCGGTTTTGAGAGAGATTTTTCGCCCATAGCATGGCAAAAGCTTGACAAATTTTTAAAGGAGTTCCCACCTGCATTGAAGGAATTCGAGGAACTTTTGATGCGAAACAGGATCTTCATGGACAGAACGACAAATGTCGGTGGAATCACTGCTGAAAAAGCTTTGAATTATAGTTTCTCAGGTCCAAACCTAAGGGCTGCAGGAGTTGATTATGATGTTAGAGTGATGAACCCATATTCCTCCTATGAAGATTTTGATTTTATAATTCCAGTAGGTACTAATGGTGACGTTTACGACAGGTTTATGGTTCGTCAGCAGGAAATGTGGGAAAGCCTGAAAATAATTGAACAAGCCATAAAAAATCTACCCCAAGGTCCTTTTCATGCAGATGTTCCTGATTTCTATTTGCCTCCTAAACAAGAGGTTTATAACAATATGGAGGCATTGATCTACCATTTCAAAATAGTAATGGGAGAAACCGATGTGCCGATTGGAGAAGTTTACCATGCAGTGGAAGGAGGAAATGGAGAGTTGGGCTATTATTTAATAAGCGACGGAGGAAGAACGCCTTTCAGATTGCATTTCAGAAGACCTTGTTTTATATATTATCAGGCTTATCCGGAAATGATCCAGGGATCAAATATTTCCGATGCTATTCTTACCATGAGTAGCATGAATGTAATTGCCGGAGAACTTGATGCTTAATTAATAGAATGGAAACAGAATATAAAAAAATTCAATTTTCAGAATCGACACTAGCCTTAGTTCAAAGAATAATAAAAAGATATCCTGAGGGACGACATAAATCTGCTTTACTTCCCATACTTCATTTGGCACAAGCTGAATTTGGGGGTTGGTTAAGTCCTCAAACAATGGATTATGTAGCTTCAATACTTAATATTAAACCAATTGAAGTTTACGAAGTAGCTTCTTTTTATACCATGTTCAATTTAGAACCGGTGGGCAAATGTGTTTTGGAAGTATGCAGAACAGGGCCTTGCTGGCTAAGAGGCGCTGACGACATTATTCAATATTTAGAAAATAAACTTGGAATTAAAGAAGGGGAAACTACAGCAGACGGGATGTTCACGCTAAAAGTGGTTGAATGTCTTGCCTCTTGCGGCACCGCTCCTATGATGCAAGTTGGAAATAATTATATCGAAAACCTGAGCTGTGAAAACATGGATGGGGTTTTAGATAAACTTAGACAAACTCATCAATAAAAAAATTAAAGATGGGAAAGAAATTATTATTAGATAAAATTCATATTCCTGGTATCAACACTTTCGAAGTGTACAGGAAACAAGGTGGATATGCCGCAGTAGAAAAAGCCTTGAAATCCATGACACCTGATGAGGTGATGGAAGAGGTGAAAAAGGCAGGTTTGAGAGGAAGAGGAGGTGCAGGTTTTCCAACAGGTATGAAATGGAGTTTCTTAGACAGAAAATCTGAAAAACCTCGATATTTAGTTTGCAATGCGGATGAAAGTGAACCTGGTACCTTCAAAGACAGATATTTGATGGAGCACACCCCTCATACATTAATTGAGGGAATGATTGTTTCAAGCTTTGCTTTAGGCGCCAATACATCTTATATCTATATGAGAGGGGAATTCAGGTGGATCTTTCCAATCCTGGAAAAGGCAATAGACGAAGCTTATGCGGCAGGTTTTTTAGGAAAAAATATATTGGGCACAGGTTATAACCTTGATATTTATGTTCAGCCTGGAGGCGGCGCATATATTTGTGGAGAAGAAACTGCCCTTATTGAATCGTTGGAAGGAAAAAGAGGAAATCCTAGACTTAAACCTCCATTCCCTGCTATCCATGGACTTTACGGATGCCCGACGGTAGTAAATAATGTCGAATCTATTGCCACTGTACCTGTTATCCTGAATATGGGTGGGGAAGAATATGCAAAGATCGGGATCGGGAGAAGCACAGGAACAAAGCTGATCTCAGCTTGCGGACATATAAATAAGCCAGGAGTCTATGAAATAGAGCTTGGATTGCCCGTAGAAGAATTTTTATACTCTGACGAATATTGTGGAGGGGTTTGGAAAGGAAGAAAACTTAAAGCCTTAGTGGCAGGAGGATCTTCAGTGCCAATCCTACCCGCAAATCTTATAACAAAAACCGCCGCAGGTGAGCCAAGGCTGATGTCCTATGAATCACTTTCTGATGGAGGATTTGCCACAGGAACCATGCTTGGATCAGGAGGATTCATCGTAATGGATGAAACTACCTGTATTGTCAGGAATCTTTGGACATTTACCCGTTTTTATCATCACGAATCTTGCGGACAATGCAGTCCTTGTCGTGAAGGTACAGGCTGGATGGAAAAAGTACTCCACAGAATTGAGCATGGTCATGGTCGTATGCATGACATTGATTTGCTGGTGGATGTAGCAAAGAAAATAGAAGGAAATACAATTTGTCCTCTCGGAGATGCTGCCGCCTGGCCTGTTGCCAGCGCTATTCGTCACTTCAGGGAAGACTTTGAATACCATATAAAATACCCTGAAAAAGTAAAGGATCCTAAACATTTTGAAAAGGAACCTTTGATTTCTCAAAAAACAGCAGAGGTAGTTTAATTTATTTAACTAACAAAAACAAAAATATTGGAAGGAGATAAACCTAAGGACCTGAAAGAAAGAACTTACGACTATTCGGTTAAAGTCATAAAGTTTATAGAAACGATAGAGGTAAAGGAAGCTTACAAGACATTGATAGATGAAGTTGTTAAATCTTCTACTTCAATCGGAGCCAATCTTCTTGAAGGAACATCAGGTAAATCTAGAAAAGAACATCTCCCTAATTATCAAGCCGCTCTTAAATCCACAAATCAGTCTAAATATTGGTTAGGAATATTAAAGGATGGATTGGGCATCGATAAGTTTGCCATAAACAAGCTGCTTAAAGAGGCTGAAGAACTTACAAAATTAATAACAACTGGTATTGCAAAATTAGAAAAAGAATAAGTTGAAGATTTATACCCTTCAGCTTTTCAATTTTAACATAAACTAAAATGGCTAAAGTAACTATAGATGGAATAGAAGTAGAAGTTGCGGATGGCACCACAATATTAAATGCTGCAAGAGCAATAGGTGGTGAGTCTGTACCTCCTGCTATGTGCTACTATTCGTCGTTGCAGGGAAGCGGGGGAAAATGCAGGGTTTGTCTGGTTAAGGTAAGTCAAGGTTCTGCAAAAGATCCCAGACCAATGCCTAAATTGGTGGCTTCATGCTCTACTCCTGTTCAGGATGGAATGGTGGTGCAGAATATAACTTCACCGGATGTCTTGGAGGCTAGAAAAGGCGTAGTGGAATTTTTACTTATTAACCACCCATTGGATTGCCCCATTTGTGACCAAGCCGGAGAATGTGATCTTCAAAACCTAAGCTATAATCATGGTTTGGCTAAAACAAGGTACGAAGAAGAAAGAAGAACTTTTGATCCGATCGATATTGGTGATAAGATAAAATTGCACATGAACCGCTGCATACTTTGTTACAGATGTACTTATGTAGCAGATCAATTAACAGATGACCGGGTTCACGGGGTAATTAACAGGGGCGACCGTGCTGAAATCAGTACTTATATCGAAAAGGCAATCGAAAATGATTTCTCTGGAAATATGATTGACGTGTGTCCTGTAGGCGCTTTAACAGATAAGACTTTCAGATTCACCAGCAGGGTTTGGTTTACTAAGCCTTTAGATGCTCACAGAGATTGTCCTAAATGTTCAGGTAAAGTAGTGTTGTGGACAAAGGGTAATAACATTCTCAGGGTAACAGGCCGGAAAGATCAATATGGTGAAGTAAAAGAATTTATATGTAATGAATGCCGGTATGAACATAAGGAGATGAACGACTGGGTTGTTGAAGGGCCAAGACATATCGAGCGTTCTTCAGTAATTTCTCAAAATCATTATGAAAAAATCGATCTGCAAAAGTTAAAACTTGAGGTAGAAAGACAAATAAAGTTTCAAAAGGGCGCCAGTTTAGAAGAATTGAATAACTAACTCCGGAAATGATAGAGTTTTTAACATATAAAGGCATACTTGTAGTATCAGTGTTTTTGGTAATGTTGTTGGTTGCCATGTATTCCACTTATTTTGAAAGAAAAGTAGCAGCATTTATTCAAGACCGTGTCGGGCCGGACAGGGCAGGACCTTTTGGTCTTTTGCAGCCTTTAGCTGACGGGGTGAAGATGTTCATGAAGGAAGAAATTATTCCAACCGTATCCAATAAGACTTTATTTATCCTGGGCCCGTGTATTGCTATGATTACCGCAATTATGGCGGGGGTGGTAATCCCCTGGGGAAGAGATCTTATAATAAATGGCAAGTCTTTTTTTCTTCAGATCGCCGATTTAAATATTGGCCTTTTATATGTTTTTGCAGTTGTTTCCATCGGTGTTTATGGAATAATGATCGGAGGTTGGGCATCTAACAACAAATACTCTCTATTAGGTGCAATTCGGGCATCTGCTCAAATGATCAGCTATGAAATAGCGATGGGGATTTCAATCATTGCCCTGGTGATGACCACAGGAACACTTTCATTGAGAGAGATCGTAGTTATGCAGGGCGGAGGAATAGGTGGAGATTTCAATATGTGGAATATCGTATATCAGCCCCTGGGTTTCCTTATATTCCTGATATGCGCATTTGCTGAATGTAACCGTACCCCCTTTGATCTTCCTGAATCAGAGACTGAATTAATTGGTGGATATCATACAGAGTACAGCAGTATGAAACTAGGGTTCTACCTTTTTGCCGAATACATCAATATGTTCATTTCTTCGGCAGTACTGGCTACCTTATATTTTGGAGGATATAATTTCCCATTTATGAATGACTTAGGTCTTCCTCATAATGTAATTACAATATTGGGGGTAGTTGCCTTTTTCCTTAAAATAGCCTTTTTCATCTTTTTCTATATGTGGGTGAGATGGACATTGCCCCGGTTCAGATACGATCAATTAATGAATTTAGGGTGGAAAGCATTGATTCCATTGGCAATATTTAATTTGGTGGCGTCGGGACTGGTGATGATTTTGGTGAAATAGATAAGCTTAGTAAGGAGTACTAAGTAATAAGTATTGAGTTAAAATATGATAAATAAAGTGAACTAGATTTTAGTAATACTAAAGACTAGTTACTAAGTACTAAAGACTGTAATAAAATGCAATTAACAAATAGATCAAAGGTATTGGCGAAGAAGGAGATGAACTTCTGGGAAAGAATGTATCTTCCTGCCATATTGGACGGTATTGTCATTACGATTAAACATTTCTTCATGAGAAAGGCTACGGTAAAGTATCCTGAGAAGAAGCGTGAATTCAGTCCCGTTTATCGCGGTCTGCATGTGTTGAAACGTGACGATAAAGGTGCAGAAAGATGCACTGCCTGCGGACTTTGCGCCGTTGCTTGTCCAGCTGAGGCCATTACTATGACGGCTGGCGAAAGAAAAAAAGGGGAGGAAAATCTTTACAGGGAAGAGAAATATGCTGTGACCTACGAAATTAATATGCTGCGATGCATCTTTTGTGGATTATGTGAAGAAGCTTGTCCTAAAGAAGCAATTTTCCTCACAGATAGGTTAGTGAGTACAGAATACGGAAGAGAGGAATTTATTTATGGAAAGGATAAACTGGTAGAGAAGACAGATCAAAGAGTGGATGTATCCAAAAGACAAGCTCCCGGTACCCTGGAATTCAAAAAACATAAAGAATATAGCCATAACAAATAATATAAAACAAAGTGAGTTTATACGTTTTTTACTTCTTATCCTTCCTGGCAATATTAAGCGCTTTGATGGTGGTGTTTTCTAAAAATCCAATATACAGTGTTTTATATCTGGTCATTACATTCTTTGCGATTGCTGCTCATTATTTGCTTTTAAGCGCCCAGTTTCTTGCCGTTGTCCACATCATTGTCTATTCAGGCGCAATTATGGTTTTGTTCCTTTATGTGATAATGCTGTTAAATCTGAATGATGAGAATGAGGCCCACAAAACCAATCTTACCAAATTTGCCGCTGTAATTTCAGGAGGTCTTATGATGATAGTTTTGGTCGGTGCATTGAGAGGAGCTGACGGCGCGGCAATAGACTTAAATTCAAATAGCCAGATCGGATATGTAAAAAACCTTGGTAAAGTTCTTTACAGTGATTTTATTTTGCCTTTTGAAGTCGCATCTATTCTTCTTTTAGGCGCCATGGTAGGAGCAGTAATGTTGGGTAAAACCCACAGAAAAAGAAATGAAGCAGAAAACAAATCCATAGGGGTTA
>DASPJL010000135.1:0-47701 GCA_035628645.1 Cytophagales bacterium | reverse complement strand
AGCAATTGGAGCATTAGTGACATTGTTTTATTTTGTAATGATGTATTTGGGAGGAGACAGAGAGTAATCTTTCTTTTGAATTAACATAAATAAAAAGGCCTTGATCGGGCCTTTTTTGTTTTATCATGTTAAAAATTATTTATAATGCCCTTGCGCATTTTTAGATCAGTTGGAATTTCTGCGGGAATTCATTTCTCAACTTAAATATTGACTGGCGGAATAGAAAATCGGCCCGCTCTGCACTTTAGTCCACCTTGAAATAATACCAAATATACCTACATCGAACCTCTACCGAACCTACAGCGAACCTACAGCGAAGGAACAAAATGCCAGGAAAGCGGTTTAAAAATTAGAATAATACAATTATGGTTGTTGGAAGAAGGAACTTGTGCCTCTGGTTGTCCATCTTTATCGATTTTCCAATTTTACCTCCCCCTAACTTTTCTAATGTGGTCCCCGTTTTTTAGCGCCAATTATATTCAGCTTTTTGTTTTAAGTCGTCTGATCGCTCAAAGAACCTCTTCTGGAAAATCAGCATAAGGGTAATTCCTACGAAAATAGAAGCATCGGCAATGTTAAAGATGGGCCATAAAGCATAAAATTCTCCGCCAAATAAAGGAACCCACTCCGGTA
The DNA here is from genome assembly GCA_035628645.1 of Cytophagales bacterium. Taxonomy (GTDB): domain Bacteria; phylum Bacteroidota; class Bacteroidia; order Cytophagales; family Cyclobacteriaceae; genus DASPJL01. The sequence continues at coordinate 47,068 of DASPJL010000135.1, read as the reverse complement.
CCATTCCTTGCCAGATATCGAAATAAAACATATCTATCACCTGTCCATGAAACCATGGGGTAGTAGAACCATGAGGCGCATTATTCAGATAAACTCCATAAAAAGTACTGTCAATCACATTACCAACAGCGCCTCCTAAAATTATAGCCATACACCATAATACGCCGGGATGTACCCTTCTTTTGTACCACTGGACAATCAGATAGGTTATCACGCACACAGCAATAAGCCTGAAAAAGGTTAAGCCAAACTTTCCATATTCCCATCCCAATTCCAAACCAAAAGCCATTCCCGGATTTGTAGTATAATGCAGTTTGAACCAGTCCCCAAAGATCGGGATTTCCTCTCCTCTGTACATAGTAAAATATACAGCAAGCTTTACTATCTGATCTACTAAAATCACTCCAAGTGTGGCCATGAAAAACTTCGACAATCCACCTACGTTATGGCCTCCATCATGAAAATCATCAGATTCATTGTTGTTTACAACAGCCTTTTCTGAAGATGTATTTTTTTCAATCCTAATTCTCAATTTAAAATCATCAAGATCAAGTTCAGTTGAGCTTTCCAATGAATCTTTTAGTTCCAGTTTTATAGCTTGTGTTTCCTGGCAGATATACTTTTGGTTGGTTTCTATTGCCTCGTTTACCAAAGGATCGCTTTTCTCAATTTCAATATTAATCTTATCCAAAACTTCCAGCCCCATATCTTTTCGGAGGTTTTGAACACGATTTACGATATCCCTCGCAATTCCTTCCTTCTTTAAATCCTCGGTGATGTTGATGTCCAAAGCAACGGTCAATCCATCCTGAGTAGCCACGAGCCATCCGGGAATATCTTCCGATGTAATTTCAAAATCCTCCACGGAAAGGCTAATAGTTTTTTCCCCAAGCGTTATATCATACTTTCCATTTTTTTCCAATGTACTTATATCCGATTGGGTCATCCCATTTATGCTTGTTGTAATATCTTTTAAAGCAGGGCCATATTCTTTTCCCAGTTTTTTAAAGTTAGGTTTGATCTTTTTGACCAAAACTCCGCTGGTGTCATCTATATATTCTACTGCTTTGACATTTACTTCAGACATGATCAGGTCTTCTACGGCAGTAATTTGTGCTTTTTTATCTTCACTTAATACAGGTATTAAAATTTTGGACAAAGGCTGGCGTACCTTGATCATATGCTTCTTTCTTAGCGAATGCACCAAAGAAGATGCATCCTGAGCAATTTTCATTCTTTCTTCCAGTTTCACATCAATTGCCGATTCATCTGCAACCGGGAATTCAGCGATATGAATGGATGATGAAGTATCTTTGTTTGAAACCTTATTTAAATCAAGGAAAATTTGCTCTGTGTAAAATGGTGCAATAGGCGCAGCAAGTTTGGCAACTGTTTCCAGGCAGGTATATAAAGTCTGATAAGCTGACATTTTATCCTTATTGTACTCACCCTTCCAGAATCTTTTCCTGTTGAGCCTCACATACCAATTGCTTAAATCATCCACTACAAAATCCTGGATCGCCCTTCCGGCTTGAGTTGGCTCGTATTCCTGATAAGCTTTATCTACGAGCTTTATCAGAGAATTTAATTTTGAAATAACCCATCGGTCGCTTTCTGTTCGTTCAGTTAAAGGAATAGAATTTTCCTGGAAAGAGAAATTATCAAGGTTTGCATACAATGAGAAGAATGAATAGGTATTGTGCAGGGTTCCAAAGAACCTTCTTTGTACTTCAACCAATCCATCTACGTTGAATTTAAGGTTATCCCAAGGCGGAGCATTGGTGATCATATACCAACGTGTCGCATCAGGTCCGTATGTCCCGATAGTTTTAAAGGGGTCCACCGCATTGCCTAATCGCTTGGACATTTTATTGCCATTTTTGTCCAGAACCAATCCATTGGCCATTACATTTTTGAAGGCCACACTATCAAACAACATACCTGCAATGGCGTGAAGGGTGAAAAACCATCCACGGGTTTGGTCCACACCTTCCGCGATGAAATCAGCGGGGAAGTTTTTATCAAATATCTCTTTGTTCTCAAAAGGATAATGCCATTGAGCATAAGGCATCGCACCGGAATCGAACCAAACGTCGATCAGATCCGGCTCGCGTAGCATTTTCTTTCCAGTATCGCTGACCAGAATAATTTCGTCTACATAAGGTCTGTGAAGATCAAAATGGTCACCTTCTATGGGTGATTTTTCCATAAATCCAGCTGCGATCGATTTCTCAATTTCTTCATTAAGTTCAGCTATCGAACCAATGCACTTTTGTTCTGATTTGTCTTCACTGATCCAAAGAGGCAGGGGTGTTCCCCAAAACCTTGACCTGGATAAATTCCAGTCTACAAGGTTTTCCAACCAGTTTCCAAACCTGCCTGTACCTGTCGATTCCGGTTTCCAGTTAATGGTTTTATTTAATTCCACCAGTTTATCCTTCATGGAAGTGGTTCTTATAAACCATGAATCCAAGGGATAGTACAAAACAGGTTTATCCGTTCTCCAGCAATGAGGGTAGGTATGTTCGTATTTTTCAACCTTGAAAGCCTTGTTTGCCTCTTTCAGTTTTATTGAAATAAGGACATCGGTGGATTTATAATCAGAAGCTGTTTCATCCAATCCCTGGTAGTTCTTTACATACATTCCGGCAAAATCAGTAATTTCGTTTACAAATTTGCCTTGCCTGTCCACAATCGGAACCTCTTTTCCCGTTTCATCTTTTACCATGATGGCGGGAATATCATTTTGCTGAGCAACCCTAAAGTCATCCGAACCAAATGTAGGGGCAATATGGACAATTCCAGTTCCGTCCTCTGTGGAAACGAAATCTCCTATGATTACCCTGAAAGCAGGTTTTTCGGGTTTTACATAAGGCAGAAGCTGTTCGTATTCAATGCCGGCCAATTGCTCGCCTTTAAATTCGCTTAGTATTTCATAAGGAATTGTTTTATCTCCGGGCTTATAATCTGCAAGGGCTATTCCCTGGGCTTTATCAGAAAAGTATTTGCCAAATAAATCTTTTGCTAATATTACCTTTACCGGAAGGTAAGTATATGGATTAAAGGTATTTACTAATAAATAGGTTATGTTCTTTCCTACAGCCAAAGCGCTGTTTGCAGGTAACGTCCATGGAGTGGTCGTCCAGGCAAGGAAATAAGCATCAGTTTCCGGAACTTTTGAAAACAGAGTTTCCGATCTTTCATTTCTTATAACCTTAAACTGAGCAACTGCCGAAGTGTCCTTTACCATTTTATAACAACCAGGCTGATTAAGTTCGTGAGAGCTTAATCCTGTGCCGGCGGCGGGGGAGAAAGGTTGAATGGTATAGCCCTTATACAGAAGTCCTTTATCGAAAAGCTTCTTCAACAGGTGCCAGACAGATTCAATATATTCATTGGTAAATGTGATGTAGGGATCATCAAGGTCAACCCAATAGCCCATTTTCTCGGTTAGGTCATCCCACTCCCCTTTGTATTTCATCACCGTTTCACGACATTTTCTATTGTATTCTTCTACCGAAATCTTTTTTCCAATATCTTCCTTTGTAATGCCTAACTCCTTTTCAACCTGAAGTTCAATAGGCAGTCCATGCGTATCCCAGCCTCCCTTTCTTTTTACCTGGAAGCCCTTTTGGGTTTTGTATCGGCAAAAAATGTCTTTCACCGTACGTGCCATTACATGGTGAATACCGGGCGTACCGTTTGCAGAAGGTGGTCCTTCATAAAAAGTAAATGTAGGTTGTCCCTCTCTTGAAGATACTGATTGTTCGAAAATTTTATTTTCTTTCCAATATTTCAGGATATCCTCCCCAACCTTTGCAAACTCAAGATTTTTATATTCTTTATATTTCATTCGTAAATAATTGTTTTTTTAATGGCCTCATGGAACCATCTGATATTTTCATTGCCTTTTGCGATACTTTGTTACATGATGGTTTCATTTTTGTATAAGTCTTTAGTATTGAAGATCAAGTATTGAGTATTCCCCAGTCAACATTTAAAATTTGAAATTCAACATTTTACATCAGCACATTAGCAAATCATCACATTATCGCATTATTAACCACTTCCTTCTCTCTTAACCTAACCCTTTCCAAGTCGATTTCCTCATCCTCGTCTTCATGATAAAATTCATCATAATGCTCGATAAGAGGCGGGAAAAATGTTTCTCTACTGCCAGTGTCAAAAGTAAGCAGTAAAGATGGTAACAATAAAAGATTAGTAATCATTGCACATAAAAGAGTAGTGCTGGTTAAAATTCCCAAAGCTACCGTTCCTCCAAAATCTGACCATGCAAAAATGATAAACCCGAAAAACAAAACAATGGAAGTATACACAATGCTGGTTCCGGTTTCTTTTAAACTATTTGCGACAGAAATTGCCACATTCGATCGGTTGGTTTTTAACTCCTGCCTGTATTTCGCTAAAAAGTGTATGGTGTTATCAATAGAAATACCGTACACAATACTGAAAATCAAACCGGTACTTGGTTTCAATGGGATTCCGAAATATCCCATAATTCCGGCGGTAAGCATCATGGGAATTATGTTAGGAATAATTGAAATAATGATCATTCTCACTTTACTGAAAAGAAGCGCCATTAGGAATGAATTTATCACAAATGACAACAGCATACTTCCGATCAGATTGTCTATCAGATAATCATTTCCTTTTATAAAAACAGGAGAAGTGCCGGTCACGCTTCCTTTCATAGAGGTACCTTTAAATATCTCCTCCATCTTAGGAATAATGTTGTGATGAATTAAAGAATCCATTTTGATAGATCCCATGTCTGCCATCTTTAAGGAAATTCGCACTTTTTGTCCTGTAGAATCAATAAATGAGTTTATTAATCCTGATTCCTCTTTCTGATTTTTGAGGTATTTTAAAATAAAAATCTTATCCTGATTGTTGGGAAGCCTGTAAAAATCAGGGTTGTTGTTGTAGTAGGCTTGGGTAAAAGCTTTGATAAAACTAATAAGACTTACTGGATTGGACAGACCATCTTGTTTTGCCAGGTAAGTTTCCAGTTCATCCAGTTTCTTAAGATTTCGCAGATTCATGGCTCCTTTCTTTTTGCCCGTATCCACCACGATTTCCAGGGGCATTACGCCTTTGAAATTCTCTTCCAGAAAAGCCAGGTCCCTTTTTAGAATACTTTTAGCAGGGATGTCGTCCACCATAAATGCAAGAGGCGTTAGCTTCCAGATACCGTAAGCGCTTATTAATGTGATCGCTATAGTAACGATATAAATGGCAGGTTGATAATTTACCGCCCATTTCCCCATCTTGTTGATGAAGCTATTGGTTATTTTGAAATCCAGGTGTTTTAAATGCCTTGGTTTTGGAGGAGGCAAATAAGAAAAAATTGCCGGGATCAGGATCATGCTTACAGCAAAAGAAACCATTACGCCAATGGTAGCCACCACACCAAATTCCTGCATAATATCTACAGTGGTAAAACATAAGGTAAAGAAACCAACAGCTGTTGTTACGTTCACTATCAGCGTTACAATACCTATTTTGCGGATGATGGTGGTTAATGCCTTTATTTTATTTCCATGCCTCAGATAATCCGAGTGATATTTATTTATTAAGTAAATGAAGTTAGGAACGGTGATAACAACCATTACCGGAGGAATAAGACCAGAAAGCAAGGTGATCTTATAACCTAGCAAGCCCATTGCTCCCATGGAAATGACTACAACTATGCCTATTAGGATCAATGGAAAAACAATGGCATAGATTGACCTGAAAAAGAGAAACAACGTAATGACGGTGACGATAAGGGAAAGGATTAAAAACTCCTTTAACTCTGCCTTTACTTTTGTAGCCATTATTGTTCTCACAAAAGGCAGGCCTGCGTAATGAACATTAATACCTGTTTTTTCGCTGAAAGCAGAGGCCGACATTTGAATGTCCTCCATCAGTCTTTCCCTGTCTTCTGAGTTGAGTACCTCTTTTTTGATGGTAATCAGGATCAGAATCGCTCCATTATCAGGATTGGTCAGCTTCCCTCTATAGAAAGTTAGCTTTTGAGAATAATCCAACAGACTGTCCAGCTCTTGTTGAGATTGAGGCGTATTTTTAAAAATAGGCTCCAGGTTAAACTTTCTGGCCACATTGTCCTTTACCAATGTCTGTAACCTTGGCAGGGAAAGCACCTGATTTACCCCATTTAATTTTGCCAGATCGTCACTGAAATATTTAAGCCGGTTGAAATTCTCAAGCTGATAAACGGAGCTGTCTTTGATACCGATGGCCAGAATATTGGCATCTTCTCCAAAAGTCTTTTTAAAATTTTCAAAATACACCCAATCAGGATCTTCATTGGGAATGATGTTTTTGAAGTCGTAGGAAGGCTCAACTTTCCTGGCAAAAAAGCTCATAAAAATCGTCGTAATTGCGATTGTTATAATAAAAAACAGACGGTATTTTATGATCGAATGGGCCAGCTTAGTCCACATAATGAATAAAAAGAAGCCGCAAATTTAGTAATTATCAATTACCAATGAAAGATTCGTAATGTGATAATTGGATAATGTGCTGATCTGCTAATGTGATGATGTGCTAGCTAAAAGCATAATAAAGTTATGGATATGGATGATTTAAAGGGTCGATTTGTCTTGTTCCCGTAACTTGTCACTTCAATCTTTCCACTTCTAACTACTTAAGAGATGACATCCCTGGTACCAGTAATTTATAAAGACCTCCCAGCGATGGATGTCATCGCTTTACAACTTCCCATCTAATCTTACCTCGGCAAGTTCATTCCTTTAATTTTCCTGTATAAAGAAATTGCGTAGGAATCCGTCATACCGGAAACAAAATCTATGACGGCTAAAATGCAATCATACTCCGTAGCCCCTTCTGCAGGAAGGAACTTGACAGGGAACATCCGCATAAGGTTTTTATTTCTGGCCGAAAGTGATTGTTTAAAATGATATTTTTCAATAATCGCCTCACAAAATATGTCCAGTAATCCGCCGATTACTTCAAATCCGGCGGCTTGTGTTTCTACAACTACCTTGGCATTATAAATTTTATCCACAGAAATCCTGATAATTTCTTTAAGGATTTCTTTGGAAGGCAGAAGGTCAGTAAGGGCCGTATCAAATGTCCCATTGAGAAGTCCTTTTTCATTTTGTCTGAAAACTTCTGCCGCCTGATAAACCAAGGTATTTATGGACAATGCGCGGAGCAGCTCCATTTTTTCATTTTGATCTGTTGTTCTTTCAAATTTTTGGCTGTCAAATCTGTCTCCGAGGATTTCAGCTAAAAGATCTTTGGCTTGTGAAAATGGCACCAATCCTAATCTGCATCCGTCCTCCAGATCAATAATATGGTAACAAATATCGTCTGCGGCTTCTACCAGAAAGGCTAAAGGATGGCGACACCAGATTAAGTTATCTGCTTTTCCTTCTGAATTTAAGGGACTTCCTGAAAAATTTAAACCCACCTCGTTTGCAAGCTCAGTAAAAATTTGTTTTTCACTTTGAAAAAAGCCGTATTTCTTTTGACTTCTCTTTGTTTTATCTATCGAATCAATCTTTGACTCACGGGGGTACTTAGTAAAAGCCGCCAAAGTTGAAGCCGTAAGGCGCAGGCCTTGTTGATAGGTTTTTGTTAAAATCCTGAAACCTTGTGCATTGCCTTCAAAATTGCATAGATCACTCCATTCTTTAGGATTTATGCTGTTTTTAATTTTTGAAGACTCAAGGTTTTTTATAAAAAATTCAGAAATGGCATCCTCTCCTGAATGACCGAAGGGAGGGTTTCCAAGATCATGGGCAAGACAAGCCGATGCTACTATTGTTCCAAAATCATACTTTGTATATCCTGATTCCGAGAGCTCTTTATTGGCAGAAATAATTTGTTCACCTGCCAGCTTTCCCAAACTTCTTCCTACGCTGGAAACCTCCAGGCTATGCGTAAGTCTGGTATGTACAAAATCGTCTTCAGGCAATGGGAAAACCTGGGTTTTATCTTGTAGTCTTCTAAAAGGATGAGAAAAGATAAGACGGTCATAGTCTTTTTCAAACTCGCTTCGGATATCGCCGCTTTTAATATCCTTTTGTACCTGACCTATTCTTTGATAAGATAACAGTTTTAACCACTCCATTGAGATAATTCAGTTTTTTACAAAGATGTGAGATAAGATGGATTTTCTAAATTTCTTTTGAGTTTAGAAATCAATCTCTGAGAGTAATCTTTTGCTTTTATTTTCCCTCTTCTTTAATCTACCTTCAGCACCAATCCCTTCAAATATTCCCCTTCAGGATGATAAATATTGATTGGATGGTCGGCAGGCTGGGTGAGTTGATGGATAATGCGAACTTCTCGTCCAGCATCTGCTGCTGCTCCAAAGACGATCTTTCGAAAAAGGTCTTTGTCAATATGCTGGGAGCAGGAAAAGGTAAAAATTAGTCCACCTTCATTTATTTTTTTAATAGCTTGAAGATTGATGTCTTTATACCCTTTGGCCGCTTGATTTACCGCATGGGCATTTTTTGCAAAAGCAGGAGGATCCAGAACGATTACGTCATACTTTTCCTGCATTTGTCTTAAATAATCAAAGCAATCGGCAGTGATGCCTTTATGATTTGCTTGTGCTAAATTAAGCGAAATGTTTTCCTCACAAACTTTAATCGCCTCTGCCGAAATATCAACGGAATGCACTTCCGTAGCTCCTCCAGCTAAGGCATAGGCGCTAAAACCTCCGGTATAACTGAAAGTATTTAAAACTTTTTTGTTTGTGACCAGCGATTTTAAAAGTTGCCGGTTATCTCTCTGGTCTATGAAAAACCCTGTTTTTTGTCCTTCGGCAATATTAACTTTAAACTTTATCCCATTTTCAATGACAAATAGTTCTTCAGAACCTGCTTCTCCTCTCCAGCCGGATTCAACAGAAATATTTTCGACATTCTTGTTATTGGCTGTATTTCTTAGATAAATATCTTTGATTCCCAAGGTCTTTAAGCCGGAAATGATGTATTCTAAGAGGTGTTCAATTCCTTTTACCAGTACCAATACAACCGCCGTTTCATTATAAACATCTACTATTAACCCCGGTAGAAAATCTCCTTCCGCATGTATAAGTCGGAAAGTATTGGTTTTAGGGGTAATCACAAGATCTTTCCTAAGAGCAAAGGCTTTGGAAATTTTATCATGCCAATAGGATGGATTTTGGGTAAAATCAAGATCCGGTTCCCTAAATTCGAATACCCTGCAACTGATCTGACTGTTTTTTGAGAAGAATCCATAGCCGAGAAATTCATTTTTATGGCTTTCTACCCTGACAATTTCGCCGTTTCTGGCATTGGGAACAGCTTGCAAAGCGCCAGAAAATACCCAGGGATGTCTGTTAATTAATGATTTTTCTCTGCCAGGTTTTAATTTTAGTATTTTATAAGCCAAGGGAGGGGAGTTAAAATTATTTAATCAATGGAATAGAATATTTGACAAAAAGGTTAAAAGCTGCCGTTGTGTTTGCTTTTGATATTCCATACCCGGGAATGGCATGAACAGGAAAGGTCTCGTACTCCGCACGGTCTTTCAGGGGATCGAGGAATTTTAATCGTATAAACAATCCCAGCTTTAAATTTTTAATTTTTTTGACAGGTCCCTCTGATTTTAGGACCAGTTCGGCCCATTGAGCAGAAACTTTGTTAGTGTTCGAAAGTATAAAAGGCTCAAATGCCGTACTAAGAATGGTGTATTCTGTAAAATCCTCAAAATCACTTCTGGCATACCTTAGTCCCAAGCCAATGGTGTTTGCTTCGCCAATCACGTGATTATATCCAAATCCAACTCTGTAATAGTTTCCTTCAAAAGTATAAGTACCATTTTTATAAGTATTCTGAGGTGTTTTTTTTGTGTATCCGTATTCACCGTCCAGGGATAAGCCAAATCCAAAGTTTATGGCTCCAATACCTTCATATTTGTCTTCGTCAGGAAATGCCAGGGTAACAAGTTTTAAATAGTCTACTCCCAAATCTACAGAAAAGGCAGGTCGTTGAGGTGCAACAGACTCTTCAGTTTGAGCAAAATTTTTAAGGCTCAACAGAACTCCAAAAAGAAGGAAAAGATATTTACTCATAAATAGTAATTTGGGCTGAAGCGTTCTGACAATTTACGCAAGTGAGTACATCATCAATAATATCCTCTTCCGTAAGTTCTATAGCAACAGGTCTCAAGAGAAAACGGTCATTATAAAAATATTGCTCCAAAGAATATTTAAGAGAAAAGGAATCCTTTAGTATAGTGTCATTGCCGATCTTTTGGAATTCTATAATATAAAGCGTAGTAGTATCCGGACTGTTCATAGGGATAGGAAAAACATAATTGGCTTTTCCCAGATTAATAATTTTAGGAATGTCACTTTGCCCGTTAAAGGAAAGAATATTGACAGCCAGAGTATCCTTTAATTTTAAAGCCTTTCTATCCGTGGAATCTTTATAGAAAGTCACTTTAAAACCGGGCTCGTAATAGAGGTCTTTGCATTCTTCACATTCAGTGCAACCAGTCAATGCAGCAAGAAAAATGAGGGTATAAAAAAGGTAATTGAATTTCAAATTAGATTAATTTAAGGTGTAAAAATAGAAATAACATAGAAATGTTGAATGTTAAATTTTGAATTATAAATGGCTGTTATTCATTCAACATTCAACATTTAAAAGTCAACATTTCTTTATACCGGGTCAACGTCAACTGTCATGTGGATATTTCGAAATTCTTTTTGAACGGATACTTTATTTATTGCTTCGGCAATGAGTTTCTTTGATTCTGTCAGGTTGATCTTTCCTCTTTCCAGTTTTATTAGAATGTCTTTTAAGAAAAGGTTACGGATCTTATCAATAATAGGGGATTCTGGGCCTAATATTCTTTTGGATCCAAATTTTTCCAACAGAAGTTTTGCTAAAACCTCTGCCGCTTTCTGACCCAATACTCTATCATTAGCTTTAACCGAAATTTTTATAAGCCTTACAAAAGGAGGGTAAAGAAATTTTTCCCTTTCCGAAATTTCCTCAATGAAAAACGACTGATAATCATGGGCTGCAATTTTTTTCAAAATTGGTTGATTTACATTGGCAGTCTGAATAACTACCTTTCCCTTTTTGCCTCTTCTTCCTGCCCTTCCACTCACCTGAGTTATGAGTTGAAACGTTCTTTCCTGGGCCCTGAAATCCGGGAAATGGATCATTCTGTCTGCGTCGAAAACGGCTACCAGGCTTACTTTATCAAAATCAAGTCCTTTGCTCACCATCTGTGTGCCCACCAAAATATCCGTTCCCCCACGTTCAAAATCACTTATGATCTGCTGATAGCTGTATTTCTTACGGGTAGTGTCCAGGTCCATGCGTTGAATTCTTGCTTCTGGTAAGTAAAGCTTCAAGTCATCTTCGATCTTTTCAGTGCCCATACCCACCGTCTTAAGCTTCACCGACCCACACGCAGCGCAACTGGTGTAATTTCTTGTTTTAAATCCACAATAGTGACAGCGCAGTTCATTGTTATACATGTGGTAAGTAAGGCTCACATCACAGTTCTGACATTTGGGGATCCAGTTACAATCTTCACAATTTATATAAGGAGAATAGCCTCTTCTGTTTTGAAAAAGGATGGATTGTTCCCTGGCTTTTACGGTTCGATCCAACGCTTCCAAAAGCGTAGAAGTAAATTCACTTTTTAGCGTATGGGTTTTCCGTTCATAAGAAGTATCAACCAAAACCATCTCAGGCAACTGAGCTTCTCCAAATCTTTCCAAAAGATTAACCAATCCAAATTTTCCCTCTTTTGCCTGATAATAACTTTCGACAGAAGGCGTGGCAGAGCCTAATAAAACTTTTGCCTGATGAAAACCTGCCAGAACAATTGAGGCATCCCTGGCATTGTACCTAGGTGCAGGGTCATATTGTTTAAAAGAACTGTCATGCTCTTCATCCACAATGATCAGCCCCAAATTAGCAAAAGGAAGAAATAAAGCGGACCTCACGCCTACCACAAAATCTATTTTCCCCTCTCTTAAATTCTTAAAAATTTCGACCCTTTCATTGTCTGAGAATTTTGAATGATAAACGCCCATCTTATTGCCAAAAGTCAGATAAAGTCTTTGGACGATTTGAGTGGTTAAAGCAATTTCGGGAAGTAAAAAAAGCGCCTGATATCCTTGGTCCAAAATCGCTTGCACCAACTCCGTATAAATTTCAGTCTTACCGCTGCCGGTTATTCCATGCAGCAGCACCACATCCTGATTTTCGAATTGTTTAATGATTTCCGCCCTGGCTTCTTTTTGACTATTTGAAAGCGTTACCTCTTTTAAAGTTCCCGGGTCTTTCGAGGAAAAGCGGGAAACATTGATCTCAAAATCCTCGAAAATGCCATTTTTGATTAAGGTATTGAGCGCGCTTTCCGAAACACCTTCTTTTCTGAAAAGACTTTTTTCCAACCCTTTTTGATTAAGGTCAGGGTTTTTAAAAACTGGTATTTCCCGTAAATAATAAAGAAGCACATCGATATGTTTAGGCTTGGTTTCCAAGCTATTCAACAAGCTTTCCAGGGTGTCTTTAGAATTTGCATATTGTTCACCAAGCCTTACTTTTTTTACAATCTTGGGCTTGTATTTTTCTTTTACCTGTTCAAATAGCAGGATGGCATTTTTTTCAAGAAGGGATTTCAGGTGTTTATAAATATTTTTAACGCCGGCTATTGCAGCCGTTTCGTCGTAAGTCAGTTCCGGTTTGCCTCTTAATTCCTCAATAATAAGTAGCTCTTTATCAGAAAGTGATGCTTCATTTATTTCTACATCAGGATTAAGCTGAATGGAAGACTGGCTGTTTAGTTTTAAGCCCGCAGGAAGTGCTGCATTCATTACTTCCCCGATTGTACACATGTAATAGTTTGCAACCCATTCCCAATGTTGGAGTTGTATTTCGTTCACCAAAGGACCATCATCCAAAAGCTCAAGGATGGTCTTTGCTTCGTATTCTTTCGGCGGTGTTTCATGAAGATTTCTGACGATGGCAGTAAGGATTTTCTTTTGACCGAATTGAACAATTACCCTTGAGCCCACTTCTATGTGGTCGTTCATCTCAAAAGCAACCCTATAGGTAAAAAGCTTGGGTATAGGAACAGGAAGAATTACGTCGGCGAAAAGTGTTAATCTATCCATTAAAAAAAACCGTTGCTCCTTATTTTATACCATAAGAAACAGCGGTTGTAAAAATACTATATTAAGCTCGAAGTTTGAAGACGGACGCCGGAAGCGATTAATAGGTTAATCAGATTTCCTTTAGTTGGCAGAGCTTTGTAATTAATCCTTAAGAATCTCTACTTCTACCCGGACATTTTTTATCGCGTCAGGGCTTTTTACCGGATAAAGCGTTCTTGAACCTCCCCAACCTTTAATTTCTATTCTGTCTTCTTCTACGCCTTGTTCCATCAAATATCGTCTTATAACCTCGGCCCTGGCGTAAGATAAGTCTTTTGCACTTCCTTTTGTTTGCATGTTTGAGGGGTGCAAATTAAAGTAGTCGGTTTCGTCAGGCCCAAGTTTTATTATCCTTCCGTAGTCATTTCCATTGGTATGTCCGTGAAGTTTTATTTTAAGGTTTTCATTTTCTTTCACCATCTGTAAGAGACTATTCAATTCATAAGTTGACTTTGGAAGCATAACTGCTGCATCATTGTAAAAGAAAACATTAAACATGGTAAATAGCTCTCCCTTCTTGTATCGTACCAATTCAAAATTTACGAGAACAGTGTCGCCAACCAATTGAACATGAGATTTGGAAAGATCATTAATAGGATTTTTCAGATTTAACCCTTGCTGAATTTTTTTGTAACCGAATACTTCACAAATGAGCTGAACTTCCTGGCTTCCGTCAATAGGCAATTCAACTGATTGTGTTTTATGAGATTCCAATACTGCTTCCAAATTATTCTGATCCATGTTTACCACTTCTATTTTCGCCGGAACCTCTTTCATGGTCGTAGCAGAAACCACATTTAAGTAAACATAATAGTCCTTATAACCTGGCTTTACTACTTTCTCAGGTTTAGGAGTAGGAGCTACCTCCTCGACTGCAGGACTCGGATTGCTTTCAGGACTTGGATTGGAAGTTACTTTAGGGGCACTTTCCTGGATCACTACTTCTTCATTTGAATTGCCCTTTATAGCTTTTGCCTGTGCGCCCCCTATAATGAGGATCCAGGCATCTTTAAACTCTTCAAGTATTCTTGCTTCGTCTCTTTTTCCTCTAAGTTCCTCCAGATTTGTCGACTGCGATAAGTAAACATAATAATGCTTATTTCCAGGATAAAATCCTGTAGTAGCTTCAAAAGAATTCTTTCTCAAATAACTTTCATAATTCTGTGCATTTTTTAAAAACAAAAAACTACCCACGACCAAAAAATTCCCCTTAGTGATTTGATTAACTTTAATTTCTTTGCTTGAGGCATTGTAGGACAAACTTTGATTATCGGTTCCTGCCAGAACATTCAAACCAATCATCATTAATAAAAAAAATACCACTTTTGATTTTCTGAAAGTATAAAATATCACTTTTCTCATAGCGCCCAACTTTTAATTCAATGCGTAAAAGAAGCATTATTTTATTTAAAATAAACTTTAAAAAATTATATTACTTTCAAATGTAATTTTTATTTTGAAAATTTTATTATACGATCACCAAAATTAAAAATATTAACTCACTTGAAATCAACGGATAAGTGTCAATTAATGGAAGGGATGTTTTGAAAGGTAAAAGATAGATAAGTGAAACGTCCATTTTTGGGACTATTTGAGGTGTATTAAATTTTAAAGTTTTATGCTTGCCTAAGAGCTTTATTGAACGTACTCCTCCTCATTTTTAATAAATGTTTTTATTTGAAACTCCTGTTTCAATAAAAGATTAAGTCCCAAAAAAGGAAATCATCAAAGAAAATTGGATTTTTTGTAAAAACTGTACTTCATTTCAAGGAAAATAAACCTGTTTTCTTTTTTCGTAATCGGTTAGAAATGACCTAAAAGAACGATCTCGATACTTTTCAAAAGGCAATCTAAATCTATATAGATCTGGTAAGTTGATCCCGGCTTAATGAACAATTTATCCATTCTTCATCAAAATTGGCCTGATATTTTTCATAAAATCTGATGGCAGGGGTATTCCAATCCAAGACCTGCCAGGACATGCCATTGCAGTTTGTCTCTAAAGCATGAGTAATTGTTCTTTCAAACAGCGCTTTTCCAATACCTTTTCCCCGGTGGCTTTCAGTTACAATAAGGTCTTCAAGGAATAATCTTTTGCCTTTCCAGGTAGAGTATCTGTAGAAATAAAGAGAAATACCTGCTACTTCGCCTCGTATTTCTGCCACGTAGAAACCGTAAACAGGGTTTGTGCCAAAACCTTCTTCCAGCATTCTTTCCTCTGTGTTTTCTACCTCGGAAGATGCTTTTTCAAATGCGGCAAGTTCCTTTATTAATCTGAGCGCTGCAGGAATATCTTGAGGGGTGCCTTGACGAAGTATGAGGTCCATGAAAATTTTAAATTTAAATGTTGAATGTTAAATTCTAAATAAATGTAATAGTTAGACATTCAATAGCTCCGCCCTTAAGGGTGGAGCAAAAATAAAAACTGAAAAGTATAAGGCTTCAGCCCTTCAAGATATTGAAATAATAAAGTAATAAAGAATAATCCTTAAAAAAGCGGATAGCTCATATCTTTTCAAAGCCAGTATAAGAACGAAGTGCGTTTGGAAGATTTATTCCGTCAGAGGTCTGGTTGTTTTCTAAGAGTGCCGCCATAATTCTTGGAAGAGCAAGAGCGCTGCCATTCAACGTGTGTAGCAAAGTGGTTTTTCCTTCGGATTTATACCTGAGTTTTAATCTGTTGGCCTGGAAAGTTTCAAAGTTGCTTACAGAGCTCACTTCCAGCCACATTTTTTGGGCAGCGGAATATACTTCAAAATCATAAGTCAACGCGGAAGTAAAGCCCATATCTCCACCACATAATCTTAAAATCCTGTAGGGCAGCTCCAGCTTTTCCAGGAGTCCTTTCACATGGTTCACCATTTCTTCCAGCGCTTGATACGATTCTTCCGGCTTTCTGATTTGTACAACTTCCACTTTGTCAAATTGGTGAAGTCTGTTTAATCCCCGTACATGTGCCCCCCAGGATCCGGCTTCTCTTCTGAAACAAGGCGTATAACCTACATTTTTTACCGGAAGATCTTCTTCTTTTAAAATAACATCCCTGTAAAGATTGGTTATCGGAACTTCTGCCGTAGGGATAAGGTAGAGATTGTCTTCAGTCACAAAATACATCTGTCCTTCCTTGTCCGGTAACTGTCCTGTGCCAAAACCAGAGGCCTGGTTTACAACAATCGGCGGCTGTATTTCGTAATAGCCGGCTTTTAAAGCTTCATCGAGGAAAAAGTTAATTAATGCCCTTTGCAGCCTTGCGCCTTTCCCTTTGTAAACAGGAAAGCCTGCCCCAGAAATTTTAGTTCCTAATTCAAAATCAATGATATCATACTTCTTAATCAGCTCCCAGTGGGGAAAGGCATTTGGGCCCAACGCAGGAAGTTCTTTGGTTTCAAAAATCACTTCATTGTCTTCCGCTGACTTGCCAGGTTTTACAATTTCATTAGGAACATTGGGAATGGTTAATAGAATATTCTCAAGTTCTGTTTCATATTGACTCAGCAAATCGCCGGATTCTTTGGATTTGGCTTTAAGTTCTGCCGTTTGTAGCTTTAGTTTCTCAGCTTCCTCTTTTTTGCCTTCTTTCATCAACGCGCCTATAGATTTAGCCAGATTATTAGCCTCTGAAAGCGATTGCTCCATTTCGGTCTGTATTTTCCGCCTTTTTTGATCCAATTCAAGTACAGCTTCAATTTGTTCTTCCGCTGATTTGAAATTTCTCTTTTTTAATCCTTCGAGAACCTGGGCTTTATTTTCTTTTATATAGGAAATCTGCAACATGAGCTTTTATATTTTGTGGCAAAATAAAAGATTTTTTCCGAGCAAAAGGAGTTTTTGTGAATTTAGCTTAAATCAAATTGCTTGATAAGGAATGCAAATATGGGCTATTAAAGCGGGAAGGTCGAAGTTGGAAGATGGGAGTTGAAAATTCTTCCAGCTTCCCACGTCCAACTTAAAAGTGTGAATAATAAATTAAGAACAAGAAGAATAAATTAAGACAAAGTGAAGAGATTAAGTTGAGTCTCATTGTAGATTTGAAGTTGGCTTCTTTTTCATTTTTTAATACCCGGACAAACCAGGAAAGAAAATACACCAGAACAGGTGTTAAAAACGCCAGAAAGAATAAGGCGATTTTCCAATCATAGAATGCTTTAAAAAATAATACATAAAGACTTGTAGCAAGCATAAAGACCAGAGCGGTAAAAATAAACGTTCCTTTTATTCCAAGTTTGAGGCTTAAAGTAATATCACCCCTTTTACCATCTTCTTTATGTTGATAAACCTGAGTCATGGGGTAAGAGCCAAGCAGCAGTATAGTGCTTAGAATTCCTGCTGTATTTAACCTGAAATCCTCAAATACCTCCAAGCCAGAAAGTCCTACCTGCACCATCATAAAAGTAAAATACCCCTGGAAAACACCTATGGTCAACCAACTTATATAAGTATATCTTTTTAGTCTAAAAGATGGATGGCTATAGGCCTTGGAGACAGCTCCATAAATAAGAACCATAAGGGTGAAATAAATGTTGAGAAAGAGCGCCAGACCTAAGGCAATTACATCAAAAACCAGGGAAGTATAATACAGTTCTTTTTTTACAGGGGGCGGATTTTCAAGTCCTCCTATGCTTTCTTCGTCTTTATCAAAATAGCTGTTGTAGCCATTGCTTGCCGGATATAGAAATAAGTGCAAAATTATAAAAATCAGCAAAGCATCCATCCAGTTGAAATTTTCGTCTTGACTAAGAGCAAAAACAAAAACAGGAAGCAGGAAAAAGGAAAAAGGAATACGAAGATGCAGTAGGGTAGATTTTTGAAGCATATATGTCCTAAACAAGATTAAAAAGATATTAAAGATAAACAGGAAGAGGATAAAGCATAATTTTGTTTGTATCAAGAATCTTTTACAAATCCAAATTCTGAAAATCGAACATCTACCCTTAATATTAGGAACATTTTAATTGTTTAAACAAAGAAGATAAAAAAACAGGAACCTAGTCTTGAAAAGCCATATTAATTCAATTGGTACTGCAAATCCGTCATTCAAAATTTCACAAAAAGAAAGTTTTGAATTTATTTCCAGGTACTTGAACCTTAATGAGGAAGAAAAAAATAAAATGGCCATCTTATATAGAGCCACAGGTATTGACTTCCGATATTCAGTAATAGAAGATTTTAAAAACAAACCCGGACATTCATCTTTCTTCTCCGATAGCAAGGAAACGAAACGTTTTCCCTCCGTCTCCGAAAGAATGGAGGTGTATAAGAAAAAGGCATTACCAATTTGTGTACGGGCCATTGAAGATTGCTTTAGTAAATTTTCCGATCTTACGCCACCAGCCGTTACGCATTTGATCACAGTAA
The DNA here is from genome assembly GCA_035628645.1 of Cytophagales bacterium. Classification (GTDB taxonomy): domain Bacteria; phylum Bacteroidota; class Bacteroidia; order Cytophagales; family Cyclobacteriaceae; genus DASPJL01. The sequence continues at coordinate 28,503 of DASPJL010000135.1, read as the reverse complement.
GCTGCACAGGAATGTATGCGCCAGGTCTGGACATCGAATTAATCGATAAATTAAAGTTTAAGAGCAGTATCCAAAGGACAGCCGTAAATTTTATGGGATGTTATGGCGCTTTTAACGCGATAAAGGTTGCTGACGCCATTTGTAGATCCGATAAATCTGCGAAAGTTCTGGTTGTTTGTGTGGAGCTTTGCACATTACATTTAATGGATAACAAGGATGAAGATCACCTTTTGTCGGGGTCACTTTTTGGAGACGGTGCGGCGGCAATACTTATTTCAGGAAGTCCTTTGGTCGATCAGACCTTAAGTTTGGAATCATTCTATTGTGATATTTTAAGAGAGGGGAAAGATGATATGGCCTGGCACATTTCAGATTATGGTTTTCAGATGCGGTTGTCGTCTTACGTGCCTGAATTAATAAGAGGAGGAATAAAAACGCTGACCAATAATCTGTTGGAGCATTTAAAACTTAATTTATCCCATATCGATATTTTTGCTATTCATCCGGGTGGTAAAAGAATTCTCCAGGTGATTGAACAAGAATTGGACTTGCCGAAAGAAAAGAATCACCATGCTTATAAAGTACTGAAGAAATATGGGAATATGTCAAGTGCTACCGTGCTATTTGTGCTGCAATCCATCATGGAAAACCTAAATAGAGAAGACGATCAGAAAAATATTTTAAGTTTTGCTTTTGGTCCCGGCCTTACTTTAGAGTCCATGCTTTTAAAGGTAAAAAACAATTAATTGATGTTTACTTCTTTAAAAACCCGCTCGGAAGAAGCCGAACTCCTGGATGATCTTCTGTGCAAAGGAGAGGAAGTAGATCAAAATTTAAGGGAATTAGAAACCATAAATAAATGGCTTGGCGGTGATTATGTAACTATTGAAGGGATAGAAAAAATTCTGGGTGGCAAAGAAGTTAAAGACAAGATAATTACCATTGCTGATCTTGGATGCGGCGGCGGAGATATGCTGATCAAGGTGGCAAAATGGGCAAAAAGGAAAAACCTGAAAGTAAGGCTGATTGGTATAGATGCAAATCCTTATATTGTAAATTATGCCAGAAGAAATGCAAGTGCGTTTAAAGAAATTGAGTTTTTAGCACTCGATATTTTTTCCGAAGAATTTAAAAAGCTCAAGTTCGATATAATAACCAGTACTTTATTTACCCATCATTTTACCGACCAGAGTCTTGTTCAGCTTTACCAACAACTCGACCGGCAATCCAGCTTAGGAATTATAACCAACGACATACATCGCCATTTTCTGGCCTATCATTCCATAAACCTTCTGACCCGCCTTTTTTCAAAAAGTTATATGGTAAAAAACGATGCCGGGCTGTCGGTTAAAAGGGCTTTTAGATTGTCAGAGTTAAAAGATATTTTAACAAAAGCAGGAATTGATAATTATAATATTAGTTGGAAATGGGCTTTCCGGTGGCAGATAATTATTAAGAAAAATTAAGAGATATTGAATTTACCACTAAGACACTAAGTTCACGAAGATTTCACTAAGTGCTTCTGAGTGTGATTAGTGTCTTTTTAAGCCAACAAATCTGTTTTACCAATACTATTTCAGGATTCAAAAGAATATTCCTATAATTAGACACTTAAACATATCCATTTTTTTTCATCTTCATGAAGTACTTTGATTTTAAGAAAGATGTATTACCGCATCTTCTCGTTGTATTCACTTTTATCACCCTTACTTTCATCTATTTTAAGCCGGCTGTTTTTGAGCACAAAGGCATGAAGCAGCATGACATCCTGGAGTATCAGGGAAGTGCGGAAGAAATTATTCAACACCGTGAAAAATATAGCGAAGAACCGCTCTGGACAAACTCAATGTTCGGAGGAATGCCTGCTTATCTTATTTCTACAATACATAAAGGGGAGCTCATTCAGAAGGTGGCCAATACGATATTTGGGATTTTCCCTCATCCTTCGGGAGTCATATTAATTAACCTGATTTCTTTTTACATTCTGTTGCTTGCTTTTGGAGTCAGGCCGCTTTATGCAGCGGTCGGCGCTTTTGCCTTTGCCTTTGCTTCCTACAATCTGGTTAGTTTAGTAGCAGGACATAACAACAGGGTTAAGGCTCTGGGATATGCACCTATGGTATTGGCAGGGGTAATTCTGGTTTTCAGGAACCGGTTATTTACAGGCTTTATAATTGCTGCAATCGGAGTCGCCTTAAACGTTGGCTCTAATCATTATCAAATTACCTATTATTTATGTTTTATCCTTTTTCTGGTTGGAATTGTGGAATTGATCTATGCGGTAAAGGAAAAATCTCAGACCTCCTTTTTGAAGAAAGTGGGTGTATTGGTTTTGGCGGCAATTATTGGTTTGGGAGCGAACTTCGGATCTTTCCTTACCACTTTTGAATACTCAAAATTTACCATGAGAGGAGGAGCCGAGCTTACACCCAAAGAAACCTCATTAACCAATTCAAATGGAGGCCTTGACAAGGAATATGCTTTCCGGTGGAGTTATGGAATTTTTGAAACTTTTAGTCTTATTATCCCTAACATACAGGGAGGAGCAAGTATTCAAGCCTTGGATAAAGAGTCACATTATTATAAGTCTTTGGTTGGAAATGGTGTTGCCTATGGACAAGCAGAAGAATATATTCAAAATGTACCAACCTATTGGGGAGATCAGGAGTCAGTAGCGGGACCTAATTATTTTGGCTCGATCATTTGCTTCTTGTTTGTATTGGGGCTATTGGTTCTGGATGATAAAATCAGGATTTGGCTAATTGCCGCGACAGTAATTGCTATTGTTTTGTCCTGGGGAAAGAATTTTTCAACACTAAATTATTTTGTTTTTGACTTTTTACCGGGGTATAATAAGTTCAGATCGGTTAGTTGGACATTGACTATCGCTCAAATTTGCGTTCCAATCGGTGCTATTTTAGCGCTCAACAAGATAATAGAAGAAAAATATTCCAAAGCCTTGTTTAAAAAGCTTTTGATTGCTGCTGGAATAACGGGAGGATTATGTTTATTGTTTGGCTTGTTTGGAGGAATGGCAAGCTTTAAAGGAGCGGTAGATGAACAACTCGCCTCACAGCCTGCCTGGCTGCTGGATGCCTTAAAAGCAGACAGGGAATCCTTACTAAAATCCGATGCGTGGCGTTCATTTTTTCTTATTTTGATTGCTTCAGGGTTGCTATGGGCGGCATGGAAAGAAAAGTTATCCAAAACTGCCACAGTAGTAATTATTGGATTTTTAATATTGTTTGATCACTGGGTGGTAGATAAAAGATATTTGAATGACAATAATTTCGAAAGAAGAGTATCGGAACAACATTTTCAACCTACGCAAGCGGATCAGGCCATTTTGCAAGACTCTTCAAATTACCGGGTATTAAATCTGACGGGCAGTCCCTGGCAGGAGGCCCGCACTTCCTATTATCATAAATCTATTGGTGGTTATTCCGGGGCAAAGATGCAACGATATCAGGACCTTATTGAATACAGTCTTTCAGATGAGATCTCCAGGTTTATTAAAAACTTACAGAATCGTTCAATAGAATTTTCAGGTTTAAATGCTTTGAATATGCTAAACACAAAATATTTTATTCTTGGAGAAGGAGCACAGGAAGCGCTAAGAAATGATAAGGCATTAGGAAGTGCCTGGTTTATCAGTGAGATTAATAAAGTAAATACTCCTGATGAAGAAATAGAAGCTTTGGATTCAATTGATCCCGGAACAACAGCGATTTTGGATGAATCAAAATTTGATCAAAAGAAAACTAGTTTCATTGTCAATGATTCGGCTTTCATTCAACTTAAAAACTATAAGGCCAATCACCTAATATATCAATCAGAAAATGCAAATGAAGGATTCGCAGTATTTTCCGAAGTGTATTATCCTAAAGGCTGGAAGGCTTATATAGACGGAACAGAAACTCCCATTAAAAGAGTAAACTATATTTTACGTGCATTAGAAATTCCTGCGGGTAAACATAAGATTGAATTCAAATTTGAGCCAAAGTCTTATTCGATTGGGAATTTAGTATCAATGATTTCTTCTATCTTTTTAATGGTTTGTTCGCTAGGAGGTGTAGTTTACTGGGGTGTAAAGAAGAAAGATGATTTGAATAGATAAGTTAGATACTAAATGCACAGGGCTTCACTAAGTGTTTCTAAGTGCCTTAATGGTTTTTACACCTTCCTTCCCATGCAATATTTCCAAAGTAATTCGTTCAAATCTTATCTTCAGAAAGACTAATTTTAAATTTCCATTAAAACAGTTGTATGAAAAATCTTTTGCTTCTTCTATCTTTTTCATTTTTTCTAACTTTTGCCTCTTATGCACAAAGTGCCGATTCCAGAAGAAATAAAGTTGACGAGGCTTATACCGGCAAGAGATTCGATTCTTATGGTAAGCCGTTAGAAAAGGAAAAACAAAACAAAAAAAGGAAGGCAAACAAAGACGATGTATTCTGGGGTGATGCCAGCAAAAAAGCTTATCCCATAGGGATGGAGAAGGACAAAAAAAAGAAAAGAAAGAAAGCCAGAAAGGCCAGAAAAGGGAAAAGAGGTAAAAAAGGAAGAAAATCCTGTGATTGTCCCGGACATTAAAATCATTAAATTTAAATGCCTCTATAAGCAAGTTCAAAACCTTGGAGTTTTTAAAATCTCCAAGGTTTTTGCATTTTGATCCCCTTTGATTAAAGCCTAATACCTAATAATACTTATATTTTTTGCGACCAAGTAAAAGTTTTTTTTTGATTGCAATAGTTTTTGAATAGTAGGGTTAAAATTTTTAATTGCGAGGCTCTATATGTCAGGTTGAAAGAAGTATTCATATAGAAAAATTTTCTTTTTATATAGGGATAAATATTTGAACTTATAATTTTGCAACCACGAAAAATAAACCTCCTTAAATATATTGTATAAATTCATCCGCTCCATTCTCTTCCTTTTCGATCCTGAGAAAGTTCATTATTTTACCATGGGATTTATTTCCCTGGCTTTTAAAATCCCTTTCGTTGCAGGTATTTGCAGGAGAATATTTCATGTAAGAGATCCGCGGCTTCAAAGAAACCTGTTTGGTCTCACCTTTGATAATCCAGTGGGACTAGGAGCGGGATTTGATAAAAACGCAAAATGGATTGATGAACTGCAAGTCTTTGGCTTTGGATTTATAGAAATCGGAACATTAACTCCAAAAGGACAAAGTGGAAATGAAAAACCTAGGTTATTTAGACTTACAGAGGATGAATCCATAGTTAACCGAATGGGCTTTAACAATGAAGGCGTTGAAGATGCGGTTGTTCGGTTAAAAAAGCGAAACAAAAACATAATTGTCGGAGGAAATATCGGAAAAAATAAAGTTACGCCTAATGAAAAAGCGAATGACGATTACATAATTTGCTTCGAGACGTTGTTTGATTATGTAGATTATTTTGTAGTAAATGTCAGTTCGCCGAACACGCCGAATCTTCGTGAACTTCAGGAAAAAGAGCCTCTAACAAAACTATTGTTGTCACTTCAGGATAAAAATAAGTCAAGATCAAAACCTAAGCCTATACTTTTAAAAATTGCTCCTGATCTGACTGATTCTCAATTGGACGATATTATTGAAATAGTGAGTACAACCGGGATTGATGGAATTATTGCCACCAATACAACGATTTCCAGGGACAATCTGAAAACTTCTAAAAATAAACTGGAAAAAATCGGAGCAGGGGGAGTAAGTGGAAAAGCGCTGACTAAAAGATCAACGGAAGTCATAAGGTATCTTTCAGAAAAATCAAACAGAAGTTTTCCTATAATAGGGGTAGGCGGTATAATGAATGAAGAAGATGCCATTGAAAAAATAAAAGCCGGCGCTTCGCTGATTCAGCTTTATACTGGTTATATTTACAAAGGACCGGGCTTAATAAAAAAAATTAATAAAGCTTTACTCCGTTACAAACTGTAATAATGTTGAATGTTAAATTCCAGAAACAATTTATTTCCCTTCAAAATTTACAATTCATAATTCAACATTCTCAAAAGTAATAAAATGGCCAAGAATACCTATAAGACCAATACTTATAAAGAAGAGAAAAAAGATTTTAAAAAGGAATCTAAAAAATCGAGTAAACCGAAATTCAAATTAAGCTTTTCCTTTTTTAAGGATAAAAAGTTTAAGCTTTCCGTAGGGTTTCTCCTGATTTTTGCTTCATTTTTTCTTACAGTAGCATTTATCTCATATCTATTTACCGGAAAAAATGATCAAAGCGTAATAGAATCGTTGTGGTCCACAGACATCCGTGAATCTGGCGGAGAGATACAAAACTGGCTCGGAATAATAGGCGCTTATGTTTCCTATTACCTTATTTTTAAATGGTTCGGGATTGCTGCTTTCCTTATTACGCCCATTGTTTTCTTATTGGGTGTAAGGCTTGTTTTTGGCAAGGAGATTTACCCGATTTTTAAATTTATTAAGTTTGCCGCCTTTTATATTTTTTGGCTCGGACTACTTCTGGGTTATATTATTCTCATTACAGAGGAGGAAAATTATCTTGGTCTTTTAAGCGGAGGAATAGGATATGAAATGGCGGTTTTATTCAGCGGCATGATTGGTTGGGGCACACCTTTGTTTCTGATTTTTACCCTTATTATTTTTCTAATTTATTTCTTTAACGTCACCACCATCAATAAAACCCCTTCTGCCAAACCAGCGCCGGTAATTGTAAATGAAGTGGAGGAATCCGTATATCCTTTTATTGAAGAAGAAAAGGAAGTACCAGCAGAAAAGGAAGAAGCAGATAATGGAGTAGAAGAGTGGAAGGTTTCAGTGAAGCCTGAAAAAAAGACATTAACCAAAAATCCATCACTTGACCTGGACCTTGATATAGTTCTTCCGACCCCAACAGAAGAAACCGTTCCCTTTATCAGGGATGACTCTCCTTATGTAGTTGTGAAAGACGAAATTGTTCCCCTGAATGCCCTTGATACCCCTACCAATGGCAAAATAGAAAACTACGATCCAACTCTGGATTTATCTTCCTACAGGTATCCTACGCCTGAGCTTTTAAATGATTATGCTGATAAAAAAGGTCAGGTAACAAGGGAAGAACTTGAGGCCAATAAGGATAAGATCGTTAAGACCCTGAATGATTATGGGATTACGATTACAAGCATAAAAGCAACAATAGGCCCTACGGTTACTCTTTATGAAATTATTCCTGATGCAGGGATCAGGATCTCCAAGATCAAAAACCTGGAAGATGATATTGCCTTGAGTTTGGCTGCTTTAGGAATAAGAATTATCGCACCTATTCCCGGGAAAGGAACCATAGGCATTGAGGTACCTAATGTAAACAGGGAAACTGTTTCTGCTAAATCTGTATTTTCTACTGAAAAATTCTTAAAAAGTGACAAGGAACTTCCGATTGCTTTAGGAAAGACCATTTCCAACGAAGTATTTGTAGCAGATCTGGCCAAAATGCCCCACCTGCTTATGGCAGGTGCCACGGGACAAGGAAAATCTGTTGGAATCAATATTCTTCTGACATCCTTATTATATAAAAAACATCCATCTCAATTAAAGTTTGTACTGGTAGATCCAAAACAGGTAGAACTTTCCATATTCAATAAAATTGAAAGACATTTCCTGGCAAAACTTCCTAATTCTGAAGAGGCAATTATTACGGATACAAAAAAGGTAATCCATACCTTAAATTCTCTTTGTATAGAAATGGAGAATCGTTACTCCATGCTTAAGGAAGCGCAATGCAGAAATTTAAGTGAATACAATAAGAAGTTTATTGAACGAAAACTTTCGCCAACAAACGGACACATGTATCTTCCTTATATAGTCCTGGTAATAGACGAGTTCGCCGATTTGATGATGACAGCCGGAAAAGAGATTGAAGCACCTATTGCCCGTTTGGCTCAAAAAGCACGTGCCATTGGTATTCACCTTGTATTGGCTACACAAAGACCTTCAGTAAATGTGATCACAGGTATTATCAAAGCCAATTTTCCTGCCCGGCTATCATTTAAAGTAACTCAGAAAAACGACTCGCGAACCATTCTTGATGCAGGAGGAGCAGAGCAATTGGTGGGTATGGGCGATATGTTGCTTTCTACCGGCAGCGATCTGATTCGTATTCAATGCGCTTTTATAGATACGCCTGAAGTGGAGCAAGTGGTAGATTATATCGGTTCACAAAGAGGTTACTCTTCTGCTTTCCACCTTCCTGAGTTTGAGGGTGATGAGCCGGAAGAAAAAGAGGCAATAGATCTTGCCAACAGGGATCCGCTTTTTGAAGAAGCTGCCCGGTTAATTGTAACCCATCAGCAAGGCAGTACTTCTTTAATTCAAAGGAGAATGAAATTAGGTTACAACAGGGCTGGGAGGTTGATTGACCAGTTGGAGGCGGCAGGTGTAGTGGGTGCCTTTGAAGGAAGCAAAGCACGCGAAGTTTTAATTACCGATGAGTACGCTTTGGAACAATTATTGAATAGTTTAGCAAATAAAAAATAGTTTAAGGTAAAATAACATAAAATGAAGAAAATTGTTGGTGTGTTGCTTTTTATAACTTTTTCGATTACCGGTTTGTATGCCCAGAAAGACCAGAAAGCACTGCAAATCTTGGATGCCATGAGCGCTAAATACAAATCAATGCCTGCATTTAAGGTAGATTTTCAGTATTCTATTGAAAATCCTTCTTCAGGCATAAATGATACTTTCAAAGGAGAGATTGTTATTAAGGCAAGCAAATTCAGGTTAAAAATGGATGGACAGGAAATAATTAATAACGGCTCGACCGTCTGGACTTATTTAATTGAAGAAAATGAAGTAAATATTTCTGATTATACACCCACAGAGGATGAAGTATCTCCTTCTACCATATATACGGTCTATAAAAACGGATATAAATATTTATTTGTGGAGGAAAAGAAAGAGGATGGGCAGGTTTACGAAATCGTTGAATTGATCCCTGAGGATAAAAGCAGACAAGTTTTTAAAATAAGGTTACAGATCCATAAAAAGGATAAATACATTAAAAACTGGAGAATTTTTGAAAAGAGCGGAACCAGGTATTTTTGTAACATCACCAAAACCACGCCTAACGTAAAAGTTGAAGAAAACTACTTTGCTTTTGATGCATCAAAACATAAAGGTGTAGAAGTTATTGATTTAAGATAGAATAGATAGGGGACGTATAAGAGACTAAGATATAAAATGGAAAGGCCAATCCTTAGCAGGTTGGCTTTTTAATTTTATAAATTTTATTTTCACAATTATTCAATCGAGGAAAATATTGACAGGGAACGCGAGGTTAAGTCCTAACTTTTATTAAACTTCCTATATTCAAAGAATTTTTAGCAGAAAGATATGGAAGACCTTTTTTACTTCCAACTTCAATCTTCTAACTTCCAACTTATTAACTACGATTAATATGCTAACCGTACATGAGGCATTAGAAAAAATAAAACAGCTGGCAAGGAATTTTGGAGAAGAAACGGTCCCCCTGGAAGAAGCTTATGGAAGGGTGATTTCCGAAGATGTCTTTTCTGACCGGGATTATCCTCCTTTTAACCGGGCCACTATGGACGGAATTGCTATTAATGTGGAAGATTTTAATTCAAAAAACATTAAAGAATATAGGGCAATTCAAGACGTATTTGCCGGATCTTCCTTTTCAGATAAAATACCCGAGGGGCAATGTGTTAAAATTATGACAGGAGCGCCAGTACCTGATGGAACCAATGCGGTGGTTAGAATAGAAGATGTAGAGCAAAAAAACAATAAACTCGGGATTAACAGTGAGTTCATCAAACCGGATCAAAATATCGCGAAAAGGGGAGAAGATTTAAAAAAGGGAGCGCTGGTTTTAATGTCATCGACGCTTATATCGCCCGCTGAAATTTCATCCCTTGCGGTACTTGGGAAAAGTCAGGTGAAAGTTTTCAAACAGCCAACGGTTGCTATTATTTCCACCGGAAATGAAGTGAAGCCAATAGATGTTCATTTGTCTTCTTTTCAAATAAGGGACTCTAATTCCTATACCATTCAAGCTTTTTTTAAAAAGTGGGGAATTCAGGTTTCGTTTAAAAGATTGGTAAAAGACGATAAAGAAAGTTTATTGGTAACCCTCAAAAAAGCATTGGAGCATGATATCGTAATTACTTCCGGTGGAGTTTCTATGGGCGACGCCGATTTTTTACCTGAAATTTTTGATCGTTTAGGGGTTAGAAAGGTATTTCACAAAGTACAGGTAAAACCTGGAAAACCAATATGGGTAGGAGAAACAGACAGTTCTGTTGTCTTTGGATTGCCCGGAAATCCGGTTTCAGTACAGGTCGCCTGTAAGGTCTTTATTGAACCTTTTTTAAGAAAATCTTTTGGTCTGAATGATGTTCTAGCTATAAAGCTTCCTTTTATTTCTATTAGAAATAAAAGGACAAAGTTTGATGAGTTTTTTCCATGCCGGGTAGAAACAAAAGAACGTTCCGGATTGAAAGCTATTCAATATAATGGTTCGGGCGATATCACCGCAACGCTGGGGTCAGATGGAATTGCTTTGCATCCTGCAGCGCAAGATTCTTTAGAGGAGGGAACATTGATTGAGTTTTTCCCATGGTGACAATTTATTACTATTTTAAATAGGCGAATAGTTGTAGATATCGTTTAATATGCAAAATCACTTCTTTATGAATTTTCTCAACTTCATCCTTTTAAGCTTTGGTTTTTTATTCTTAGCAAACTGCAAAGCGCCTCAAGGCAGTATTACTTCTGAAATAAGCATCAACGAAGGGATTGCCGGAAGAGTTTTATGGAGGGAGGGCAATTTTATGCCTACTATTGACGGCGGCGATCAAGGTAAGTCCATTGGTATTTCCAGGGAGATATTAATTTTTGAGTTGACTAATATAAGTCAAGTAACCCAAAGGGATGAGTTTTTCACTGACATTAAATCAAGACTTATCAAATCCGTTACCTCCAATCTCGATGGAATATTCGAAGTAGCGATTGAACCCGGTACATATTCTGTTTTTACAAAAGAGGAAGGAGGTTTATTCGCGAACATTTATGATGGAGAAAACAACATCTTCCCCGTAACTGTTGATTCTGGCAAAGTAACCGGAGTAACGATTGTAATAGATTATAAAGCAGCTTATTAGGAAGAATGATCGGAATTATATAAGATAAAGTCTTTCAGTTTTCTTTTAGATTGACTTAAGTGTGCGGCTCTACCCAACCTTTGGCCCAAAAGCCAGATCTCCCGCATCTCCTAAGCCGGGCACAATATAGAATTGAGAATTAAGCTTTTCGTCGATGGCGCCAACCCAAATGGAAACTCCGGGAATTTCCCTTTGTAAAAGATCTATTCCTTCCGGTGCGGCTATGGCTGCGGCAACGTGAAGCTGAGAGGGTTTGCCATATTTAAGTAGAGAAGCATAAGATGAAAGGATAGATTTTCCGGTTGCCAGCATCGGGTCTATCAAAATCAGGTTTTTATCTTCCAAATGGGGAGCAGCGACATATTCCAATGTAATATCAAAAGTGTAATCCAACTGATGTTCTCCACGAAATGCTCCTATGAATGCGGACTCTGCGTGGTCAAAGAAATTAGAAAATCCCTGGTACATTGGTAGCCCTGCCCTGAGAATAGTAGCAAGGACCGGTTGACTGGCAAGATGAAAAACTGAAGTAACGGCTAAAGGAGTAGAAATGGCTTTTCTCTCATATTGAAAGGTTTTAGAAATTTCATACGCCAGTATTTCACCTATTTTTTCCAGGTTTTTGCGAAAACGAGCCTTGTCCTTTTGAATTTCAAGGTCCCTTAATTCCGAGACAAAATGATTGGCAATCGTATTATTCGCTGAAAGATTAAAAATCATACCGTTAGATTCAATATTGTTACCAGTTGTTAATCACTAATTCTATTTAGGATTGAAAGAAAAAGATAAAAATAGACAACAGTTTCGCCTTCACTATTCAATTGAAACATTTTAAATATTTATAACTTTATGTTTAAGTGGAAAGCTTAGCCCTAAGTTTTTGAAGGAAAGTTAGGTCTTCAGTATCTCTTGCTTTACTCCTTCCCTTTATAGCTGCTTTCTTTAACAGAATCAGATCTTCAAGAGATATCACGTTGATATGCAAATTATCTATGACAACTTTTCTGACCCGTTGATAAGCGTATCTGAAATCAATAGTATCTAATTTTTTCAATATCTCAATTCTTAATGGAATTTCCCCAATTCCAATCATTTTAGGAACTATAAACATTTCTTTCTTTAGATCTTCTTTTGCTATTCCAAAATCGATACAGGCCGAAAGGATTCGATTTGCATTTTCTTCTGTTGCGTTAATAAATATATCTAAATCACCTGTCCCTCTAATATGTCCATAAGCTCCTACTGCATATCCACCTATGAGAAGGTATTCTACGTTATTTCTATTCAACGCCTCAATAAATTCTCTAAAATGAGAAGGGAAAACATTATTAAGATTATTCTTCATTATCCAAATAATATATATTTCGTTTTATGGGAAAATTGATAACATCTATTCCGGCAATAGCATAATTACTGATTATGTGTTTGCAATATTCAATTAAGCAATCTTCCATACTCCGATTAATTGCCCATTCAACCTCCAGTTCTAAAGTGTCCTCTTCCTCATCGATATATTTTATTTGTCTTGTATTCATATGTATATAGTCGTTTTTTAATTGTCAAATGGAATTCGCAGATAATCATCCTCGTTCGGATATGCTTCTGTTTATGCTCATTTCATGTCTTAAATTGATCAAGCCAGGTTATAAGTAAAAGCATTTTTTCCAAACCCTTTCTTAAAATTAGGATAATAGTGATTCATTATTAATACCTTAACTCCAGATCAAATGACGGGCATTATTCGCTGAAAGATTAAAAATCATACCGTTAGATTCAATATTGTTATTAGTTTTTTATCAATATATTTTATTTGCTTGTATTCATGTCTCCTTTAACTTATTTCCTTATTTTACAATTGCTAATTTGCATCGTTCAAACCTAGTTATGAAGTTATATAAAATAATTTTATTTTTTGTTGTCGGAATTTCAACAGTCAGTGCCCAATCTGTTAATACGCCTTTAAATAGTGATTATCAGCATCTGGTTGAAAGATATGAGATTCTCCAGGGAGGAAATTACGATGCGTACCACAATGTAATCAAGCCTTTTACCAGGAAAGGAGTAGCTGATTTAGCTGATTCCATGCGTACGGATTCCTTAAGGCTAAGTAAAGTGGATAAGTTTAATATAGATTATTTACAGAGCGATAACTGGGAATGGTCTGCCTTAAATAAAGGTGATTCAAAGAAACCCCTTTTAAAGAAATTCTATAGAAAAGAGAACGCTTTTTATTCAGTAGACATTGAGGATTTCAATCTCCAGGTAAACCCTGTTTTGTATTTGGGATTGGGCCAGGATAATTCAGCAAATGGAACACCTTATATTAACTCAAGAGGGATTGAGCTCAGAGGAATGATAAGCAAGAAACTAGGTTTTTACACTTTTCTTACGGATAATCAAATGCGTTCTCCGGGTTATGTTCAGCAAAGGGTTTTGGCAACTAAGGCCGTTCCCAATGAAGGATTCTGGAAAACTTATGGCTCAACTTCGGAGTACGACTTTTTTCATACACGAGGTTACATCAGCTTTGATCCTATCAAAAACATCAATTTGCAATTTGGCCACGATAAATTTTTTGTAGGAAATGGTTATCGTTCCCTCGTTTTATCTGATCAATCGGCTCCCTATTTATTTTTAAAACTCAATACAAAAGTCTGGAGGATCAATTACACCAATATTTTTGCCCAGATGAAGGCCAATGTGATAGGGAATAATACAGGGTTATTTGGCGGCACTCCTTTCCCGAATAAATATTTTGCGTTTCATCATTTGAACGTAAACATTACTAAAAACTTAAGTATCGGGGCTTTTGAATCTATTGTATTTGGAGAAAGGGATACAATAAGTAATAATGCCTTCGATGTAAATTATTTAAATCCAATAATTTTTTACCGGTCTATAGAACAACATTCGGGAAGTCCTGACAATGCCTTTGTCGGACTGGACTTCAGATGGATTCTGTTTAAAAGCTTTTCCTTATATGGACAATTCTTGTTGGATGAATTTTTAGCGAAGGAATTAAAAGCAGGAAATGGATGGTGGGGAAATAAGTTTGCCGCCCAGGGAGGATTTAAATATATTAATGTTGCCGGAATTAAAAACCTTGATATTCAGGGAGAATTGAATATAGCAAGACCGTTCACTTATGCTCATGATGATAATTTCACCAATTATTCTCACTATAATCAACCGCTTGCCCATCCGTTAGGGGCTAATTTCCGTGAATTTGTTGGAATTATCAGATATCAACCCATTTCCCGATTATTTGTGGTTTTAAAGGGAATTTATGCAGAAAAGGGAGAGGACTCTTCAGAAAAGAACTTTGGAGGAAATATTTTCAGAGACTATACAAAAGATAGAAATGAATATGGAAATTCAATATCACAGGGTATTCCAAACAATATCATCTATGGGGATCTTACCTTGAGTTATATGTTAAAACACAACTTCTGGCTGGATTTAAAACAAACTTTCCGTATTAATGATACCGACCTGCCTGGAAACATAAAAAACACCAGTTATACCTTTGCAAGCCTGAGATGGAATATTGCTTCACGGAATTATGAATTTTAATTTTTAATAAATTGCATTATGGACAGGATTTTTAAGTATCTAAAATATGAAACCCAAAATAGAATTGGTTTCATCACCTTAAACCGTCCTGAAAAACGAAATGCACTGAATGCTGATTTAGTAGAAGAGCTCTCTCTAGCTTTTAAAAAAGCTGAAACCGATGATCTCGTAAAAGTGGTGGTATTAAAAGCAGAAGGAAAAGCTTTTTGCGCAGGGGCGGACCTGGAATATTTGCAACAACTCTCTCAAAATAGTTATAAAGAAAATCTGGAAGATTCTACAAATTTAAAAAACCTGTTTTACCAGATTTATACTTTCAAAAAAATTGTTGTCGCTCAGATAAAAGGACATGCTATTGCCGGCGGTGCAGGATTAGTTACTGTTGTTGACTTCGCTTTTTCTGTTCCTGAAGCAAATTTTGGATTTACAGAAGTAAAGCTGGGATTTATACCTGCTTTGGTTTTGGTTTTCTTAATAAGAAAAATTGGAGAAGGAAAAGCTAAAGAACTTCTTCTTTCCGGAAATCTTATTTCAGCAGAAACCGCAAAATCAGTTGGATTAATTTCGAAGGTAGTCGCCCCTGAAGAAATAGAAGAGGCAGTTTTAAAATTTGCAACAGAATCTGTAAACCATACTTCCTCTTTATCTGTTTCTTTAACAAAGGAATTGGTGATTAAAAGTCAAAATTCTTCAATAGAAGATGCTTTAAACCTTGCCTGCGAATCAAATGCTAAAATGAGAGAAACCGAAGACTTCAAAAAAGGAGTAAAAGCATTTTTGAATAAGGAAACACCTTCCTGGAATTAAAGGAGTGGGAAGTTAGAAGATGGGAAGTTGGAAGTTTTAAAGACGAAAATTTAACATTTAACATTTATTTCAATCATGGACTCATTTACACCCATTGACTATGTTTATTATGAAATTCTTGACGAAGCTAAATCAAAAAAACTGGACGGAGTGATCCATTTTTTTCAGGATGGAAACCAGATAGAATCTGAAAAAGGGACGGTTAAGGAAATTCTGAAAGAAAAAGAGGGCGATTTTCTATTATTGGATTCCAATGCTAAAATCAGGTTGGATAAGATAATAACCATTTTTGGAAAGCCAGGCCCTGCTTATGACTATTATGATTCTTTTGCAAATGCCTGTATGGACTGCATGGGAGGAATGGATTAAAATTAGTTGGAAGCTCGCAGACCGAAGCTGGAGGTTTTGATATAAAACTAATCAACTATTTTAATTTAAAATCTTCATTTCTATTTATCTCTTATTTTTGTTTCAAATATTCCAGGAAAAGTAAGACAATTCTTCTGCAAAACTCATTCATGTAAATTTTTAAATCATTGACCAAAGAACAGCTTTTTGAAAATATCCGTAAGAAAAGCTCCTATTTATGCATAGGACTTGATACCGACATAAAAAAAATTCCTGCACATTTGCTAAAATTCGAGGATCCTATTTTCGAATTTAATAAAAGAATAATTGACGCAACCTACCAATACTGTGTAGCTTATAAACCAAACATAGCTTTTTATGAAAGCATGGGTTCTAAAGGCTGGGAAAGCCTTGAAAAAACAATAAATTATATCCCCAAAGATATTTTTACCATAGCTGACGCAAAAAGAGGAGATATAGGAAATACCTCAGGACTATATGCCAGAGCTTTTTTTGATCCCCAATATTCAAAATTAAATTTTGATTCCATCACCGTAGCTCCTTATATGGGAAAGGATTCCATTGTTCCTTTTCTAGAATATAAGGACAAATGGGTAATTGTTCTTGCCCATACTTCAAACCCGGGAAGTGAAGATTTCCAGACCTTAAAAATTGAAAATAAAAAGCTTTATCAACTGGTCATTGAAAAATGTAGAGAATGGGGCACTGATGATCAGATAATGTTTGTAATCGGAGCCACACATCCGGAAACATTTAAAGAGGTTAGAAAAATAGCCCCCGATAACTTTTATTTGGTACCTGGTGTGGGTGCTCAAGGTGGGGACCTCAAGGAAATTTCAAAAAATGGTTTTAATTCCAATTGCGGCCTTCTCGTAAATTCTTCGAGGGGAATAATCTACGCCTCGAATGGGAGTACTTTTGAAGCTGATGCAGCCAGGGAGGCAGCTAAATTAAGAGATTCTATGAAATCATTGTTGGAGACCTATTTGTAATAGGATTCTTTCTTCGATTTCAAATTTTCCATTAAAATCGCATTAATTAAATTTTAAATAATATGAGTCTTAAAGAACAGGTAGAATCGGATATTAAAAAAGCAATGCTTGCAAAAGATAAAGATGCCCTTCGTGCACTTAGAGGTATAAAGTCATTAATTCTGTTGGCAGAAACTGAAAAGGGAGGAATTGACGGACTGGATAAAGATGCTGAAGTCAAGCTTTTAACAAAAGCAGCCAAGCAAAGAAAAGATTCTGCAGAAATATACAAACAACAGGGAAGGGCTGACTTAGAAAAAACTGAAGTAGATGAATTAGAAATAATTAACAAATACTTACCTAAGCAACTATCTGACGAGGAAGTTAAAGAAAAGCTAAAAGCCATCATTGAAAAAGTAGGCGCAAAAGGACCTGGTGACATGGGAAAGGTAATGGGAACGGCAACCAAAGAACTTGCTGGAATGGCCGATGGTAAAACCATTTCTTCCTTAACAAAAACTCTTTTATCCTCGTAGGTGATTCTTCTTCTGGACAATTTTGATTCATTTACCTATAACTTATATGATTATCTGTTTCAGAGCGGGGCAGAAGTAACCATTTTAAGAAATAATGAATCTTTAGAAAATATCAAGAAAAAAGATTTCACAGGAATAGTTTTATCTCCTGGTCCTGGAACTCCCATCAAATCAGGAAATCTAATGGAGGTGGTTGACTATTACCACAATAAATTGCCCATCTTAGGAATATGTTTAGGTCATCAGGCGATAGGCACTTATTTTGGGGCTTCCCTGGAAAAAGGAAGCCGGCCTATGCATGGAAAAATTTCTGAAATAGACATTGAGGATGATTTATTATTTAGGAATTTACCTAAAAAAATAAATGTAACCCGATATCACTCATTAATTTTAAATAATATTACTTCAAAATTAGAAGTTATAGCAAAAACAGAATTAAATGAAATTATGGCCATTAAACATAATGAATTACCTTTAAGGGGTATACAATTCCATCCGGAAGCGATAATGACCCCGGAAGGCAAACAAATTTTATCAAACTGGTTAACTTATTATAAATTAAACAAGTAAAAGAATTAACACGATTATAGATATTTAAAGAGATGTTTTTTGAAGTAAAAAAAGAAGCTGGATACAAGTATATAGATGAAGGAGAAGGAGAAGTATTACTTCTATTGCATGGTTTATTTGGAGCGCTAAGTAACTGGGAAGGCGTTATTTCAGGGTTTTCCTCAAAGTACAGAGTGATAATTCCACTTATGCCTATATATGAAATGCCTGTAAGAGAAGCCGGATTGGAGGGGTTGGTTTTATTCATTGAAAATTTCGTAAAAATGAAGAACCTGAATGAGTTTTCATTATTAGGAAATTCATTGGGAGGTCATGTTGGTCTTATTTATACCCTGAATAACCATGAGAAGGTTAAAAGGCTTATATTAACAGGGAGTTCGGGGCTTTTTGAAAATTCAATGGGCGGTTCGTTTCCTAAAAGAGGAAGCTACGATTATATAAAGGAAAGAGTAGCTTATACCTTTTACAGCCCTGAAACTGCAACAAAAGAACTGGTAGACGAAGTTTTTGATATCACCAAGGATATTCCAAAATGTTTGAGGATAGTAGCCATAGCAAAATCAGCCCAACGAAATAATATGGCAAAGGAACTTCATAAAATTACAGCTGCTTCCTTGCTTATTTGGGGATTGAATGATACTATTACCCCACCTCATGTGGCACATGAGTTTAATAACCTGATAAAAGGTTCTACTTTAAAATTTATAGATAAGTGCGGACATGCTCCCATGATGGAGCATCCTGAAAAATTTAATGCGATTTTAACTGACTTTCTGAACATGAACTGATATGATAGCTGAGGAACTCATTAATCCTATGATACCAACCCTTAAACCTACAGATACGGTGGATAAGGCATTGGACTGGATGGAAGAGTTCCGATCCAATCAATTACCTGTTTTAGACAATTCAGAATATAAAGGTTTAATAAACGATTATTCTTTTTATGACGGATCAAATGGAGGTCCGCATATTTCTGATTATGCTTTAAGCGCTGAAGAAGTATTTGTGCTGCCTCACCAACACTTTTATGATGTTATAAAAATAGCATCAGACAATCATTTAGAAGTAATAGCTGTCGTTGATGATCAAAGAGACTACAAAGGAGTGATCTCAGTAAAGGAAACTCTGCTGTCTGCATTTGCCCAAATAAGTGCGGTTCAAACGGCAGGTGGAATTCTTGTTTTATCTCTTAATGAGAATGACTATTCTTTGGCTGAAATAAGCCGGCTAATTGAATCCAATAATCTAAAAATCCTTTGCTCGTATGTAACGAGTGATGATCTTGATCCATTGAAAATTAAGCTTACCCTAAAGTTGAATAAAATGGACCTCACATATGCCATCGCTACTTTGGAAAGGTATAATTATAAAATAATAGCCAAATTTCAGGAAACCGATATCATTCCGACTGATAAAGACAGATTAGACCTTCTTTTGAAATATTTAAGTCTTTAATAGTAATTAGTCTTATTTTTAGACCCTAAAGCAGAACTCAAACTTTATACTTAAAATGAAAATCGCCATTCATGGAAGAACATTAAAGGAAGAAAGTTTGATTTTTATTAAAGATATGTTTGAGGAGTTATCCAAAAACAATATCGACGTTCAGCTTTCTCAGACATTAGCAACCGCTCTTACTGAATTTGGAATAAAAGTCAGAAAAATTAAAGACATCTTTAATGATTCCAAAGATATCTTTAATGCAGATATTCTCCTAAGTATCGGAGGTGATGGTACTTTACTGGAATCCATTACATATGTAAAGGATAAGAATATACCGATATTAGGAATAAATACAGGAAGAATGGGATTCCTCGCAACAATAACCCCTTCTAACCTGGGCTACGCCATAGAATGTATCCTTAATGGATATTATGAGATAGATGAGAGAACGTTGGTGCACCTTGAATCAGACCGGGATTTATTTGAAGGAATAAACTTCGGATTGAACGAATTTGCAATTCTCAAGAGAGATACTTCTTCAATGATAACGGTACACACCTTTATTAATGGAGAGTATTTAAACTCTTACTGGGCGGATGGAATAATACTTTCCACCCCAACCGGCTCCACTGGCTATTCTCTCAGTGTCGGTGGCCCCCTTGTGCTTCCTCATTCAAACAACTTTATTTTATCGCCCGTAAGTCCGCACAATTTAAGTGTACGACCTCTTGTTATTCCCGACGATAAAGTTATTTCTTTTGAAATTGAAGGCAGAAGTAAAAATTTCCTCGTCTCTTTGGATTCCAGGTCAAGGGCAGTAGAGGGAAATGTGCAATTGGCGGTAAGAAAAGAAAATTTTAAAGCAAAATTGATAAGAATAAATGGTTACAACTTCCTTGACACGCTAAGGTATAAATTGAATTGGGGTTGGGACGTAAGAAACTAACTAATTTTAAAACAATTATTTATTTTTATATTTGCATAATTGTAGATTGATTTGAAATCCTCAATAAAAACATATATGTTGAGAAAATTATACTTGTTTTCTTTTTTTTTAATTTCCTTTATACTTATTCAGGGACATGATTCTTATGGACAGAATAAAAACAGGAGGAAAGATTTAAGACACAAAAACAGAAAAATTTCGTCTTTCACAGGCAAAGGGGCAAAGTTTGATAAGCGAAGACAATACAACGGGCTTGGTATTAATTTGAGTTCGATGAACTATTTCGGTGATATTACCCCTTCTCCAAAACTTTTAAGTACTGATATTCAATTTTCCCGTCCTCAGATTGGGATTACTTATATGCGAAGAATCGGAACAAGGTATAGCCTGAGGGGATCTTTTTCCTGGGGAAGAATACAAGGTGATGACTATTATTCAGCAGATAAAGAAGACAATAATGCCCGCTTCCGTTATGTTAGAAATTTACATTTCAGGAACGACATAAAAGAACTTTCGCTAGTCGGGATGGTTGACCTGCTTGAAAACAGAGGTAACTATCTAAGACGTGTGGATATCACCCCATATGTTTTTGGAGGTGTCGCGGTATTTCACCATAACCCCAAAGCAAAAACACCTGAAGATAGCCCTGTTCAGCCGGGTAAATGGGTAGCTTTACAGCCATTGGGAACAGAAGGCCAGGGATGGTTGGATGGAGCAAATAAAAAATATTCACGGGTGCAATTATCTCTTCCAATAGGCGTTGGTTTGAGGTACCGGTTAAGTGATAATTTTGATTTAAGCTTTGAAGTTGGTTATAGATACACATTTACCGATTATTTGGATGATGTGAGTGGAAATTTTGTCCAAGAGGATTTGTTCACGGATGAATTAACTGAGAGGATGGCAGACAGATCCCTTGAGCCAATAAATGCAAGAACAGGGGCCGAAAGAGATGCAGAAGTTATACAAAACACTGCGCCAAACGGTTATTCATATGCAGCAGGAAATAAGAGAGGCACTCCAAATAAAGATGTTTATATAGTAACAGGTTTTCATTTAACATACGTTTTTGTTGGCAACGGAATATTCGGCGGAAATAGAAGAAATGCAAAGTTCAGATAACAAAAGATCTGAACTTAAATCTTTTATCTTTTTAACTCTTATTTTTTTAACTCCATTTTTCGTTTATGCCCAGAAATGGGAGATAGGTGGCGCCATTGGTGGAGGTAATTATGTAGGTGATGTTAATCCTGCCTTTCGATTTGAAAACTACCAGCCTGCCGGAGGAATTTTTGGAAGATATAATTTTAGCCACGCTGTTAGTGCAAAGCTTGCTGCCAATGTTGTTAAAACCCATGGTTCAGATGATTTTAACAATGATCGCTATTCTAAAATCAGAAATGAAGATTTTATAAGAGTAGTCGGAGAAGTGGTCGGGCAAATCGAATACAATTTCTTTGACTACAGAAATGAAAAAAACCGCAGAAACTGGACTCCTTATTTTTTTATTGGCGGAGGCGTAATGTATATGCACGGCCCTACTTCTCCTGCAAAAAAGATTCAATCCGTTATTCCTACAGGTATAGGGTTTAGAAAAATTATTAATGGCAAGTGGAATTTCGGACTTGAACTGGGCGCCAGAAAAACATTTACGGATTACTTTGATCATTTATCCGGTTCTGAAGCAAATACAAAGTTTAGGAACGGAAATGAATTTGACCGCGATTGGTATTTTGTAAGCACGATCAGTATCAGTTATACTTTTTATAGCATCCCCTGTCCATTTTATTTTGATTAAAAGCCGGATTATTTTCCCTCCGCATTTCATCTATTTATAATTTTAATACTCCTTTTATACTATTTAACTTATTGAATGATAAGTTTTAATTGGTGAACTGAAATTCGTACCTTGCGCTTTAAAAACCATAGAGGAAACTTGTCCTGAAAAAGTATTAGATAAAGTAAATTCATGAAGGAAAAAATTGACCTAAACAATTTACCAAGTCACATAGCCGTTATCATGGACGGAAATGGGAGATGGGCAAAGAAGAAAGGTGCGGCCAGGATATTTGGTCATCAAAATGCAATAGAGGCGGTAAGACAAACGACAGAAGGATGTGCCGAAATCGGGATTAAATTCCTTACTTTATATGCCTTCTCCACTGAAAATTGGGGACGCCCTCAAGCAGAAGTTAACGGTTTAATGCAATTGCTGGTTTCTACAATAAGATCTGAAACCAAAACTTTGATTAAAAACAATATAAAACTTTCAACCATCGGGGATGTTTCCCAGTTACCCAAGTCTTGTCAAAACGAATTAGTAGAAGCCAAAGAAATTACCCAACACAATACAGGATTAACTCTTAATATAGCATTAAACTATAGCGGCAGATGGGACATAGTGGAAGCAACAAAAAAAATAGTGAAGGAATGTAGCGAAAAAGGGATGGCCCTCGAAGATATAAATGAAAGCTTATTTTCATCTTCATTAAGCACTGCCGGCATTCCTGACCCTGAATTATTAATCAGAACCAGTGGAGAAATGAGAATAAGTAATTTTCTTCTTTGGCAATTGGCTTATACAGAACTTTATATTACTGAAATTCTATGGCCTGATTTCAGAAAAGAACATCTTTACAATGCAATTCATGATTTTCAAAAAAGAGAAAGGCGCTTTGGTAAAATAAGCGAACAAGTTAAAGTATAATTGCTAGTCCTATCAGTTTCATAAGAACATTTTAATGAAAAAAATATTTTTAGTTTTAATTCTTTCCATATTCTATTTCCAGTTATCAGCACAGATCAAATTAGGCAATAAATACCCCAGAAACTCTGATATTATTATTGATTATTCGACTCCTCAAGAGTATGAGATCGGTGGAATAACGGTAGTAGGCGCTGAGGGCCTTGACCCGAATGCTATAATTTCTATTACAGGACTCAGCGTGGGTGATATGATTAATATACCAGGAGAAGCCATTTCCTCTGCTATAAAAAAATTATGGGATCAAAGCATCCTGGCGGATGTAGAAATCAACGCAACTAAAGTGGAGGGAAGAAAGATATTCCTTGAAATCAAACTTAAAGAAAGACCAAGATTGGCAAATTTCCGGTTTGAAGGCATAAACAAAGCAGAGAAGGAAAGTCTCACAGATAAAATTAAGCTAATAAAAGGAAGGATTGTCTCTGATGCTTTAATCAAAAATACTCAGCTTCAGGTTAAAAAGTTCTTTATTGATAAAGGCTTTCTAAATGTAGAAGTGGATATAAACCAATTGATTGATTCTTCTTCTACCAATTATGCCACTTTAAAAATCAAAGTGGACAAAAAGAAAAAGGTAAAAATAAATAGAATATATTTTGACAATAATGAAGCAATAGCAGATGCTACTTTAAAGAGGAAAATGAAGAAAACCAAAGAAAAAATCAGGTTTACTATTCCTCATGATATTCTTAATACCATAAAAAATGCTGAATCAATTCGGTTAACTCCTGCCCTGCAAACACTTAATAAGATTTTCATGCCGAAATATGCCATGAAATATTTAAATGAGCACGTCAGAGTAAACTTTCTTACTGCATCAAAATTCAATAAAAATGATTATGCAGATGACAAAGAAAAAGTTATTGATTTTTATAACAGTAAGGGTTATAGAGATGCAATTATTCTTAATGACACCATATATAAATTCAATAACAAATCAATTAACATAGAAATCCTGGTTGATGAGGGCAAAAAGTATTATTTCAGGGATATTAACTGGAAAGGAAACTATGTCTATGACAGCGCCACGCTGAGTACTGTTCTTGGGGTAAAAAAAGGAGATATTTATAACAAAGAAGAACTGGAAAAAAGGCTCAGATATAATCCTACCGGTGATGACATCAGTTCATTATACATGGATAATGGTTATTTGTTTTTCAATATTGAGCCTGTAGAGGTAATGGTTGAAGGCGATTCAATTGACCTGGAAATGCGAATTAGCGAAGGCAACCAGGCTACCATTAATAAAGTGTATGTAACCGGAAATACCAAAACCAATGACCACGTTGTTTTAAGGGAAATAAGAACGCTTCCGGGGCAAAAGTTTAACCGGTCTTTAATCATTAGAACGCAGCGGGAAATATCGCAGTTGGGCTATTTCGATCCGGAAAAAATTAATCCTGTGCCTATTCCTAATATGAGAGACGGTACAGTAGATATAGAATATCAGGTGGTTGAAAAGCCAAGTGATCAGATTGAGCTTTCAGGAGGATGGAGCGGATATGGGTTCATTGGAACTTTAGGAGTGGTTTTTAACAATTTTTCTGCAAGAAAAATATTTAATCCCAAAGAATGGAGAGGCGTGTTGCCTTCCGGGGATGGTCAAAGACTAGCTTTAAGATTACAGGCAAGTGGTAAATTTTATCAAACCTATTCGCTTACCTTTACAGAGCCTTGGTTAGGAGGCAAAAAACCTAATTCCTTCACCATCGGATTAACGCATTCCGTGAGTAGAATTGGGGGCTATAATGACAGAAACTATGCTTATTACAGTGGTATACCGGATATCACCGGAAAAATTGAAATCTCTTCAGCATCAGTGAGCTTGGGTCGAAGGTTAAAATTCCCCGATGACTTTTTTACATTAAGCAATGGATTATCCTATACTCGGTATGGATTGGATAACTATTCCTATTCTCAATTTGGATTTGTTACTGGTGCAGCTCATAACATTAACTTTAACACCACTATTTCAAGAAGCAGTATCGACAATCCAATGTTTCCAAGAGGCGGATCCAGTGTTTCGTTAAGTGTAAGCTTAACTCCTCCATATTCTTTGTGGTTCCCTCAGGTAGTTAAGTCCATTCCTAATGATTTCACCAAAACCAATGACGTAGAAAATGGGGTTTTAAAGGAGGAAAGAATGGTTGAATACCATAAATGGATGTTTGATGCCTCTCAATTTATAAGTCTGACAAAGAACTTGGTAATCAATGTAAGAGCTCATTTTGGCTTTCTTGGATACTATAATAAAAATTATTACACTAGATTTGAGCGCTTTGAACTTGGGGGGGATGGACTGGCTATGAATAATTTCCTGCTAGGTACAGAAATTATCGGACTTAGAGGATATGAAAACAGATCATTGAACCCATACGATAAAAATTCATCGCCAATTCAAAATCAACCGGGTGTTGCATACAATAAATTTGTATTTGAAACACGTTATCTGATTAGTCCAAACCCTTCTGCAACGATATGGGTCCATGCGTTTGCTGAAGGTGGAAATAATTTTAGTAGTTTTAGGGATTATAACCCATTCAAATTATACAGAACGGCAGGAGTAGGAGCTCGTATATTTATGCCAGCTTTCGGTCTGTTAGGTATAGATTATGGTTACGGTTTTGATGAAGTTCCAGGAGCTCCAAAAGCCAATGAAAGAAGGTTTATGTTTACAATTGGTCAACAATTCAGATAGTATTATTTAAAAGATGAAAAAAATAATATTACTTTTACTTTTAACTGGTTTGAGCGGAAGTATTTTAGCTCAAAAAATCGGATACATAGATTCCGGCTTTATCTTAAATAAGATGCCAGAATATAAAGAGGCTCAGGCAGAAGTTGAGAGATTATCTCAAAAATGGCAATCTGAGCTGGACCAGAAATATCAGGATATCGAAAAATTTTATCAGGAATATAAATCGGAAGAGGTTTTATTAACAGAACCCATGAAAAAAATTCGATTGGATTCCTTAGAACAAAAGAGAGTAAAACTTGCAGAAACGCAAAAAAAATATTTTGGCTTCGAAGGTTTACTTTTCTTGAAAAGACAGGAAATAGTAAAGCCGATACAAGATAAAATGTTTGAAGCGGTAGAAAAAGTTTGCAGAACCAAAAGGATTGATATAATGTTTGATAAGGCGTCGGATCTGGTTATGCTTTATACAAATCCTGTTCATGATTATACCGAATATATTTTGGAGGAGCTTGACCTGGCAGTAGATAATGCAGATTATTCACAAAATACCAGTCAATCTGATACAACAGAAACAGAAGATTCTACCGATAACACAAAATAATAATGATAAAAAATAGTAACATGAGACTTAAATTAATTTTAGTTAGTGCTTTAATTTTATTTTCAATTTCTTTTTCGGGACTATCTCAAAATACTCCTATTAAAATAGGCTTTACAGATGTTGGATATATTCTGACAAATCTTCCTGAATTCAAACAAATCGAATCACAATTAAAAACACATAACACACAACTTCAAAATCAATTAGAAGCAAAAGTTAAGGAACTTAGAGAGAAAGCAGCAAAATTTGAAAAAGAAGCACCAACAATGACTGAAGTAATCAGAAATAGTCAGATGAAGGATCTTCAAAATTTGGAACAAAGTATCCAGGAATTTCAACAAAATGCACAGGCATCCTCTCAACAAAAAGAAAGAACTTTATTACAGCCTCAATACGAAAGAATCCAGAAGGCCATTGATGAAGTAAGGGTTGAGAATGGATACGATTTCATCTTTAATGCAAACCCTGAAGGATTAAGTGTTATCCTTTCAGCAGATGAAGATAAATACAATGTATCGGACCTTGTATTTAAAAAACTTGGCGTAACACCGCCTGCAGCAGGCAATACCACCAATACTACCCCTGCGGCATCATCAACTACCGAAAACAAGAAATAAAAAATATTTTCTAATAAAAAAGCCTCTTTTTGAGGCTTTTTTTGTTTTAAAACTATGCGTCCACCACATCTCAAGCGTAATGATAAGGTAGCATTTGCTGCGCCAGCAAGAAAAATTAAACAGGAAGAAATAGCTTACTCAATAAAAATCCTGGAATCCTGGGGTCTTGAAGTAGTCGTTGATGAGCGGCTTTTCAGACAATGTAATCAGTTTGGAGGAAATGATGAGGAGCGGATTGAGTTGTTTCAGGATTTACTGAATAATAAAGAAATTAAAGCGATTATATGTGTGCGGGGTGGTTATGGCATTACAAGAATTATTGACAGAGTTGATTTCTCCGGCTTACTGAGAAACCCTAAATGGATCTGTGGATACAGCGATGTAACAGCCTTGTTATGTCATCTCTTCAAAATGGACATAGAAGGCATTCATTCCACAATGCCCATGTTATTTGAAAGGGATAAACCAGAATCTCTGGAAAGCTTACGGAAAATCTTATTTGGGGAAGATTATTCTATTTCCAGCCCTGGCCATAGTTTAAATAAATATGGCGTGGCAGAAGGAAAGGTTGTTGGAGGAAATCTTTCCATTCTGAATACCTTAATTGGCACCCCTTCCGATCTGGAAACTAGCGGTTCTATTTTGTTCCTGGAAGATATTGATGAATACCTTTATAATATAGACCGAATGACAGTACAATTAAAAAGAACGGGAAAGTTGAATAACTTGTCGGGATTAATTGTCGGTCATATGACGGATATGAAGGATAATACTATCCCCTTTGGTTCTACTGCATTTGAAATACTACATAATTGGACCAAAGAATATAACATTCCGGTAGCGTTTGGTCTTCCCGTGGGGCATGAACCGGAAAATATGGCCATTCCTTTTGGGAGAATAGGAAGATTGAAAGTCTGCGATAAAGGAGCTTCCCTTAGTTTTATTAGGAATAATCAAGATCCAGCCCAAGCTTCTGTTTAAGCTCCAATAAAGCAGGGTTTTTCTTGACAAGGTGGTTAAATTTATCACTGGAGGTATAAATCATTTTTTTATCCTCTTCGATTACAATTATTGGATTAATATCCAAAGAATAATTTTCTAGTTTTTTCCGGAGAAAGGCCAATAGCTCTACTCTAAAACCATTTAACTGATCCAATTGAACAGGATTAGAAAGCTTCAAAGTGATTTTTCCGTCGGCGAAAGTATATTCCTGATTCAGTATAACCAGTTCGGAAGGCTTATTTTCTTTTTTCTTCAGGATCGTAAATTCATCCCATGCAGTTTTTAATAATTCCTGTGTAACCGGTTTGTCCTCTGATTCCCTTGTTTCTACCTGGATGAATGCCGCTTTTGTTTCAACAGGGTTTTCAATTGTTGATTTTATCCGGTCAAGGCTTGGAATCTTTAACGTTGATTTTAAAGGATTACCTGTTGAAGATGACAATAGACTTCCTTTTGCTGAATTA
>DASPJL010000134.1:0-46983 GCA_035628645.1 Cytophagales bacterium | reverse complement strand
ATAAATAAAAGCCAGAGGTTTTCTTAAATATATAAACTCATACATACACTGCTTTTTATAAGATTACTTCTGAAACTTCAGTTTAAAACAAGTGCCTATGCCTTCTTCGCTTTCTACTTCGATAGCTCCTTTCATCGCTTCAATTTGAGTTTTAACAAGATAAAGCCCTAATCCTTTTCCTGGAACGGTGGTATTGAAACGTTTAAATGGATAAAAAATATTGCTGCCATGTTTTTCTATATCTATTCCGCAACCATTGTCCTTGAAATTTATAAAATTGTATTTCCCATTCCTTCCTGATGTTATTTCGATTTTAGATGCAGATCCTTCCTTTCTGAACTTGATCGCATTGCTCACTAAATTATAGAAAATACTATTTATGTAGGCTGGAACAGTATTAATAACAGGGAGATTTTCAAAATCATAATTGATGTTTACGTTAGAATCCTTTATTTCCTGATCCAGCAACACTTTAACGTTTTCTATAATTTCTTTTAACTCCATAGGTTCAAACAATGAAATCAGGTTCTTTTCCTGATCGAGCAAAATTCCAAGATCCTTAATCATCCCGTCTATTTTCATTGTGGTTTCTTTTGTTTTCTCCATCACAATTAAGTTATTGGGATCACTCAGGTCATTTTGGTTAAAGATCTCACACAGCCCTAAAAGAGTTGCTACAGGTCCTCTGAAATTATGGCTGGTTACAAACCCATATTGCTCAAGTCTTTGATTCTTGTCAATGAGTTCATTATTCATTTTCAGAAGTTCTTCGGTCCGTTCCTCCACCAGATTCTCCAAATGCGCCTGCTGATTTTGAAGCAATCGGTTCTTTTCGGCAATGGTAGAATTTTGGTTTTCCAGGGCATTTCTTTGTGACTCAAGTTCCTCCTGCTGTTCTATGAGTTGTTCATTCTGGGTCAGAATTTCATTGTTTTTTTCTTCGAGCAAGGATTGCTTTTCAATAAGTTGGTCTTTTTGATGGGTTATTTCCTGGGTTCGTTCAAAGACCAATCGTTCCAATTCCCTCTTTTGCCTTTTTATTACCCCTACCCTCACTTTGTATATGGTCATTAAACAGCTAAAAATGACAAAAGCAGAAAGTGCTTTAAACCACCAGGTTTTCCAATAAGGAGGAGTAATGGTTATGTTCAGCGAAGTAATTTTTTTAGACCATTGTCCTCTGTTGTCCAGTCCTCTTACCTTAAATACATAGTTTCCCGGATCGAGGTTTGTATAGGTGGCCATCCTTTTAGTCCCAATGTCGTTCCAGCCCTCGTCGAAGCCTTCTAATATATATTGATATTTCTTTTTTTCCGGTACTGTATAATTTAAAGAAGCAAATGCAATTGAAATAACGGTTTGCTTATAGGATAATGTAATTTCTTTGGTTTCAGAAATATGTTTATTTAACGGGTAATTATCCCCTTTTCCATCGGAGATTTGTACAGGTTTATTAAAAATCTGAAAGTCAGTAAACACAAGGGGAGGATCAAAAGAACGCTCCTGGATACTGTCAGGATAAAATTCATTGAAACCATTAATTCCTCCAAAATACATTGCTCCGCTCCTGCTTTTACAATAGGCATGTGGTTTAAATTCATTAGCTTGTAAACCATCCGCCATGCTAAAGTTTGTGAACCTCCTGGTCTCGGGATTAAACCTTGAAATTCCCTTGTTGGTACTTATCCAAAGATTGCCTTTTTCATCTTCAAGAATTCCAAAAATTGTTTCATTCGGCAGTCCGTCCTTTGTGGTATATATGGTGATTTTCCTGGTATCCTTTTCCATATGATTTAGTCCTGCATCTGTTCCAAGCCACAGGTCTCCTTTGCGGTCTTCAAAAATGCAGTCAACATTATTGCTGCTTAGACTATTGGCATTATCATCATGGTTAAAATGAGTGAATTTCTTTGTCTTTTTATCAAATAAATTTAATCCGCCACCATTGGTTCCAATCCAGAGATTGCCCTCAGAATCCTCATATATGGAATGTATAGTGTTGTTACTTAAACTGTTTGGATTATTTATTTCGTGGCGAAAGTGAGAAAATGTTTCTGTGTTTTTGTCAAACAGATCAAGTCCGGTTCCTCTGTATGTTCCTACCCAAATGTTTTCATCCCGGTCCTCATAAATTACCCATGCATTGTTACTGCTTAAGCTTTGAGGGTTTTCCGGATCATTTTTGTAATGTTTAAATTCTTTTGTGTCAGGATTATAGACACTTACGCCTTCGCCCCAGGTGCCTATCCAAATGTTACCCTCACTATCTTCAAAAATTCTTAAAACATAATCAGCGGCGATACTGTTTTTGTTATTTTTATCATGCCGCATATTAGTAAATTGACCGGTTTTCCGATCAAAAATATCCACTCCTCCCCCATCTGTGCCGATCCATAAGTTGTCTTTGGAATCCTCAAAAATACACAAGACATTATTGTTGGAAAGGCTGTTCTTTCGCGAATTGTGTTTGTAGTGATTGAATTTATCTGCGTCTCTACTGTAAAAATTAATTCCTCCACTGAAGGTTCCTATCCACATATTACCTTTGGAGTCTTTATAAATAGGATATATGGAATTGTTGCTTAAGCTTGTATTGTCTATATCATCCTGTTTGTAATTATGGAAAAGATTTTTTTCATAATCGAAAATGCTCATTCCACCGTTTTCTGTTCCTATCCATAAGTTACCATCTACCCCTTCCGTAATCATCGAGATTACATTGTGAACCAGGCTATTGGGATTTTGAGGATCATGCTTGAAATGCGTGAATTCTCCTTTTTTTCTATCCATTAAGTCCAATCCTTCTCCATGGGTTCCAATCCATAGCCTATTGTGACTATCCTCATAAAGTACGTAAGCGTTGTTATGCCCCAGCGATTTGTTGTTTTTAGGATCATGCTGATACCTGGTGAATTTTTTAGTTTTTCTGTCGAAATGATTTAATCCCCCGTGAAGTGTTCCAACCCATAAATTTTGTTTGCTATCTTCCAAAACATCCCTTACCGCATCATTACTTAAACTATTCGGGTTGTCTTTATCAAAAGTATAAGTGGTGAACTTTTTAGTTTCCCTGTCAAACAAGTTTAATCCGCCACCTTCTGTGCCTATCCATAGGTTGCCGTGACTGTCTTCCAATAAGCTGTTTATCAAGTCGTTGGATAAGCTGTTGGGGTTATTTTTGTCATGTTTATATCTTACAAACTTGTTCTTTTCTCTATCAAACATATTTAGCCCGCCCCAGGTGCCCACCCATAGGTTGCCGTTCTTGTCTTCGATAAGATCTAATATGTAATTGTTACTAAGGCTATTGCTGTCATTAGGATCATTTCTGTAAATCGTGAATTCATACCCATCGTATTTATTTAACCCGTCCCTGGTGCCAATCCACATAAATCCTCTGCTGTCCTGCAAAATGCAAAGGGCATTACTATGCGAAAGACCATTGTTTGTGGTGAGATGCTGGAATTTTATCCTATGCGGCTGAGCAAAGGAATAGCTGGAAATGAAATAAAGAAGGATTAAGGTAAAATAAGGGCATTTCATAATCCACGGTTTATATACAATACTAAATCTTAATGGATTAAAAATTTGCAAAGGTATTTTTGATTACCTACCCATGTAAGTTACCTTGATTTTGTTATAAAAAGATTGACGGATGATGCTTAAGATTGGAATTTATATTGGAAATATTCCAATTACTTAAGAAAAATGGCAATAGACGTTTATACGTGTTAGCGTTATTCTCCTGTATGTTTTTTCCGAAATGAGTCAGGAAAGGGAAAGTCTTTAAAGCACCGCTGCAACTAAATCTTCGGTATCTAACGACTCGCCCTCATAAAGGGTCTCGACTTCCTGTGCATTTATTCCTTTTTCTCTTAACCATCTGGCAAAGGAGGATTTATAGCCATGGGTCACCAATACCCTTTCAGCAGAAGTAGCAAGGATAACTTCATTTAATCCATTCCAATCGGCATGATCAGACAAAACAAACCCTCTGTCAACGGCCTTTCTTCTTTTAGTTCCTCTCAAGTTCATCCATCCGGAAGCTAAAGCGCTGGAAAAGGGCCCGAATTTTTTAACCCATGGACTATTTAATGATGACGGAACAGAAATTATAATTGATTTTTTATAAACCTCTTTTGAGATTTCTGATGTAGCAAGAGTCGTGGAAGGTAGGTTTATTCCTGCCTTTATCAAAAGATCATTTATATTTTGAACAGCGCCGTGAGCAAATATTGGCCCTATTGCTGGGTCAAGGTTTTTGATGATTCTTTGAGTTTTTCCCAAGGCGTAACCGCAGAGAATGCTTGCTTTTCCTTTTTCTACATTGGTTTTCCACCAGTTATTGATATCGTTGTAAATTTCCTGCTGGTTTTGCCATTTAAAGACCGGAAGCCCGAAAGTAGATTCTGAAATAAAAGTATGGCATTTTACAACTTCCAACTCTCCGCTGATTCCATCATTTTCTGTTTTGTAATCCCCTGACACTACCCAAACTTCTCCATTATCTTCCACCCTTATTTGTGCCGAACCTACGATATGCCCAGCCGGATGAAAAGAAACCTTGACCCCATTCATAAAAATTTCCTGCCCGAACTCTACCGCTTCAAGAAGAATATCAGCGCCTAATCTATATTTTAAAATTGGAGCAGTAAGATGATGCGCCAAATAATATTTGTTACCATACTTTGCATGGTCAGAATGTGCATGCGTAATTATCGCACGAGAAACCGGTTTCCAGGGATCAATGTAAAAGCCACCTTTTGAACAATAAATACCACAATCATTAAATTCGAGGAGGTTTTTAGATTTCATGGGCAAATGGAAGTTAGAAGATGGAAGTGGGAAGATGGAAGAACTTCCTACTTCCAGCTCCCAACTTCCAACTTTTCTATTTACTATTTATATAATTCAAAAACTCTCCTTTATAATGTCCTTCTTTAAATCTGCCGGTAAAATGGGCAGTGCCTGTTTTGCTGTTGGTGTCCCCTACTCCTCTGGATGAAACGCAAAGATGGGTAGCATCCAAAACAACACCCACATCTTCGGTTTTTAAGACCCTTTGAAGTTCTTTGGCGATTTGAACAGTTAGCCTTTCCTGTACCTGCGGTCTTTTCGCAAAATATTGCACTATTCTGTTGATTTTGGAAAGGCCGATCACCTTACCACTTGAAATATAAGCGACATGCGCTTTTCCAATAATAGGAACAAAGTGGTGCTCACAGTGAGAGTAGAAAGTGATGTCTTTTTCAACAAGCATCTGATCATACTGAAATTTGTTTTCGAACAGTCTTGCTACAGGCAGATTTTTAGGGTTAAGACCGCTAAAAACTTCTTTTACATACATTTTTGCTACCCTTTTTGGAGTACCTCTTAAACTATCATCAGTAAGGTCAAGCCCAAGAGTGGTCATTATTTCCCTGAAGTGATATTCAATCTTTTTTATTTTTTCTTCATCTGAGATACTAAATGCATCCGAACGAAGTGGAGTGTCGAAGGAAGTGACGCCATGATCTTCATCTGATTCATGATCCGGTTCTCTTCTATTTTCCATATTATTTAGGTCCATCATATTTTCAATTGGCGGGATATTCAACGAAATTTCTTTCGGTTTCATAAAGCGTTACTTTTAAATCGTATTTATTATCTAATTTGCCTCTTAAGGTCTGCCATATTGTAACAACAATATTTTCAGCAGTAGGGTTAAGATTTTTAAATTCCTGAACATCCAGGTTTAGATTTTTATGATCATACCGATCAAGTACGTTTTCTTTTATTATTTTGCTTAGCGACTTTAAATCAACAACATATCCTGTTATCGGGTCAACTTCGCCGGTTACTTTTACAATCAATTCATAATTATGTCCATGGTAGTTAGGGTTATTACATTTACCAAAGGTTGAATTATTTTTTTCTTCATTCCAATCTTTTACAAATAACCGGTGAGCTGCATTAAAATGTTCTTTTCTAAAAACTGAAACTCTCATAATTGCTTACTGTCTTTAAATGGATTGAAAAACAAGCCTACTTTTTAGGGAAATTATTCTGTTTTATCTTATAAGTGATGCAATAATATATAATTGGAAACAAAATAGTTTGTATTTTGTTCAAAGTTGCAAAAGGTAATGAGTATGAGTTACAAGTTTGTGGTCAGGACAATTACAGCTACATTTCTTCCGGCAGGTGATTTTGTATGACGTGCATTTAAAATTTAACATTCAAAATTTATCATTTATTTAAATGCAGGAATACCTGTTATTTCTCCTCCTAAGATAAGCAAATGAATATCATGTGTTCCTTCATATGTTATCACAGATTCCAAATTCATCATGTGCCGCATAATGGGATATTCTCCGGTTATTCCCATTGCTCCATGAATTTGGCGTGCTTCTCGCGCTATATTTAAAGCCATTTCGACATTGTTTCTTTTAGCCAGGGAAATTTGTTGGGTCGTGGCTTTTCCTTCATTTTTCAATGTTCCCAATCGCCAGCACAACAATTGCGCTTTTGTTATTTCAGTAAGCATTTCAGCTAGTTTTTTCTGAACCAACTGAAAAGATGCGATCGGTTTTCCAAACTGGATTCGTTCGGCAGCATATTTTCTGGCTGATTCATAACAATCCATCGCCGCGCCCACTACTCCCCAGGAAATGCCGTATCTCGCAGAATCAAGACACATTAAAGGAGCACCTAATCCGCTTTTATTCGGAAGTAAATTTTCTTTAGGAACTTTAACATTATCAAAAACAAGCTCTCCGGTAGTACTTGCACGAAGAGACCATTTGTCATGTGTCTCAGGAGTGCTAAATCCTTCCATACCTCTTTCTACTATCAATCCATGGATCCGGCCTTGTTCGTCTTTTGCCCAGACAACAGCGATATCTGCCTTTGGCGAATTAGAAATCCACATTTTAGCTCCGTTAAGAAGATAATGGTCTCCCTTATCTTTGAAATTGGTAGTCATTCCATTAGGATTTGATCCATGATCTGGCTCTGTTAAACCAAAACATCCCAGCATTTCTCCTGAAGCAAGTTTAGGCAAGTATTTTTTTCGCTGTTCTTCAGAGCCAAACTGAAAGATGGGAAACATTACCAATGAGCCCTGAACAGAAGCAGTAGACCTCATACCGGAATCTCCTCTTTCTATTTCCTGCATTACAAGTCCATAGGAAATATAATCCAGGCCTCCTCCTCCATATTCTACAGGAATGGTTGGGCCAAACGCACCAACTTCTCCAAATTTTTTAACTATAAATTCCGGGAAGTACGCTTTTTGGCAACAATCTTCAATAATTGGTGAGATCTCTTTCTTAACAAAATCCCTGATGGAGCTTCTGATTAATTTATGTTCTTCCGACAAAAGATCATCCATTGAATAAAAATCTGGTGAATCAAAAGTGTCGGCTGAAGATTTTCTTTGAATATGTACATCTGGCTTATTCATAGCTCAATTCAGTATTTTGTTTTAGAGTAATAAATATTCAAATTTACACCTTAATACGCAAAAAAATCTTAGAAATGGATAATCCTGAAAAGAATGAGTTAATTCTTGATAAATTAAAGAAGCTTGAAGAGAAGTATGAGGCAAGCGGGCAGGATATGGCTTCTTATCTTGACGGATTATTATATGCAGATTTTCTGACCTATTGGGATTATATTCACCTGGATACGCTTTTAAGTCTTCAGAATACAAAAACTGCCATTCCTGATGAAAAGATTTTTCTCACTTACCATCAGATCAACGAATTGTATTTTAAACTTGTATTATGGGAAATAGAGCAAATTGCCAATCATCCTCAGATTGACGCCAATATTTTCTTGTCCAAGCTTGGAAGAATAAACCGTTATTTTGAACATTTGATTGAGTCATTTGATATTCTGGTTGATGGGTTATTTCATGACGAGTTTCTTAAATTCCGAATGTCTCTGCTTCCTGCAAGCGGATTTCAATCTGTGCAATACAGATTAATTGAAATTGCATCCACGGATTTTTCAAATCTGGTAGCCTTGGAAAGCCGGGATAAGATTACAGAATCAATAACCACAGAAGAGTTGTTTGAGATCTTATACTGGCAAAGTGGATCAATAGATCTTGAAAGCGGGAAAAAGACGCTGACACTTCAAAAGTTTGTAGAAAGATACAAGCCACGTTTACTCAGGAATGCAAAAGAATACACTAGTAAAAATCTTTTGCAGATATACAATAGAAGGCTCGCCGATTCAGATAAAAAAGAGGAGATCATAAATGCATTAAAATATTATGATATACTGGTCAATGTAAACTGGCCTTTAGCTCATTATAAATCTATTGTAAGGTTCCTGCAGAAGGACAAAAAGGATATAGCCGCCACTGGCGGAACAAATTATAAAAAATACCTGCCTCCAAGGTTTCAAAGAAGAATTTTTTATCCGGCGCTTTGGAGCGAGGAAGAACAGGAAAATTGGGGCAAAAGCTGGGTTCTAAAGGAAGTTTTTAATATCAAGTCAGAATTTTGAATTTATTAAAATTTAAAATATTGTTTCCTGTAAAGGTTCTTCCTTTGCTTTTTTTGTCCTTCTTTTCATTTGCCCAATCCATTGAAATCAAAAATTATTATGATCCTCAGCGAAAGATCATAAAGGAAGCTTTTTTTGTAAAAAGCAAGTACAATAAGGAATTACACGGGCCTTATAAATCCTATTATCTGAATGGAAATATCAAATCAAAAGGAAATTATAACAATAATTTACCTGATGGATATTGGGAGTATTTTTATGAAAATAATAACTTAAAAAGTGCCGGTGTCCTGAAAGATAACCAGATGAATGGTAAGTGGAAATATTATTTTGAAAATGGCAACATTAATATGGAGGGTGAAATGAAGGATGGGGTCAGAATGGGGGAATGGAAATTTTATTATGAAAGCGGCGGCCTTAAAATGTCAGGAAATCTTGAAGGTGAAGAAAAGAAAGGTCATTGGAAGTATTATTATGAGGATGGTAAGCTAAAGGCAGACGCGCTTTTTATAAATAACAAAGGGCATTACCAGGAATACTATTCTAATGGAAAACTTAAAATGGAGGGGCTCATTAAAGATGGGAAAAGTGATAGTCTCTGGCGGTATTATCACGAAAACGGAAAACTCCAGGCAAAAGGATTTGAAAAAGACGGACTAAAGTCAGGAAAGTGGAAGTTTTTTCATGAAAATGGAAGCCTCGCAAGTGAAGGCGAATTTGTTAATGGAGAAACTACCGGCGTTTGGAAATACTATCATCCCAATGGGAATATTAGCGCAGAGGGTGTGGAAGAATCAGGAGTTAAAGAAGGGTATTGGAAGTTATATTATGAAAATGCGGCCATAAAAGGCGAAGGAAATTATGTTCATGGAGACGGCGAATACAAAGAATATTACGAAAGCGGAAAATTAAAAGCGCAGGGAAATATTAAAAACGGAAAGAATGAAGGAGAATGGGTCTACTATTACGAAAATGGAAAGGTAGAGGCTAAATGTATTTTCAGGGAAGGGGAAGGTTTATATGTAGGCTATTATGAAAATGGCGCCATTAAAATGGAAGGCGTAATAAAAGACAATAAAAAAGTAGGTGTTTGGAAGTTATATGATCAAAAAGGAAAATTGGCAGGCTACTATACTACATTTTATGACAATAATATAGTACAGTTCCAAAGGATGCCAGAGGCGCAGGCATTAAAAGACTCGGTTATGTCCTACGAAAAACCTGACATTAAATTAAGAAAAAGAAAAAGCAGGTATTTTAGCCCCAAGCACAACGAATTTAAAAGCTTTATTGTCGCTACCAATCCTGCGGCTATGATCATAGGAAGCGTTCCTCTTTCTGTAGAGTATTATGTGCAGGAAAGGCTGGGATTTGAATTCATATACACCTGGATCCGAAAACCATTTTTTATCAACGGCAATAACGTTGGTTTCAATAAAATTTATGACCGAGGTTATGCTACCGCTATCCGAATGAAGTTTTACCAACCGGACGATAACCTGGGAATGTTTTACTTTGCCAATGAATTAAGGTTTACCCATGTTAACCACCTGGCCAATGTGCTGGATACTTCTTTTCAGACGCCTATTTCTACTTCAATTAAGGCAAGAGAGTCTAAGTTTGAATATTCATTCCTTGTTGGCAATAGATTTATGAAGTATTCTTATGAAACGGGATTTACTATGGACTTTTTTATCGGACTTGGTGCCGGATATAGAATTTATAAAGAAAAGTTTCCCGAAAATACGGACTACCAAAATATATTTGAAGAAGTAAACAGTAAACCTCTATCCCTTT
Source organism: Cytophagales bacterium (assembly GCA_035628645.1). Lineage (GTDB taxonomy): Bacteria > Bacteroidota > Bacteroidia > Cytophagales > Cyclobacteriaceae > DASPJL01. The sequence continues at coordinate 36,690 of DASPJL010000134.1, read as the reverse complement.
CTCCAAGAGTCGGCTTTACGCTGGGATATGCTTTTTGAGATGTTGGAAGTTAATCTATAAGAAAGGCTTACTTTCTACAAAAAAGTTAGCTATTTTCTGCAAACGGAGGAATACTTCCATCTACTTTACTTCCCACTTCCTACTTTCTTGTATTCTTTCTAACTTAGGCTTGCCTGAACGTAATTCAGAAAATGGAAAATTATGAGTAAAGAAAAGTTTACAAACAAAGTAAGCATAAAGAACAAAAGAGCCTCTTTCGAATATCAATTTTTAGATACATATGTTGCTGGTATTCAACTTACAGGCACAGAAATTAAGTCCATTAGGGAAGGGAAGGTAAATCTTCAGGACGGTTATTGTATCTATCATGAAGGTGAGCTTTGGCTGAAGCAAGTTCATATTTCACATTATAATGAAGGAACTTATAACAATCATGACCCTATAAGGGATCGTAAATTGCTGCTCAATAGAAAGGAATTAAATAAACTGGAAGGTAAGCTGAAAGACAAAGGTTTGACTATTGTGCCGACAAAACTTTTTACCAACGAACGAGGTTATGCAAAGTTGGAAATTGCATTAGCTAAGGGGAAAAAGCTGTATGATAAGAGAGAGTCAATTAAAGAAAAAGATACCACCAGGGAATTAAACAGAATTAAGTTTTAGTCATGGAAAATTGTGGCATTTGTAGCTTAAGTATAGTGCCTGTCAGAGCTGAGCCTTCCGATAAATCCGAAATCACCACACAATTAATTTTTGGAGATCTTTATCAAATCATTGAAAAAAATGATAATGGCAAGTGGATTAAAATTAAAACTGAGTACGACAAATACGAAGGGTGGATTGATTTTAAACAATCCAAAAGCATAAGTCAGGAAAAATATGAGCAATTATTAAAAGCAGATAAGTATAAAACAACCGGCATTATTTCAAGGGTAAAGTTGGCAGATGGCGAGATTCTGGTGCCAGCCGGTAGCACTTTTTATTCAGGATATAATGAAAAGGCGTTTTTTGAGACGATAAATATAAAAAACGAAGTCAAAAATTTTGAAGAAAAAACACCTGCTGAAATAATTTCGATAGCAAAAAGTTATCTTAATGTTCCTTATCTCTGGGGAGGTAAAACCCATTTTGGTATAGACTGTTCGGGATTTACACAGCAGGTATTTGGAATTTGCGGTTATAAATTGCCTAGAGATGCCTGGCAGCAGGAACAAGTTGGCCAAGAGATCAGGATAAATGATATAAAACCTACAGATGTTGCCTTCTTTAAGAATGAAAAAGGAAAAATTGTTCATGTTGGAATAATTTTAGAAAATTCGGAAATTATTCACGCTTCCGGGAAGGTAAGGGTTGATAAACTAGACAACAAAGGCATATATAAGAGAGAAACCAATGAATATTCACACCATCTGGCGAGTATAAAAAGAGTTATAAATTAAAGTAGTTATGGGAAGGAAAGTCCTTGTCCTAAATCAAGATTTCAGAGCAGTAACCGTTTGTAACGTACAACGGGCTTTTTTACTTGTTTACCTGGAAAAAGCAGACCTTATTTCTGAAGTTCCGGATCACCAGTTACGAAGTATCACTGCCACTTTTCCCATGCCTTCCATTATCCGACTAAGAAAATATGTAAATCTTCCTTATCGTGGTGTAGTGTTAACCCGTCATAACATTTTTAAAAGAGACGGATTAAAATGCCAGTATTGCGGTTCACCCGATAATCTAACCCTTGACCACGTAATCCCTAAATCCCGCGGAGGTTCTTCTAATTGGGATAATCTGATTACTGCCTGCAAAAGCTGTAATTCTAAAAAAGGCGATTATATCCCTGAAGAAATTTCGATGGTGCCTTTTAAGAGGCCTTTTAAACCTTCCTTTATTATGTTTTTAAGGGATTTTTCAGGTAACCTTCAAACAGACTGGATGCCTTATCTGGAAATGAAAAAGCAAGCGTAGGTTGCAAATAGAAAGACTACCGCCTTAAAGTATGATGACAATAAATGACTGAGGAGGAACAGCGAGTATTTGAAGAAATAAAAAAGTCTTTACGCAATATTGCTTTGGACGATATTAAAAAATCTTGCACAGCGAAATCCATTATAGGGACACTTATACTTTGTAGTTGTTTTATTGATGCTATGGCAGGCTTTAGATATGGACAAGACGGACGACTGAAATTAGGAAAAATGTACAGAGCATTTGTTGAGGAATATTTAAAAGACTACGACAAGGTTTCTTTGTATTATGATTTGAGGTGTCAGTTGGTTCACAATTATTCTGAAAGTAAGTCCTATAAATTTATTCATGACAAATCTGAGTTTCATCTACGCGAGGCTGGAGAAAACAAAACATATATTAACCTGGAAAATTTCATTGCTGACCTTGAAAGGGCAATGAATAAACTTTTTGAAGATATAGAAAACAGTCCTGCAGCTATGGGTAAAGCAATGAAAAGATATTTAAAATATGGATTGGCTAGAAGTGAATAAAATCAGGACTTCTATGAAGCATTAATAAATGTACTGCTATAAATAGCCCAGTTTTTTCAAATAATTTACCCAAACTTTATATCCTTCTTCATTAAGATGAAGCCCGTCCATTGTATACTACTTTTCCAGAAGATTTTACGAATCCGGAATAGTGGGTGGAGGTTTGTAAAATTAGTACTTGCGTTTTTTTGCTAATTGACTTAAATACAAAAAGAAAGTGATGAAGTTTAATTATTTATAGCTTCTTCCTTGAGTTTTAACTGATCATAATATTCAATTACTTTCACTAAGTGATAGAAATTTGAACAGTTCAATGAATTGCTTTTTATATAGCTTTTAATTTTTTCTTTTTCATCTTCTAATAACTTTATCACCCGTGGATTTAAGGCCGTAAACTTTTTAATATCCCCATTCCTGAATTGGATGAAATAATCATATTCTATCTCTGTATTCCATGGCTTACTTTCTGCTGGGTTACTGGAATAAACGGGCGAATTTACCTCTTTTCCTTTTATCATTAAGCTTGTTGTTTTTCCAATATACAATAATTCAAAATAAACCAATCCTTCACTTTGATTTCCGTTAGCATACTTTAAAGGTGCGAAAATTCTGGGAAGAGCATTTTTTTTGCTTTCACAATAAAATTTAAAATGATTTATCTGGGAAGGCAAAAAAATAAAGGCGGAAGAATCATTTTTAAAATGTAGGAGGTTGTTAGACAAATCAAGCTGTAATTCGCCTTGTCTTAGTTCCTTATTATTGAAAACCACTTCTCCTTTATACCATTTGCCAGGAATTAAATACTGTCCTTTAATATGGAAAACAAAGGAAAAGAGGAGTAGAAGTAAAATAGCTTTTTTCATCCGAGAGAATAGTTGTAGGTCTAAGTTTTTTTGTCATTTATTATGCCAAAATATCATATCCATTCTAAAAGCGTATTAGAAAAGTACTCTTTACCTGTTATTGTTTATTGAAGAGGATTAATGTTTTACTTAGACGTACCCATTATTCTTTGGCATAAGTAATTAAAGTATAATGACCATCTGAAGTTTTGTAGGAAGATATGTTTTTCCAGGAAAACCAGGGATAGGTTCCACTGATTTTTCTAGGGTGAAGATGGTCGATTATCTGTATTACGAAGTTATATTTTGACTCCCATCCTTTTTTTCTCTTTGAAGCTACGGCATTCTGCCTTTTCACATTCTGCCCCTTTTCAATCAAGAAAATAGATACATCGGGCATGCCATATACATAGATTTCCTTTCCATTCCATTGCGGGTTTTGTTTAAGTGTTTCCAGCAGTTCTTTATATGATGCATCCGGAGTTATTTTATCTGCATACATTTTGGCAAAAAGAAGCAAACAAAAGAAACAATAAAAGGAAACCGGAATCCATAATCTTCCAAATAAGGATGATAAATTTTCATCCCTATATAGTGCAATTATTGCTATTGCATACGGAATGAGGTAGATATGATAATTAAATTCTCCGGATTTTAAAATCAGGATTAAGGATAAGGTAATTCCTATAAGTAAAAAATATTTGAGGTCAGCATACTTTTTGATTTTCCATAGCAAGTATAAAGCTATTAGTGCTATCGGAAGAGATTGCAAAATATAGGAAATACTTATTGAGCTGAATTCTTTTTTCGATTTCCTCAAGAGTTGCAAGGACATCTGTTCTTTAAATAATTCAAAATCCAGGGAAATATAAAAGAGATATGGGCTCACTATTACGAGAAAAGCAAGGGTGAAAAAAACAAATTGTCGAAGTCCCCTTCTTGCTGCAACAAATGCCAATGCTGCCGCACACGCTCCCAGAAGAGGATGAGTCATAACTGCCAGAGCTGCTAAACCGCCTAAATACCCGGTTTTTACTTCGTTCTTAACAGAGAGAATTGAAGCGGAGACAATGAGCAGCCCCAATGTTTCCATTCTGATAAAAGAAGAACTAAGAATCACAAAAGGACAAATGAGAAAAAGAGCAAAAATCCAAATTTTCGTATGCTGATTCTTAGAAAGGAAAGTTAATACAATAGCAGCAGCAAACGCATATAAAAAACTCATGAATTTGGCTACAAATATTGATGAGCCTAGAACTTTAAAAATCAAACCGAGCGAAAACATATACAAAGGAGGCATCCAGTAAGTATATTTCGATGCACCCGGCAAAAACTGTGAATGTAAATCGCTACTTAGTGTTCCCTTTTCAGCGAAACTATAAGCCGGAGAAAAAAAACTGGCTTCATCAATATTGGTTTCAGGGAAAGTATGGCGGAAAAACAGAAAATGAATTAAAAAGAGTATTACCGAAAATATAAAACATGAAACCAGTAAAATCCTACTGTTTTGTTTAGTTCTGTTCATTCGAATAAATAAGAAATTTAGGTCTTGCTTTCTTCAACCCTTTTAAATTAAAGAAAATGAAGGATCGGTTGAATTTAAAAACCGATTTGGATACGATTAAGAGATTAGAAAGGTTTGCAGATTGTTCTAATCAATCGCTTGTTACCATTGTTTACCTTAATTCTATTCAAAATTGGATCAATTGGACTTGTAAACTAAGTCGACCACCACTGGAAAATGATCAGAAGGGAATCTCCCCTGATAGCTGTCCGTCAAGATTCCATATTTTTTAACGATAAAATGTGGGGATACAAATATATGATCAATCCTGTCCTCTCCTTTCGTATTTATATTAAACCCATTGAAGGTACCTGTGGGAGCATATCGAATAGAAGCCAATTGATAGGCGTCTTTTAGATAATTGGAATCAAGGACAAGCGCATAATTATCATCTTTCTGATTAAAGTTGAAATCGCCAGTCAGTATAACAGGAGTTTTGCCTGCAATCTCTTTAATTTTTGCCAATACCAGTTTTATACTTTCTTTCCTGGCCTGAACTCCTTTATGGTCAAAATGAGCGTTAAAAACGAAAAAATTCTTACCGGAGGCATCTTTTAACTCGATCCATGTGCAAACCCTTGGAAGAGCTGCGTCCCAACCTCTACTAGGTTTGTCAGGTGTTTCAGACAACCAAAATGTTCCTTTTTTTAGTACTTGAAATTTGTCCTTTTTGTAGAAAATAGCTGCAAATTCACCATCTTCTTTTCCATCATTTCTGCCTACGCCATAGTAGGCAAACTTCTGTAATTTCTCCTCTAAATCTACCAACTGATGGTGGAGTCCTTCCTGTGTAGAAAAAATATCAAAATCATGATAAAGGATCAGGTCCTTCATGGGATTTAGTCTGTATTTCCAGGAATCAAGCGAATCCTGAGGGTTATCATACCTGACGTTATAAGTGGCGATACGTAATGATTGTGCGTTAGTCTCTTTTAATGAAAAAGCAGCCATAACAAGGAATAGAAATAAGATTTTATACATATGCCGGATCATTTTATTGGTTGTTATTTAATAAATAAAAATAGACTTAAATCTTCAGTCATTGAAAATTAAACACGTCTATTTTAAATAAAACTGCCTAGAAAAGCAGTTTTTAGGTCTGGTTTGTTTTTAATATAAGTTCTTAAAATATTTTTAAAAAGCGTTTGCATTACTGAATGAATATTCATTTATTTGTAAACCATGAGAGTGAAAGACGAAAAAAAGGTTGTGGCCATCAAGGAAAAGGCCTTGGAAATTCTTGTAAATAAAGGATTTGATGGTCTAAGTATGCAAAAGTTGGCCAAGGAAGCAGGCGTTTCCCCTGCCACTATTTATATCTATTTTAAAGACAGGGACGACTTGATTATACAGGTTGCGCTTGAAGAAATTCAAAAAATGCTGGAGGCTACATTAAAAGGTTTTTCTCCTGAAATGCATTTCGAAGAGGGCTTGAAACTCCAGTGGATAAACCGGGTAAATTATTTTCTGAAGTATCCGATGCAGGCACATTTATCAGAACAAATAAAATACTCGCCTTATTATAACATCGTCTTTCAAAAGATGGATAAAACTTTTCAAAAAACAATGGGTGAGTTTGTGCACAATGCCATCAAAAGAAATGAACTGGTAAAGCTCCCTTTGGAGGTATATTGGTCAATTGCTTTTGCCCCTCTTTATCAGTTGGTCAAATTTCATACAAGTGGAAGGGGGCTTAATCGTCTGGAAAAATTTGTCCTGGATGAGAACATGATGGATCAAACATTAAAACTGGTGATCAAAGCCCTTAAGCCTTAAATAAAATAATATTTTCAAAAGTCGAACTTAGAATCTCTGACAAACTAAAAATAAAAGAATAGGATTTAAACGATTGTTTTATGGAAACTATGATAGAAAAAGAAATTGATATCCTCGTTTTTAAAACCAATATCAAATACAAAAAGGACCTTGAAAAGGTACAGGATATTTTAAAAGTGCATCCTAAAATTACCAAATGGCATGTGGACCTGTCCGATAGAGATAAGGTGCTAAGGATTGAATCAATAGATATTCTTCCTCATCAAATAATTAATCAATTGCAGCAGGTAGGTTTTTCTTGTGAAGAACTCCCCGATTAATAAAAAGCTAATTTCATGGAAACTACAAACACTCAAAATAAACAATCTTTTTCAAGGTATCAGGTATTTATAATTGCCATTTTAGCAATTCTTCAGTTTACGATCATTCTGGACTTTATGGTTCTGTCACCTTTAGGCGCTCAGCTTATGCAAGAGCTGTCCATCACGCCCAGACAATTTGGCTGGGTGGTATCTGCCTATGCATTTAGTGCTGGTGCTTCGGGACTAATGGCAGCAGGTTTTGCCGATAAGTTTGACAGAAAAAAGATCCTTCTTTTCTTTTATGTAGGATTTATTTTCGGAACATTTTTATGCGGAATAGCTACATCTTACCATTTTCTTTTGGTAGCTAGAATTGTAACTGGAGTTTTCGGAGGTGTAATTAGCTCCATCTCTTTTGCAATTATTACTGATTTGTTTGAATTAAATATGAGAGGGCGGGTAATGGGATTTGTTCAGATGGCATTTGCCACAAGCCAGGTTATGGGTATTCCTTTGGGGCTTTATCTTGCTAACCATTGGGGTTGGCATTCGCCTTTTCTGTTGATTGTAGGCGTAAGTATTGTAGTCGGGATATTTATTGTAGCAAAATTGAAACCTATAAATGCACATTTAAAAACTCAGCAAAAGACCAATCCATTCATCCATTTGTTTAAAACCATCTCCAATGCTGATTACCTTAAAGGTTTTGCGGCTATAGCTTTGCTGGCCACAGGAGGATTTATGCTTATGCCTTTTGGCAGTGCTTTCACTGTCTATAATATGGGAATCTCACTCGACAACTTACCTTTGATTTATATGGTTACGGGGGTTTGTTCCATGATTTCCGGACCTCTTGCCGGGAAGTTAAGTGATAAGATAGGAAAATATAAAATGTTCGTTATCGGTTCAATAATAAGTTTAGTTGTGATCTCTATTTATTGTAACCTTGGAATTACGCCTCTTTGGCTTGTAGTGCTTATTAATGCGGTCTTATTTGTGGGTATTACTTCCCGGATGATATCGGCTTCAGCTTTAATGACTGCCATTCCAGCGCAGCACGACCGTGGTGCTTACATGAGCATTCAATCTTCCGTTCAGCAAATCTCCGGCGGCCTCGCTTCTGCGCTTGCAGGGTTGATTGTCGTGCAGACCAGTAGCGGGGTTTTGGAAAATTATGACTTACTTGGCTATGTTGTGGCACTTGCTATATTGGTCACTATAATCATGATGTATGTTATAGATCGAATGATAAAACAAAGAAGCCTCAATGTTCAGTCAAGTCAACAAGTGGTTTTTCAAAATAATGAAGCGTTATCTGCAGAATAGACGTAGGTGATAAAAAAATAAGGTTTTGAAATAAGATTATCTGGGACTCATTTTACCTCTTTTCCTATCGAGGCTTGTTTCCGGACGTCATTATGCACTTTTTCAACAATCTTTGCATTACTGTTTTCATTGATAAAAACAGAATCGAAAATAAATAAAGTGGAGAAAATAAATAAAGTAATGGAAAAACTTAAAAAGAGATTTCGTAAAGAATTTTGATTTTTTACGCTTGCTGTAGTTCTTATTGAAGTTCTCATACCGTTAATTTTCTTTCATATATAAAATTCCTATTAATAATTTAAAACTTTTACTTTTTAAGAACCCTGGCTATACAACCAGAACTCCTTGTTTGGGCAATGTAAAGATAAATTTAGCTCCTGAGGGATAATCCGGATCCACCCAAACTCTTCCCCCTTGTTCCTCAATAACTTTTTTTACAATAGCTAACCCTATTCCTGTGCTTTCTACCTTTTCCTTCGAACCCAATGTTTTGAACATTCCAAAAACCATTTCCTGATAAGGCAAGGGGATTCCGGGTCCATCATCGGCAACAAAAAACTCATAGTCATCTTCAGTTTCTTTGAATCCTATGATAATATTCCCTTCTTTTTTATTGTGGTACTTAACTGCATTGCCTATCAAATTTGAAAAGATTTGTTGTATTGCCGTTTGGCTGTTCATGATTACCGGCAATTCAGATTCAATTTTTATCTCAAAGCTCTCGGGAATACCCAATAGTTGGGTAATCTCAGGAATAAGTACTTGTAAGTCGACTTCTTCATAGGCAGGCGCTAACCTGCTTATCTTAGAATATTCAAGAATTCCAACAATCAGAGCTTGCATTTTTTGAACCCTTTCTTTTAATAGATTAAGATTTTTCCTTGATTCTTCAGTAATCTTATCATTCAAATCTTCTTCAATCCAGGCAGATAGATGGTAAATAGCCCTTAAAGGCGCTTTAAGATCGTGGGAAACAATGTAAGCGAATTGATCAAGGTCCAGGTTGATTTTTTCTAATTCTGCAGAATACTCCTGTTGCCTTTTTTCCGCCAATTTTTTATCCGTTATGTCAACAGCAAACCCAATGAGTCCATCTTTATATGTATTGTCCTGGAAAACATAATTTTCCATAAACCACTGTTTATTATGGTTTTTACCACTTGCAACGAACGTAGCCGGAGTGCCATTGTAGGCCTTTTGCATTTCATCAATATACTCGGGATAAATTTTAGAAGCTTCCATTCCTACATTTTGATTTTCTTCCGCCCCGGTGATTTTTAGCCCTGCACCTATTATTTCCGTAAAGAAGCCATGTGCATTTATTTTATACACAATGACGGGCATGTTTGAAATTATGCCCTTCAGGATCTGGCTTTTATCCAGGTTTTCTTCCTCTGCTTTTTTCCTTAAAGTAATATCTCTTGAGTTTATAATTATACCACCGATTACTTCATCTTCTGCAAGATTGTTAAACACCGATTCCAATACGATCCAGCTACCGTCAGCTTTTTGAAATCTTATTTCCGTCCAGTGGGGTGCTTCGGACGTTTGCAATACTTTTGAAAAGAATCTTAGAAGATCATTCCTGTCTTCAGGATGAACAAATTCAAAAATGCTTTCATTTAAGATTTCATTTTCTTTGTATCCGAGGGTATGATAAAAAGAAGGACTTTCAAATATTATATTTCCGTTGGTATCGATTATAGTGGTAATATCTGTAGAGTTTTCCACCAACGAACTGAAAAGTTTTTTACTTTTTCCTAGCGCTATTTCCGCTTCTTTTCGTTCAGTGATATCCAGAATTGAGCCCAATACTTTTACCACTTTGCCCTTGGCATTAAATACCGGTTTACCTCTTGAATTTACGTGTCTGATGCTATTTCCAGCTAAAATAACTCTATGGTCAAGCTGAAATGACTTTCCAAAATAAATGCAGTTTTCAAGTGCTTTTCTATATTCATTGATATCTTCCGAATGAATCCTTTTTTCATATTCAAATAAGGAAATGCCAGTTTCAGAAGGAGATAATCCGAAAATTCTGAAAGTTTCCTCGGACCATTTTTGGTTTTTTGTTTCCAGACTATACTCCCAGCTTCCAATATGTGCCAGCTCCTGGGCTTCCTTTAGCTGAGCTTCACTGTGTCTTATTTTTTCTTCCGCAATTTTTTGATCAGTTACGTCTAAAATAGATCCTACAATTAATGTTTCCCCCGATTCATCAATAAAAAGTTCTTTTCTTGAAATTACAGTTTTGATATTTCCAAGTTTGGTTTTATACTTGAATTCATGAGTTTTACTTTCTCCGGTTATAAATATTGATCTTTCCTCTTCCTTAAAATATTCTGCCAATTCACTTGTATAAATGTGCTTATCAGGCGATTTTATTCTTTCTTCCTTAGTTACTCCTAATAAATTACAATAGGCCTCATTTGCAAGAACACATTGATTAAATTGATTTTTAACAAAAACAGGATCAGGAATTGCGTTGATGAGGTTATTAAGATTTTTAGAATAGGTAATCTCTTTATCAGCATGATGATGGGCAACAAACATGTAATAGACACTGATAAATGTCAATAACATGCTTAGCGTTATAGATGAGGAATGAAATATTTTTTCAGCTTCCGGAGCTAAATGTTGCATGTGGAAAACGTTGTAATCAAAATACTCCAGCAGAGCCATAAAGAGGATAGAACAAAGGCTGGAATAAGCAATTTTATAAACTTCCTTAAATTCAAATATTATGGAAGTACAACATATTACAGGGAAAAAGAATAAGTGAATGCCCGATCCTTCACCATAAATTGAAGAAAAAATAAATACTTCAAAGTTCACTAAAGTTATAAAGGTTAATCTGGAAAGACTATAAAACCTGTATCGATTAAGAAGTATCCCGGACGAATAGCATACAAACATCATTAAAACAATATTGTCTGTGATTTGCCACCCAATAAACAGGTGCAGGATTATATATATTAAGGTTAAAGCTGAAGCTGTCAGAAAAAACTTGTTGGTTAATTTAATTTTTTCCTGAAATCCAGCGGGAAGGTCTTCTTTTACTCCTTGGTTTAAAACAAGCTTCCAAAAATTTTTCTTAGGTACCTTGGGCATCTTAGTTGTAATTTTTTTGTTAGGCTGATTGTATATAAATCCAAACATGATTCTTTTCAATATCCTCCATAGATTGCAAATCACATGCTACACTCCCATTTTTGAAAGGATCGGCTGAAATTGAAGAGGTTATTGGAAAAGATGGATATCAAAAAAAAAGTATCTCTCCCAAATCGAACTAATTAGTCCTATTTTAGGAAAATATGTTGTTTTACTATGATGGATCGATCATTTTAGGTGTGATAATTATTTCGTAAAGAATCAAAGTAAATGCACCTGGAAGAATATGAAAAAGTCTAGGGCGAAGAGGCGGATTTATTCTGTTTTTCTTAAATAAAATACATTTATAAATGATTTAAAGAACGGATAGTATAATTTTGCAGATTGCTTAGGGTCTTACTGAAATTAAGACTTACAAGTGCAGGTTTTTACAAAACAAATATAGAATGAATAAGAAAATAGTTTTCATAGCAGTGCTTTTGATAGCCGGAGCCTTGGCTCTTTTTATGTTCTTTAAACCATCCCAGGAAAAGGTAAAAGCTTCCTCTGAAACGACAATCGCCGTTCGGAACGATTTGCCTAATATTCCAATCACTACCCTGGACGGTACACAGTTAACCACCAGAAACCTGAAAGGAAAAACTATTTTGGTGTTTTTCCAGCCACAATGTGACCACTGCCAGCGCGAAGCAGATCAAATCAGTAAAAATCTGGAAGAATTTAAAGAATTTAACATGTATTTTATTTCTTCGGATAATGTTCCTGCCCTTGAGAAATTTTCCAGGGACTATAATCTGGCTGGTAATGCTAACATACACTTTACCCGGACTGAAGGAGATCATATTCTAAAAAACCTGGGCCCTATAGAAACACCTTCCTTGTATATTTATACCGCAGAAGGTCAGTTGGTTAAGGCATTTAACGGAGAAACTCCTATTGAACAAATCCTGCAATATCTTTAACCGGAATAAAAAAAGAGATGGTTGATCCAACCATCTCTTTTTAAAATTAAATTAATTGTCTTAATCATTTTTGCTAATTAGCTTCTTCCTCTCCTTGACGAATAGAACCTGGTATCGTCGAAATTGGAGTGATCATAAAACCTTTCATTACTGTATAATTCTGGATTAAAATCAGAGGACAGCGCTGTGAGCAGCGTATGTTCATAGTCTCTGGTTACCGAATCTCCTGTTACCTGTGGCAGCTTAGCCACCATATTGGAATCCAGCGTGGGCAATAAAACATTGTCGTCGTCTTCGTCCAGGATTGCAACCCCTATTGGGATTAAAAGATGCCTTTCATCGCTATTATCTATTATCAAATCATCAATCACCTTTATATCCAGATACCTTACTTTCATCAATTCAGGATCAATGATCAGTTCCTTCACTTTTCCAATTTTGTCATTGTTGCTGCCCAGCACATTCCAGCCTCTTACGTCGCTATCTCCTTTGGCCACTTTATAGCCTTTCATATCCTTCAACCGGATTAACCCTGTTACCCTTTCCGGTTTGGATTCTTCCTCCAGATGTTCTTCTCTTTCAATTCTTTTTTGCTCAAAATCCCTTAACCTTGTTTGATATAGGTTTTCCTGTTGTTGAATTTGTTCTTTTAGATTTTGTTCCCGGTTTCTAAATTGATTGTCTTGTTTAAGTTTTTCTATTTTGAGGCTGTAAAGCTCATCACACTTCATTTTTTCCCTCAGAAGCACTTGTACTTTGCTATTTATATCGTCAAGCTGTTGTCTTTTCAATTCTTCAAGCTTAGTTACTTTCTCCAGCGAATGTCTATTGGTAGATTCCAGTTCATTCTTTAAAGTAGTTTCTCTTTCTTTAATCAATTTTTCCTGTTCATCCTTCTCCATTTGCCATTCCTTAATTCTAAAATCTGATTCCTTTTTCAGTGTTTCAATTTCAGAATCAATTTCCTGTCTTTCCCTTAGGATGTCCTTCTTGTAACTCATGTCCTTTGACACATCCATTGCTTTTCCATGATATTCCTCTTCTATTTCCCTTATTTCCTCCTGAAGTTCCCTGATTTTGTCCATTCGTTTTTCTACCTTTTTATTTCTTTCCTCTTCCAGGTCAGCAATTTTTTCCCGGATTGTATTGTCTTTTTCTTCTTCCCTTAGTTTAAGATTTTGAATTCTTTCTTTAACCCGGTTTTCTCTTTCACGAAGGTCGCTTAAAACCTCATTTCTTCTGTAGTTTAAGGTTCCGTCTATTTTGCTTTTTTCTTCAGCGATCTTATTAATTTGAGATCTAATTAATTCGTCTTTATATTGATCTTCCTTTCTGAACTGGACTATTCTTTCATCATACAATCGCTCCTGTTCCCTCTTTTCATTTTCCAGTTCCTCTAGTCTCGTCTTATATCGTTTGTCTAGTTTTTCTTTTTCAAGTTGCAGTTCACGAAAGTCAACGTCTGGTCTTTCGTCTGTTAATTTTTCATCAAAGGCTTTTGTATCTTGTGTCAACACATCGTCCATGTCATTATGATTTATATTCATTTTTTTCTTTTTTTAGATTGTAAAATTTCCACTCTTTTCTGCGTAATGCACTGAAGTCATTAGGATTTCCACTATCCGAATGGGTAGAGGGATTAGGCTGGACAAGTCTATCCTTTGGTGTTCATTTCAGTCACCACTTCACTGGCTTTTTCGAAAAATCGCGCAAGTTCATCTTTTTGTTCTAAGGTTGATGTTTTGGTTTCGAGACTGCTTGCGGCTTTTCGCACTTCAGCAACTTTGACTTTCAATTCCGGATAGTTTTCTTTTTGAATCGTTTCCAAAATGTCTACCGATTCTTTGAAGGCATCTTTTATTTTATTGATATGATCGTCAGAATCAACATTCTTCTGAACGGCCTCAGCGGTTTGGCTTAGCTGGCTTTGTTTCTTGTACAGTTCTGCATTTTGTACATTGTTTTGGTCAATTAAGGATTCAAGGGAGCAGGATAAATATTTTAATCCATCATGTGTATAGCTGTGATGGACACCTTCCATTGCCTTCTCCTTATTGTTCTGTACAAAACTTGAGAATTTTTGAATACAGTCACTTCCTGTAATTTCTGAAGCAGATGTGCTTATTTCATTGTCGCTGTCGGATTTACCTCCTGCAACACCTTCCTGTTGGTTGGTACCTGTACTAGCTACAGGATTTTCTGTCTCCTCAAAATTATCTCGGTTTAATAATAAAAAGGCCGCCAAAATAATTGCAAGAGCGCCTATGATCCAGGGCCACGCTGGTTTTCTTCTTTTCTCAACTTTAATTTCTGCCATAGTTTTAAAATTAACTGGTTCATTTAAAACTACGGGTGGAAAGTAGGTAGCGTTTTAAAATATTCGGTTTTAAACTAAGATTAACCGGGTAGAGAAAATCATTTACTTTTATAGATTTTTATTTTTTCTACCTTGCCGTTTACTTTAACTTCAAGAATATAAAATCCTTCTTTCCAATCTTTTGAAATTAAGGAGAGGTATTTATTAATGGCATCAATAGATTCCTTTAACCTCATAATTTCATTTCCCTGCGCAGAATACAAGGCCACTTCAATGTCCTCTTTACCTGGCTGCGAGATTGAAATCTTAGGGGTAGTCTGATCATTAAATGGGTTTGGAAAGAATTTGACTTTCCTGCTGCTATTAACAGTCTTTGAAATATAAACTATGTTAGAGAAGCTAATAATATAATCTTTCTGATATTTTATCCGATAGTAAGCGCCAGCGGCGAAGTTGTTGTCTTTGAATACAGGATCCGCTTTTGCGTTTTTATTTTCTAAAGCTTTTAGTACACCTATTTTGTAGAAGGTTTTCCCGTCTAAAGATTTTTCTACTTCACCAGAATTGTCCATTCCCGGATTAAGGCCCCAGAAAAGAACAGAAGAACCGTCCGGAGTCTCCTTTCCCGCAAGTTCTTTATGATTTAATGGGAGAATATTATTAAAATCACTGGCCGTCCAATCTGAGAAAGAGGTTGTGGTTACGGTAATAGAACGGTCATATGCTGCCTGATAATCCTCTATTCCTTTCCAGGTAATTCCTTTATCTGTGCTTTTCCATATTCTCATGTATTTCAGATCAAAAGGAATGTGCTCATCGGCTGCCAGCCAGTTAAAAGTAACTTCAACGGACTTGGCGGGTTGAAACTCAGGTTCAATAGACCAGTTCCTGGAGATACTTGAACTGGTGCCCACAAAAGTAGGCGTACCGGTTGACCTTACAACGGCCACTTTTCCAAGGTTTTCTTTATTAATGGTGGGATCTATTTTAAGGCCGATGCCATTAAAATCTTCCTTTTTGACACTTATAGTCTTGGTAATTTTTATTTTACCTCTAACATAATTTTCATTATTTTCTCCCTTCAAGATAGCCGTTGAATCAAGGGTAAGTGCATATCCGGCAGTATTTATAGAAGCATTTTTTAATTCTACAAATTCTTTGATTTCTACATCCCCCGAGAAGATTTTTTCTCCACCTGTGCTGGCCCCTAGCCCATAATAAATTCCGGATGGAATATTTTGAGAACCAGCACCCATAAATTCAACTTTTGAGCCTGGTTTGTTTTCCATTTTCCCCACCAATTTTAAATTACCATTTATCTGAATAGATCCCACATTTATTAGATCGAATTCATCAGGTCCATCTGCCACGGTTATATCGCCGTCTACAATTAAGGAAGATCTTGCTTCCAAAATAAGTTTTCTTGTTTCAATTGAAGAGGAATTTATAATATGGTTTTGTCTGATGGTTATAGATTTGTTGGCTTTTGTAGGTATTTTACTGGCGCCTTTATATTTTCCTGGTAAATATTCATAATCCCATGAATCAGGACTTCGCCATCCTCCGGTTTTCCTGCTGCGGACAGTAGCCAAATCTTCATTAAAGAAAGTTGATAAAGTGCCCTCCAAAGGTTGCTGAAGGACATAATTTCTACAGTTTCCGGTACCGATGAATGAGTAGATTCTGTAGTAATATTCAGTGCCGGAGGTTAATGCTGTTTCATTAATGGATAAGTTAGGCCCAATGTAAGCGACCTGTGCGTCTCCAATAGCCGACCCTGAGTTGTAACTTACGAAGTCCTGAGGCGTGCTTTCAGGATAGCTTCCTGCTTTCCTTAATATTATGTAACCTGTAGGCGCTCCGTGAGCCGGATTAAAGCTGAGCTTATATGAAGCAGAAGTAGTGTCTGAAAATAATAAAGTTGAGGGTTGAAACTTAGGTTCAGAAATGGATGCAGCAATTGTATTGCTATAAACGATATCATCGAGGTAATAAGTGGCTAAATTGCCCGGACTATTTATTCCATAAAACATGTAGGAATCAATGTCCGAATTATCAGGCAAGCCTCCTTTTGCAAGGTCATTTCCGGCCCTGAAGCCGTTTACAAAAACATCCATGGTATTCGAAGGAATATTTTGATTGGTGCAACCCATCAGATTACTTCCATAGGAATAGTTTATTGAAGAAGTGGAGTTGTTGCCAAATATTTCAATTGTGTAAGAAGTATTTTGCTTTATTCCAACGGTTAATCCGGGTAACGAAGTCCAGGTGGTTCCTTCCCTAACGCCAATATTAAGGTTCCCCCCTGTTACATAAGTAATTCTAAATCCGGAAAAGACTTCATTGTCAACGAAAATACTGTTATTGCTAAATGAACCACCGTCTCCAACCAGGCAATACCATTCTCCTGAACTGGCTCCATCCCATCGGACAGTATATTTGAGGTAAAAGGATTTTCCAGGTGTATAATTGCTAATGCTAAATTTAGCTGGAGTGCCATCAGATGAGGCTTTTGATACAAGTTCTGACCCAACTCCAAAATTTCCTAATCCCGGATTTTGAAGAATAAAAGAACCTCCTGTTCCAACTCTTACACTTGCCATCCCCGACTCAGGAGTGGGAATAAAATTAGTGCTTACCCCGCTTGAATGTGTACCGGTATTTTGTTCGAAATGCATATACCAGGGAGGAGCAGATTCATAAAAAAGTGCTTTTTCGCCTTTCGAATTCAACGAATTTATTAAAATCAGAACGAATATTTTTTTAGAACAGAGTATACAAAAAACGGACATTCCTTTTTATGTGGTTTTTGCATAGTAGTAATCATTTTAGCTCGTCAAAAGCTTATATAATTACCTAAAAATAGAAACAGGATATCTTTTTAACTTAGATGATTTGTAGGAGATGTTACATGCGTGTTGAAAGAATGCGTTAAGTAAATTAAAAAAAAAGGCAAAAACTATTCGTTGATGCCAAAATTACGATACTTTAAAAAACTATTTTTCTATAAAAACAAAGTACGATCCTTATTTGTATTCACTGTTTTTTTCTTGCTTAGCTTCTTGTTTTTCTTTTTTTCTAAAAAAGCCGCGAAGTAAAAAGTTGTGTTGCAGCGCCTCCATATTTTCATCAAGCTTTTCAGTGCTTGTTTCTAGGTTCTGCATTGTGTTTTTCATTTGATCGGCAAACTCAGGATCATTCAATAAAAGCCCTACCCCATTATTGCTTTGCGTCAATTTGCTACTTGCCTGATTTAAGTTGCTTGTAATATCTGCTGCAGAAGATGTTGCTTGTTGAAGTTGAGTTACCGAGGCTTTCAACTGATTAAAAACAGTGGTGTCGGTAAGCAATTGATTTGCTAGACCATTTTCGCTGTTTAATTTGGAGGTGAACTGCGAAAGCGCGCTGGATGCCCTTACTGTATTCACGGATACTTGCTGTAGGTTTACCAAAATACCTCTGAAATTATTGGCCATAGTGGAATCATTAAGTAATGCGCCCACTGTTCCCTCGCCCTGAACCAATCCCATGGTTAATTCTTTTAAATCTCTGGTAATACCTACCAGGTTTTCGTTGTTTTCCTGAAGTGTGGCCATCATATCGTCAGTATTCAATGGGGCTTCTGAGGCAAGCAGGTCGCCATCTTCAACAGGAGGAAGGTGGGTGCTGCCTCCATAAATCAAAAGGATTTTATTTCCTATCAAGCTTTCAGAGCTTATTTTTACTTTAGAATCTTTTGGAATATATTTCTGAACATCCTTCTCCACTTTCATTGTTATTTCCACTTTGGAGTCACCAAAAAAATGAATTTCTTTTACGGTGCCTATTTTCACCCCTGAAAACCAAACATTATTCCCTTTTCTCAGACCGGAAATATCATTGAAAACAGCTTTTAAGCTAATTGTTCTTTCAAATCTCTTTTGTTGACCTCCCAGAATAAAGATCCCGGCAACAAAAATTATAATGGCAAGCGATACAAAAATCGCAACGAAAACAGATCTTTTATTTTCCTCAGTGTTCATCCGTGAATGTATTTAATTTCAATCGTACTTATAAACCATCTTACATTTTATGCTCTTTTTGAGGATGTTCCTCCTGACGGTTCATTCGTGAACGTGTTTAATTTAAATTTTAAAGTTTATTTACTTCGAGGTCTTTCTCATAAGGTTTATCTGCGATATAATCTTAAAGAAGCACCCTCATAAATAGGTTTTTTACTTGCATATTGGATACTAGTTGCATTTATATATTATTCTACAAAATTGTAATCGTAAAATAATTTTACCCGTTCATCTTCAGTATCAAAAACTTCATCAAAAGAACCTTGCCGTTGAAACTGACCATCCAGTAACATGACAATTCTATCACCTGTAGATTTTGCACAGGCCAGATCATGGGTAATTATTATAGAAGAGGTATGATATTTTTGTTGTACCTCATTAATCAAATTATTAATATCAATACATGTTATGGGATCTAGTCCAGCTGTTGGTTCATCATAAAGCATTATGGAGGGATTTAATATCAGGGTCCTGGCAATACCAATACGTTTCCTTTGCCCTCCGGAAAGTTGAGACGGCATTTGTTTGATGGTTTGCGATAGTCCTACGGCCTCCAATACATCCTCAATTTTATAATCTATTTCTTTTCTTGTCAGGTGCTTTGAATGTCTGACCAACGGAAATTCCAAATTTTCATATACAGTCATACTATCATATAAAGCACTATTTTGAAAGGAAAACCCTATTTTTAAACGTAGATTTTCGAGTTCTTTCAAGCTCGTTTTAGCCACTTCTTTTCCTAATACTTTTACAATCCCATCATCTTGTTTAAGCAATCCGGCAATAATTCTTATCAAAACGGATTTTCCCGTTCCCGACCTTCCAAGCACCACAAGGTTTTCTCCCTGATAAAGATCTAAATCCACGCCTCTTAATACTACTAAGTCCCCAAAAGCTTTTTTTAATCCACTAATAGAAATTACCTTGATATCTTTATTAATATGTGCTTTTTCTTTATACATAAATTTATATTAAAGGGTTAAGCAATTCTGATAGCTGTAATTATCTGAAGTGCTAACAGCTCCTCTATAAAAATAAGAAACATTGCAGTAACCACTGAACTATTGGCCGCCTTTCCAACGCCTTCCGTACCTTTATTTGAATTATAACCCTTATAACAGCCTACCATTCCTATGGTAAATCCAAACACAAATGATTTTATGAGCGACGAAAAAGCATCCAAAAATGTAATTGCCTCAAACACCTGGCTGAAAAAAGTGGTAAAACTGGTAAGTTCATTCTGATGGACATTAATATAAGCCCCCATTAGCGCAACAAAAACGGTGAACATCATAAGGGCCGGTATCATAAAGGTCGTCGCCAATACCCTGCTTACTACTAAAAATTTGAAGGGATGTGTTGCAGAAACTTCCATAGCTTCGATTTGTTCAGTTACTTTCATTGAACCTATTTCTGCGCCAATACTTGAAGCTACCCTTCCTGCAGCTATTAAGGCCGTAACCAATGGAGCCATTGCTCTCACAATAGCAATAGACATTAAGGCTGGCAACCAGGAAGTTGCGCCAAATTCAGCCAGTGAGGGACGGGATTGATTGGTAAAAACAATGCCAATTATAAAGCCAGTCAATGCTATCAGGGGAAGGGACCTTACTCCTGTTTCATAACATTGTTTTATTATCTCCTTGAATTCGTAAGGAGGTACAAACACCTCCTTAAAAAAGCGGAGAACAAAAGAATAAATATTATATAATTCCAAAAGTAGTTTGTCAATCGTTTTTGAAATCACAAATCTTCCTGAGACTACATTGTTGGTTTTTTTATTATCGTCATCCATGTTTAGGGGATAAAACTTGTTGCAAGTAAGAAAGTATTAATTAAAACTCCAACCTGATTTAATTTATACTTTACTCAAACAAGGAACAAATGGTTAGAGTAAAAGCTTAGAAAGTTAAAATTAGTTTATCTCGCTGTTCTTTTTCCTATAAGGCTAAAAATACCACTTTTTTTACCTTCATAAAAGAATACCTCCCTCGTAAAAGTGTAAGTATTTTCAGGAATTTCTAAAAGATGATACTGTGAGGTTAGCTAAATACAATTTTAAATGGAAGGCGTAGAAAAAGAAGAAGACAAGGGTGAATAGTAGAATACATTTTATTGAAACTGACGTTTTTTAATTATCTCTACTACAAAATCAATATGCAGGTAAAATAATAAGAACATATTTTTTAAAAATGATATTTAAATTGAATCTATAAATAATTAATGTAAAATATGAAAGATTAGTTAAAATTACAGGCTAATTTTTTATATTTTATCATGTTATGATGACATTATATTAAAATTTATACTAATTTTTTTCATTTTGCTAGTTTTTTTAAAAATCACATATTATTTTTGACATGAATTTGTTATTATTAATATTAATTCCTTAAACTAATGTCAAAATCAAAGTTAGAATACATTTGGCTCGATGGTTATAAACCAACCCAAAGCCTTCGCAGTAAAACTAAAATCGTAAAAGATTTTAGCGGTAAGTTGGAAGATTGTGAAATGTGGTGTTTTGATGGCTCCTCTACCGAGCAAGCGCCGGGAGGATCTTCTGATTGTTTATTAAAACCAGTATTTATTTGTGAAGATCCTCAAAGGAAAAACGGTTTCCTTGTTATGTGCGAGGTTTTAAGTCCTGACGGAAATGCACACCCTTCTAATGGAAGAGCCACTATTCAGGATGATGATAATGATTTTTGGTTTGGTTTTGAACAAGAATACTTTTTATGGAATCCAAAAACGAATAAACCACTCGGTTTTCCTGAAAATGGTTTTCCAGCACCGCAAGGACAGTATTATTGTTCGGTAGGGGCAAAAAATGCTTTTGGAAGAGAAATCGTTGAAGAGCATTTGGATGTTTGCCTGGAAGCTGGGTTAAACGTGGAAGGAATTAACGCAGAAGTAGCGGCTGGTCAGTGGGAATTTCAAATTTTTGCTAAAGGAGCAAAAGAAGCAGGAGATCAAATCTGGGTTGCACGTTATCTTTTAGAAAGAATCGGAGAGAAATATGGCGTTGCCATCAACTGGCATTGTAAGCCGCTTGGTACTTTGGATTGGAATGGATCGGGAATGCATGCAAACTTCTCTAACTCCTTGTTAAGAAATGCAGGAAGCAAAGATGTATACGACACAGTATGCCAGGCTTTTGCTCCTTTTGTAAAAGAGCATATTGAAGTATATGGCGCGGATAATCATTTAAGATTAACAGGCAAGCATGAAACTCAGTCCATTAATGCATTCTCCTATGGAATCTCAGACCGTGGAGCTTCAATACGTATTCCAATAGCGACGGTAGAAAGAGGCTGGAAAGGCTGGCTGGAAGACAGACGCCCTAATTCAGCGGCAGATCCTTACAAAGTAGCTTCAAGAATTATTAAAACAGTCAAAACAGCTAAAGTACAAGTAGCAGAAGAAGCAACAGTCTGATATTTTACTTATCCTTCAGTTATAAAAGACCACCTGGCCAAAAGCAGGTGGTTTCTTGTTTTTTAGAAAGTCATAAAAACATTTCATCGGATATGGGCAATTTTAATATATCCAAACCCAAAAAAATCAGTTGAATAATAGTGGAGTGAATGGCGATGAAAAATAAAGAATTTATAATATTAGTCATCCTGGGTGCAATTGTGTGGTTATGACGATTGTTATAACCTATACCATAATATACGGCACATCACCTTTTGACACTGAATTTTTATAAATTATAATGTTGATAAAGAGGCAGGATAAAAAATGAATCAATCCGAAAAAGTCAGAGGAGGTAAATTGGATGAATCGAGAAGATGGGCAATAAAAGCCTTCAATTCTTTCTTCCGGCAAACATAATTCTGTATTATTCTAATTTTTGGACTGCTTTCCAAGCATATTGTTCCTTCGGTGTAGATCCAAGGGAGGTTCAGCGTAAGTTATAATTAGTATTATTTTAAGGTGGGCAAAGACACAGCTTTATTCAAACTGGCAGGTTTAAGTTGAGAAATGCATTTTTCAGAAATTCTGATTATCCTAAAAAAAATTTCTGGGTACTGTGTAGGTATAAAATAAAAAAACATGCCCGAAAGCATGTTTTCCTGAAAGGTAAATAACTAATTTATATTTAACTATAAAAGTTCTACATTAACTGCATTTAACCCCTTTTTTCCTTTCTCAACATCAAATTTAACTTTGTCATTTTCTCTAACCTCGTCTACAAGACCAGAGATATGAACAAAAATGTCTTCACTTGAATCGGATGGTGTAATAAATCCAAACCCTTTGGAGTTATTAAAAAACTTTACTGTACCTTGTTTCATTATATTATTTTATAAATAGTTAACAAGATTAGCAATTATTAGTTCATAATCCTTATTTTATTTTAACTTTTTTTTTACGATTCTATGACAAACGATTGCATTTTCTTGTTTTTTTCAAGTCACCTCCACTTCAAAACTGAAAGAAGACAAGGGAAAAGAGAAAGTTGCACACCCTTCTGATTTTCAACATTTAATGATGTTTATCTAGTTAATAATTGCACGTAATTTAGTTGACCATTGCGCTGCTTAAGTTTTAGCAATTACTTCCTTTCAAAATTTTGCCTTACCAGTTTTAGAAGCTTAAAGTAAATAAT
This sequence comes from Cytophagales bacterium, assembly GCA_035628645.1. GTDB lineage: Bacteria > Bacteroidota > Bacteroidia > Cytophagales > Cyclobacteriaceae > DASPJL01. Next base: position 13,328 of record DASPJL010000134.1, on the reverse strand, counting down.
TAATCCATGTAACAGAATAAAAGTGCTGGCGTAGATTAAAGTAGATTAAACATCATATATTAAAGAAAATCAATTTATTGTTAAAAATTTAAAAATAAAGACTATGGCAACTGATTTTGAAACTATGAAAGCGGATGTAAAAGCAAAGGCTGCTAAAATTAATCCAGAACACAAAGAAGGACCTGTAGCCAGAGCTATAGAAGAACAAACAGCGAAATTACCATCAGATGTATTTTTATGGGCAGCTGTTGGGTCAATGGCGGCTTCGCTCACTTTAAAACTATTAAAACAAAATCATACTGCCTTATTTATAGGACAGTGGGCGCCTTCATTCTTGCTATTGGGTATCTACAATAAAATAGTTAAGACTGAAGGTCATGATTAATATAAATGTTTATAAAAGTTCCGACTTTGTTTGAAGCCGGAACTTTTTATTTTTTTAAAGTATCGTTATACCTTTCTCTTATGGGCTTCCTCTCGAAAGCCTTATGCTTAAATTAAAAACCCAGTTTTTTCTGCATCTAATTAATCGAAACTATTATTCTTAATCCTCGTCATTTTATTAGTTTTAGGGCTGAAAATAGTTTATGACGGGAAAGAAATATTTTGTTTTGATTTTGGTATTAGGGGCGCTCACCACAATTAGCCCTTTTTCGATTGACATGTATTTGCCTGGCTTTCCAGCTATTGCAAAAGACTTAAATACCAGTATTGCTGATATTCAATTATCATTAACCAGTTATCTAATTGGGGTCTCTCTGGGCCAAATGATTTATGGACCTTTATTAGATAGATTTGGTCGGAAAGTTCCTTTATATATCGGGCTATTGATCTATATTTTTACTTCGCTTGGCTGCGCTGTTACCAATTCTTCCGATGCCCTGATTATTATGCGTTTTTTACAAGCTATTGGCGGCTGTGTAGGAATGGTCGCTTCCCAGGCGCTTGTAAGAGATATTTTTCCAAAAACTGAGACAGCTAAAGTGTTTTCCCTACTTATCCTTGTAGTGTCTGTATCCCCTATGATAGCACCAACTGTCGGGGGGTATGTAACCACCATTTTCGGATGGGAATCCATATTTATTATTCTGGCAATTATTACGGCCCTTATTCTCGTAAGTCTGTTTTTTGTATTGCCTGAAGGAAGAAAGCCAGATAAATCCTTTTCATTAAAGCCTGGACCTGTGATAAACGGTTTCCTGACCGTTACTAAAAACCCACAATTTCTAACCTATTCTCTTGTGGGAGGAATTGCCTCTGCGGCACTTTTTGCTTATATCACGGGTTCCCCCGAAGTTTTTATTACTATATACAACTTCTCGGAAAGGGAATATGGATTTTTGTTTGCTTTTTTTTCTGTGGGAGTGATTGGCTCTACTCAATTGAACCATATTCTTCTAAAAAGATTTTCCAGTGAAGAAATTATATCCGTCGCGCTGAGCTACCAAACCTTTATCGGAATATTGTTATTGACCGGCGCTTATTTTGATTGGTACAACAAATACATATTAATCCTTCTGCTATTTGTTTTTCTAACAGGACAAGGATTGATTTCCCCAAATTCTTCCGCGCTTTCCCTTGCGCCTTTTTCCAGGCTTACTGGCAGTGCTTCTGCCCTTCTTGGAAGTTTACGAATGGGATTAGGAGGATTGATTTCGGGAATTGTAAGTGTCCTGCACAATAGAACAGTTATACCAATGCTTGGCGTTATGGCCACTTGTTCCTTAATTGGATTTATCCTTTTAAATATCTCTAAAAGAAGATTTCCGATAAAAGAACCTGAAGAAGGTGTTGAGGAAGAAACTGTAATCCTTTAAAGAACTTATAATCATATCACTTTTACATAAATAACTTCCTTAAAAATTTTTCTAACCTACAGGTTTATTCTAACGATAAAACTTTTGCATAAATCGGAATTCGACATTTCAATATGTTAGTTAGAAAAAACACAAAAGAGCATGGTGCAGTAGTAAAAATCCTTGAAAAATATGCAAGGGATAAAAACCGGAGAAACTTCGTCAAGCTCTATATCATCGAAGCAGGTAAAGGCCTGGAAGATAAAATCCCCGTAGAGAAAACTGGAAAATTTGCTGATGTTTATTATAACCTGACCTTTGATTCCGTTTTAAAAAATCTTGTGGATGAAGATCATAAGTTTCATAAAAGTGACCAACAGGAAAATTTATACTATTTTGAGAGTAATTTTACTCCTGCTGAAACTCCCTTTGAGTTAGCCTCAGCCATCCAACAAGAAGTTGACGCCTTAATTAAGGATAAGAAATTCAAAGTCAGGAAAATGAAACCTACTTTGACAGTACAGGATGAGCAAGACGAATCACTGGAAGGAGATGATGACATCAAAAGTATAGACACAGAGATAATTAGTGAAGAGAAACATTTAAGTAAAAAAGCAAAAGCAGAACCGCAACCTGATTATCACCTCGATTTCCCCATTCATTTTTCTGATCTTAATAAAAACATTGCCGGCGATTCCACGCTTACTAAAGGAAAATTATTGGATTATTATGACGCAGTATCTTCCACTATTCTTCCATTTATTTTAAACCGTCCGCTGTTGGAAAAGGATATTGACGAAATCCTAAAGGATTCAGGAAAGGAAACCCAGGAATGGATAAAAACGACAAATATTTATATGGGAGAGATAGCAGGTGAATTTATTCTGGGCCAAAGTAAGGAACACATTTTATTCTTAATTGATGCTGGCGTTATTGAATTGACTTCATGGCTATCAAAAAACAAAAATTTTAATAATCCTGACTTTATGGTTATTTCCTTAATTCCCTACTCCGGAGCGTGGAAGAACATTGTGGAAGTAGCTAATGCGGCTAAAGAAATCCTGGAGATTTGTGAAATACGCGGCTTCCTAAAAACAACAGGTGAGGAAAAATTGGAAGTTTGTGTAGCCCTTAATGGAAAACATGATTTCAACGTAAGCAGGAGTTTGGCTGCGCTTCTGTCAAAATTAATAATAAAGAAAGCGCCTGAATGGGCTTCACTAGATGAGGGTCAAAAAGAGAAAATCTTCTTGGATACTTCAATTAATGCCTTAGGTAGTAACACTATAGTCCCTTATTCTGTAAATAGAAAGTCCCCTACCCTGGTGGCTGCTCTTATTGATTGGTCTGAATTAAGGGAAGATTTTGATTATAAAAATTATACTATCGGGTATGTACTTGAAAGGCTTAACGAAAAAGAAACTTTTCTCCAACAAATAATTAAAAGTCCCTTGGATGGCAAGGAAATTTTAGACATACTGGAAAGAAGGTATGGGTTTTTATTATAAACATTGTTTTTTGAAGGCAGAAAATAGAGGCTTTCCCAAAAGTACGTTTTTCCGTCTTGCCCAAGTATTTCAGCAACTTTAGCATCTATTAATAGATAACTTAAAGATCCCGAAATAAATTCGGGAAGACTTTTTGGGGCACCCTCTATTTCTATACGAAAGGCATGTAAATTCGCCTTGTTAAATTTTCAAGCAGGATAGGTTTCAGACAAAGCGGTTTTTTCTTTGAGTTCATTTTTTGATTTTGGTTTATTTTTACCTAACACTGGTATTTCTCTTGAAACTAAGGCGGCAAAGGTAAATCCATCCGGAGTAATAAGTCCATCTACTGAAAGGCCTTGTGCCTCCTGATAATCTTCAATCGCCCGGATTGTTTTCTTCCCTATTAACCCATCAGTATCCAGCGGTACAGCAGGCCCTCCATCATTCTCAGGTATTTGATTCAGTAGTTCCTGAATCATTCGGACATCCGCCGGATTATTTACGCCGCCTTTTCCAACTGATGCAGAAATAGTCTGCCCTTGAGGACTTTCAGGGGTAGGCTCAGCAGGAGTTTGTACCGCGACGATTTGAATAAATTTGGCCATATCAAATTCCCCTTCACTAAGCGAAACCATATGGTTGTCCCAGGAATAAGGATCTGAACTTGATGTTGTACCTACTCTATAAAAAAGCTTATTGTTGTTTTTTAAATTATTCCAGGCAGTCATCGGAAGCTGGAATGCGGTATTTGTAAGTCTTGGGCTCACTTCCGAATCATTCTCCCAGGTACCATAAAAGTTTTGCTTGCTTCTCAGATGACCATTTTGATCATAATTAAACAATTGAACATCCGAAGTAACTTCTACATAATAATAGGAATTTGAGCCTTTATTAATCTGGAATGTTGGCGCCGCATTATTTCTTCCCCATGAAGCAGGAGCTGAAAGACTTGGTTCTTGCGTGTCAACTACCGGTGTTGCAGGTTCTTCTCCACCGGTTGTTCCGGCAAATTGAACGGTATAAGGTTTTTGGTCAATAAATCCATCAATAGGAATACCAAGCGTCATAAAGTTAGGTGTTTGGTAGGATGGCATCAGGGCTGAAATTTCATTATAGAAATTTTGGTGTGATCCTGAAAATGCACCATTGTTCCACACTTGAAGCAGCTTTCCTGTAAAGTATCCATTTTGATCCCCATCATAACTAAACTGATTATCCTGGCAACCTGAAATATAAACCACTTGAGCCTGAATGGTATTTTGTTCTTTAGGGCCGGCCATATATCCGGCATACTTGTATTGATCTTTTTTCTTTTCAAATGCACGGAAGCTGACGTCAACAGGTATAAATCTTGGTTTCGGTTCTCTTGCTGACCGCTGCATATTTTGAAGGTTACTGCCAATTATGAGTTTGTTTTGGATCATTTGCTCATTCGATGCATTTTTTAAGGCTTGTATATCCACCAACTTATTTCTTTGTTTGACCTGTTTTCTATAAAGCATCTTAACGACAGTTCCGCTGTGGCAGCTATCAGAACTCACGAAAATCCTAACCCCTGAAGCAAACCTGCTCCACAAACAATAAAGTTCGTTGTCGAGAAGCTCTCTGTCCCATAAGACCCATGTTTCATCCATGCCATCTTCTTCTGTACCTGTCTGGTCAGGAAGTTGCCCGCCGTGTCCGGAATAAGTAAGTAAAAAGATATCGCCTGATTGCAATTGCTGGGACATCTGGCAAATTTTAGCTACCACTTGTGATGAAGTTGCCTGGCTATCTATGAGCTTTTCTGTTTGAAAGCCCTGGCTCATAGCAATAGCCTGCATTGAATTGGCATCGTTGATACAACCGGCGAGCGCCCCGTCCCATCCGTTGTAAGCATCGGGATTAACGTAATTTAACCCGATATGAAGTGAGATTCCCTTAGACATAAATTTTAATTTAAGATGGATGAATTGCTGAAGAAGTGATGTTTATTATATTACCATCTGCCAGGGATACAGTAATCCAATCGCCCTGGATAATTTCTGCATCTTCTTTCTCAATGGCAATAGAATATTGAATTTCTCTCTGATCAAAAAAATTAGTCAGAGGCATTATCAATAGCTCCTCTGCTACGGTCTTATCCTTTGTTAGGCTGGTTTCATGAAGATCTTCCTGAGACAAGCCAAACCGGATCAAAAGTTGTTTTATCTTTTCTTTTTCAATATCAATATTGGTAATAAATAACACCTGGCATTCAATATCTTCCAGATATTTCCTGATTTCTGAAAGGGTTTCAGGAACGTTTTCAATAATATAGCGGGGAACATGAATTCTATCAGAATCTGCGTTGAAAATAGTTTCTTCACCCCCCTCAAGAGTTTTTTCTATCGGCAAGACCTTTTTATCTTCATAATTCTTATAGGCATGGATTTCAGTAAGCTGCAGACGATGGGTCAGGCCATTTTTTAAAGAGATGGTTGAATCTTGTTTTTCGGTAATTAAAGCGCCGTTGATAAAAGGTCCCTTAATCGATTCTAAAGAGATCATAAGTTCTGAGGAGTATACTGATCCATCAGGAAGCGTAAAATTTACTTTTCCAGAAAGACCTGCGTTTTTTAACAAACTATGAAGGGTCAACACGCCTTGAATTTTTGCAGACAGCACCATCCTGATAAAATGGCCCAACGAAAAACTATCTATGTCTTCTATAAGAGTTTCAGGAATTGCCCAGTTGTACACTTCAGTATGTTCTATTTCTCCCGGAAAAGAAATATACGGCGTGTAGGAGGTAAATTCGCTTAACCTAAAGTGTAGTTCTTCCAGCTCAAATCTATGGATGTCAGGTGCGAGGGTAGCATCCAATATACACCTGCTTCTTTCCAGATTCTCAGCATCTATTGTGGAGTATAAACGAAGGCAAGGGTGAAAAGCCATATCTCCTTTATCAGGCTCAAACCGGGTAACAACATATCGTTTCGGCACAACCAAAAAGCGATTGGGGATTTGAGTAGATTGATAGACACTAAAATCAGGATGTTGAATTTCCGTTAAGGGAACATATAAGGAAAAGTTAATTTCTCCGAGTTTATAAGGCTGTTTGCAACCAATGGATTGGATATTGCCCTGATTGTTTTGTTCCTGATAAAAAGCGCCATGTTTTGTACAATCAAAGCCAATGTCTATTTTTTCCCGTCTGATAAAAGTTCTTTTAATAAACTTTTTTTCTTCCGTAATTCTATTGATCTTCCCACTGTGAACGAGAGGAAGCAAGGTTACTTTGTTTATCGCAGGTTGTGTTATTTTGGAAGTATTTAAAATGGCAAGCTTTCCTGCAATTGGTTTGGCAGATTTTGAACGAGGTTTTCTGGAATCATCAAAACTTATGTTCTGGCCATTTTCCAAAACCAAGGTCTTTGACTCGAAATCAAAATAACGGTTAGAAGGCTTGTTTCTGCTCTTTTTTGTAACGACAGGAAGGGCCGCGATCTTGAATATATTTTGATTGAGGAGAATTTTGTCCAGTTTCTGATCCTTTTTTCCCATTCCCTCAAAGGCGTATGCCAGGTTGATTTTTAGCTTATTTTCAAATTCAGGCTTTTGAGCAGACAACAGACCATAACTTACCCGGACCCAATCGTTGCTCATCCGGAATGTAACGATCAACGTATCCTGATTCCACCTGAATTCCTCTGTAATTAATGTGGTGGTGGTAAGCTGGTTACTTTCATTAAAGAACGGGATCTCCAGATTCACGGAAATGTTTTTTGTACTAACTAATTCAAAGCGGGCGTCCGGATGTGCGTCCAGGATTTCTTTTTTAATATTTTCGGATAGTTGAGCCTTTAAACTAAAAGTAACTTCTCCTTCCAATACCGGCTTTCCACTTATATCCATGCCTATTTGTCTGAATAAAAAGCGAAACGGGCTTAATATCGGATCTTCGCCCCGATTAGGAATTAAAGTCTTAAATTCAGGAATAACCCAGCAGAGATCAGGATCTTTATTGTCCTTATACCATTTTCTTTCTTCACTTTCAACCACAGGCAAGCTTTCCACTATACTTACCAAGGAAATGTTTTCCAGTTTGCTTACCGCTAAAGCAGTAAAATTTACAAAAGGACTATTGACAAGGCTTCCTGCCGACAAATATGTAACAGGCTGTAATATGGCATTATTGGTCGCTACGACATTGCTTTTAGCAATAAATAAAGGCTCTGTTATTTTGTTTTTTCTTTTTATTAGAGGGTTGATTTGTTGTCTGGAAGGAGCATCTATGAAACCTTTTGCGTCGGTATCATAATACTTGATCTTCAAGTGATTTAGTAACATCCCTCTGCTAATTCCGCTAAGCTGAATAATCTTTGAAAGAGGCTGTATGCTTTCTATAGTCTTCAATTCATTTTGCTTGGGAACATAAAATTTCATTTGAACCAAAACATGTAAAGCGGATGGTACTCCCCTGATTATTCTGTAATAATGATCACAGGAATTCTCATCCAGTAAAGCAGAGATGGAAAAAGAAGGTGAATTTCCCGCGCCAATTTTACTTGTCCCCAATACCTTTTGGGTGGATTTGTTAATCAAACTTATAGTTGCCTGATGAAAAAAAACAGTATTTATTCCTGTTTCCTCAGGTAGTTTAAGAGATAATTCCAGATCGAGATCACCTCGTTGCACCAATTCCTTAGAAAATGCTATTCCAGGCTGATAATTGTTTTTTAAATAAAAGGAACTACAAAAAGGTTTTATAGCAAAAGGAATCAAAGGAATGCCTAAAATGGAAGTGTGAGTAGAATTAATGACAAGACAAGGTACAATTAAGCCCTTACTTGTCATTAATTCCTTTTCCTCATACCAGTCTAGAGCAACTTTTGAATATAAAGTACTCGTAAGCATGGTAATTAGAATTTAAAATTTACACTTCTTTATAACTCGAATGCTCCACGGCTTCCTCTGACTCAGGCCACTCTGTTTGTGGTACTACTTTGGTTCTTTTTTCCTGAGGTGGCATTGGAGACCGTTTTTTAGGCTCTACACTTTTTGAAGTTGATCCCGTAACAGTACGTTTATTAAATTCAGTAAACCCTTCAACTATTTCTTTAGCAGTTTTTCCTGATTTAGCCCTGGGGCCTGACGGAGGAACTCCACCGGAAGCAGGTTGAGAGATTGGGCTAACGGCTGGAACATAAGCCACAGGTTTCTTGTATTCCCTTTTTACGATTACACCTTCGTCTTCAGGGGTTGGTACTGAAAGCATTAACGGTCCATTTCCCAAGCTACTGATCCATTGACTTTCCCATTCCATACCCTTTGTAAAGAGACTGCCTTTTACAATTACACGCACTTTATAACTGTAAAAAGAGCGGACGGAATCATCTGAAGTAAATACAGACCAGAAGCGAGGGGTTTCCTGATCTTCATAGTTGAATGAAAATTTAACCGGAACAAAACGTTCAAGCGCTTTTCCAGACTCTTCTGTTGCCTGGAAGGTTACTTCAACTATTTGTTTATTATTTTCCAGTTCAACATTTAAGTTTATCGGACCTAATCGTATTCTGCCTGCTTCGTCTGCCCTCACTTCTATAGCTACATCATTTGTTGCAGTACCATTTTCGCCTTTATCCAATTCAATTTCATTGTCTTCAATCTGAACGCGGACATAAGGATTTTCAACTGGGTCTGGTGGTTCAAGCATATGAACCGTACGTTTTATAAAAGTTATATCCGGTTTCCATCCATCAGGTGGGCTTTCTACATCTTCCTGAAATTTCTGAGTCATACCCAAGTTCCAGGAAATGTCTGCCGGATCACTTTTTTGGAACGTCTTGCCGGTCCACATCAACTCTCCATTCGTATTGGGATAACCGATTTGTGCATCTAAAAATGCTACCGGTTCTCCTGCCCAATTTAGTTCCGGTTTAGGCCAGTTGGCAATAGGCTTTACAATTCGACCAAGTTTTCTTGGCCAATCGTCCATGTATATAGTTTGAAAGTATTTTTTCTCAGATTCAGGATTATTCTGGATTTCTTCATTCAATCCTTCGAGAGAACTTGAAATTGTATGGTCTTGCAAATAAGACATTTGCCTCTTTTCATGATAGTAGAGATCCAGTTTTGTCTCATCCCTGCGATATTTCAGCGCAAACCCAGCGCCCCATATGCCAAACAACCCGCTACCTGAAGATGCCTGTGCAGCTTCAACCTGTGGTTGAGGAGGATCAAAAATCATCTTCTTTGCCTGCTCCATGAACTTTTCAAAAACGAGATTTGTCTTTTCATCTACATATTTTGAGATCTGATCACTTCCGGGTATGGTAGTATCTATTTTTACTTCAACTTCTATCTCACCGCTTACCCTCATATTGTTAAACTCAGCTTTTACATCTCCTGAAAACCATAAGTATCTGCCTGAGGCAGCCGCGGAGAAGTGTTGAAAAACCTTGTCCCAGTTTCCACGAATGGTAATTTCAATTACCGGAACCCAGAATTTAATTTTTAAGGCTTGTTGAACAAATATTGGAGTATATGAACCATGGAAAGCAGCCCATATAATTGCTGTGGGGTATGAACCAACTAACGCGGAGTATGCATTTTGCCCCATTGGGTCTATTGAACCATTACCCTGTCCCTGCATGTTCCAATACCACATATCCAGATTAGCATCCCTGGTTTTACCAAAACTTTTATGAGAAAACCCTTTTTGGGTAATCATCGGAGGTACAGGCATTCTTCTGAAAGTTCTGGGAAGATTGCCATTATTGGATGGCGAAGTTCCCGGCTGATTGGTTGGAGTCGGAACAGGAACAGATCCGTCTGCTGCCGGCGAAAGATTGGAAACTGCTGTAATATTGGAAAGAATTAAAACAGGCCTGAAAATTGGCTGTTGATTAGAACGGATTCCCCAGAAAAAGTCAGGTTTACCCTGAAACATTTGAATTATCTGATTTTGGGAATCCTTAAGTACATGATCCGGAGGAGCAGAAGTTACCGTGAAGGCTAATACACCTCCTGCCACTTCCTCTTTACCTGTAACACCTACGTTAGTATCTTCACTTTGCACTCCTGCAAAACGAATGACATTAATCATAAGATCGCCATCTTCTCTGCCATCCTTACGTGCCAAATGAACGTAATTGGGTAGCCAGTAAAATACAGGGGGCTTGCCTTCTCTCTGAAGTGCATCGTTATTAACGTCGGGGTAATAAATTAACTCATAACCGTTTTTAACGATAGGCTGCAAACCTCCAGCTAATGTGGGTCCTAAAGCTGTAGTGGCCATAAAAAAATAGGTTAATATGTGTACAATAAATGTATTCAAAGGTTAATACAAATGTTCATATCCATCAATCCGTATTTATTGGTATTTTTAAAAAAAATCCTTATTAAAATCAACAATTTTTTAAAGTTGGCGAGGAGACAATAAGGTCAATTTGCTTTTCATTAAAAGGAATTAAAAATTGCAATTGATTAATTTTTAGAAAATATAAAATGCAGGAGAAATCAGATATCGAAACAGGTCAAACAGGAATGGGATGTAGAACTGTGCTGCTGGTTATTGTAGGATGTTTTATTTTTGCAGGAGTTATTTACTTTACAGGAAGATCCATTAACGGTGAAAAGGGAAGTTATTATTTATTTTATTCGTTTCTGATATTGGCTATTCTTTCAGCAGGGGTATACCAGTATTTTTCTGTTAGAAAAAGAAAAAAGTAGGGAGTTCACATCTCCCTAGTATTACTTTATTGAAAAATGGTTTAACTATTCTTAGGTTTGTATTCCAGGTCTTTTCCCGTCAGATTATAAATTTGCTGAATGTCAGATAATGCCTTATTGAAATCTAGATTAAGATCTTTTAATAATCCATTTCGAAAATCAAACACCCATCCATGAACAATTGGATATCCTGAGTTGATATAAGATAATTGTACTGATGCAGTCTTAATTACATTAATACATTGCTCTATCACGTTTATTTCAACCAGGCGATCGTAACGAAGGTTATCATCTTTAATAGCATCAAGTTCTTCTTTGTGAATTCTGTATACATCCCTTATATTCCTAAGCCAGGGGTTCAGAAGTCCTAAATCCACGGACTGCATAGCCGCCTTTACTCCTCCGCAATTGTAATGACCGCAGACAATAATATGCTTTACTTTTAACTGCACAACGGCGTAATCAATTACAGACATCACATTTAGGTCTATATTGTTTACAACGTTGGCGATGTTACGATGTACAAAAAGCTCTCCTGGTTCCAAACCGGAGATTTCGTTTGCAGGAACCCTACTGTCAGAACAGCCTATATATAAATAGTCAGGTTTCTGGTCTTGGGCTAGCTTATCGAAATATTCTTTATCTGAAAGAAGTTTCTCTTCCACCCACTTGCGATTACGATTAAAAATTTCACTATAGGAAGACATATGTTATTAGTTTGGTTTTTATTGGCGTTAAAGTTATTAAAAGAGAGAGAGAATACCATTAATTATAATCTTCTTCTCTTTACTTTTGGATAAATCTTAAAAAAGTATTAATTAAGCGTCGCAGAACAAGTAACTTTACAGGCCTGTTTTTCTAACACTAGAAATTAAAATAATATGAGTTTTAAAGAGTATTTACAAGCGCAAATTACCAGAAAAGACAGTATTGGAGACCTGGCAAAAAAAATAACAAAAAGAAAGTTTGTTAAATATTCCTATGAAGACATATACAGCTATTTGTATTCAACGAGCGCTTCTGAAGAAGAGATCCATGCATTAAAAGCGGTCTTTGAAGAATACAATATGCTAAATAACTCCTCTAAATAACAATTGACAGGTTGACGTTTTTAAATTATTAACTAAAGTCGACACAAGAACGCATTGATATAGCTTGCTTAAATAAAATTCTATTTAAACGGCCATCTTTTCCTTTTCCAAAATCTTTTCAATCACTTTTTCTAATTCTTCAAAACCATAAGAAGATTTTTTCACAAAGAAATCGATTCCTGCCTTTTCAGCGTTCTTTCGTCCGTTTAGATCTGAAGAAAAAATAACGGTAGGAATATTAAATGCTTTAAGCGAGTTAATAGTTTCTTTCCCTATTTCCACGGCAATATTTAAGTCGAGTATTACTGCCAATGGATCATATTGCTTGACTTGATTTATGATATTTTTGGTATTTGAAAAGCCAAAAACATCAATACCTTTATCTTCAAGACTTATTCTTACGAGATCAATAAGTATTGCATCGTCATAAAACATCAGGACGTTTTTCATCTGTATAAATTTGTTTTTTAGTTGCCACATGGAATTCGCGTATTCATCCTCGTTTAGGTATGCTTTCTTGATGCTCATTTTTATATGGATTTTTTTGTTCAAGTAACTTAGCTCTTTAACGAAATTTTTAGAATAAGTTTTAAGGTGAACTGCTCTTTTTTCTGAGGTAGTGCTTCCTGAAATCGGATCAATCGGAAAGTGAAGGGTAAATTGGAATAATCGATAAAATCTTGGCCAACCAGATTTTTATTTTTTTACGAGACAAATAGCGTTTTTTGTATTATTCTAATTTTTAAACCGCTTTCCTGGAAGTTTCTAGGTTCGCTATAGGTTCGCTGTAGGTTCGCTCTTCCTTCGGTGTAGGCACAATTGGTATTATTTTAAGGTGTGTACTTATCTATTCATACTATTCAATATTTAAGCTGAGAAACGCATCTTCCCCGTTGATCCGCTTGACCCCATGTAATCCCGGAGCCCTACGAAACCTAAGGAATGACAAAAAAATAACCTTATTGATTGCTCAATAAGGTTAGGAACTTTAAGAGAGGTAGCGAGCGGATTTGAACCGCTGTACAAGGTTTTGCAGACCTCTGCCTAGCCGCTCGGCCACGCTACCGTCAAATGAGGTGCAAACATATAAATATTTATGTATTGCTCAAAAAAGTTTTAAGAAATACCTTTCAATTTAAATAAAAAAAGCCCTGAAAAGGGCTTTTTCTAATAAAACTATGAAGTATTACTCGGATTCTTCTTCGTCCTCTTTAGTGCTTTTTGCACTCTTTTTCGGCGCTTTTTGAGTATTGGCA